>JBAYRN010000020.1:0-62351 GCA_041676625.1 Vulcanimicrobiota bacterium
AAAGTGCGTTCAGCAGGGCCACGAGCACAGGTTCGCTATTCGAAGTACCGAAAACAATCTTGAAGAGGACGTCGTTGATCAGACTGGGTTTAGGCACGACTCCATTATAAAAGATTTTTCGCCTGTGTCACGCACCCGCGTGGGCCATTTTGATGCCTGCCACCGAAACGTGCACGACGGCTCACTTCGCATCTTCCTCCGGCCAGACGGCAAACTGCACTTCACCGACGCCGAGGGCAACTCGGTGGCCGAGCAAGCCGACCTGGAGTTGGGGCAGTGGCTCGACTTTAATATCGGGTGGGACGGTGAGGAGGACGACTCCTTTACCATTCGGGCCCACCGGGGAGAGTGGTCGATTTTTAGTCGTAAATGACAAGAACCGTCCTCGTGGGTTGCACCTTACCTGGAATGCGCTCGATCCACGAGAGACCATGAACCGCCAGATTGCGGAGCAACAGGAACCGCCTCGAAATCCCCCGGGGCCCAAGCAGGCCCCGGTTCGAGGGTTTGCGAGTGCGGCTCCCCAAATCAACTTCTATGCTGCGTCTCCTGACAGCAGCCTCTGAACACCCTCTAGAAAAACCTGATAGCTACGAGAAGTGTTGCCGTCCTGGGAGAGGCAGGCTCCCATTTTTCTTGCACCGGAGATCTTCTGGAAGCTCGGGACGAGTTTCGCTAGTTCTTTCGAGGGGCTGGCAAGCTTGTCGGGTTGCCGAAATTTCTTCTTTCCGGCGTGCTTTAACAACTTTGCATCCTGGTAAGCCTGGCTCAAGGCGTGGAAATCGCCGAGATACCAAGCTTCCAACTCTTGACAGGCAATTCTTATAAGCGCGGCTTTGCCGGATTCCTGGCAGAGTCTTTCGAGGCGACACTTTGAGCGATGCAGTCGCCGCCGTCGTTGTCGTGCACGACCACGAAACGGTCGCCGGGTCTGTTCCAGGCGGCCAGTTTTCGGCGCAAACTCTTTTCCAGGTCCTGCTTGCCTGCATGGGTAACACATTGAAAGGTGAGTTTTGGAAAGTAGCGGGGAAGAAGCTGTTCGAGGAAAGCCTTCATCGACGGCTCTTCGAGGAAAAACACGAGTCTCACAAGCTGGCTCCCTCGAACAATCCCTGCTTCCAAAGCGAGCCGGGCAAGTCGCCTGTGGCCACCAGGCTACGAAGCAGTTCGCTTGCGTCCGCCCGCCGAATTTCACTAAACCCATTACGCTTCACCAGCCAGTAGATCTCCTCCAATTTCACACCGTTCAAAAAATCCGGAGAGTGGGTGGAGACGAAGACTTGTCCGCCCCGTCTGGCGTAGTCCCTAAACTCTTCAACAAGCTCTAGCAGTAAATCCGGGTAGAGTTGGTTCTCGGGCTCTTCGATGGCCAAGAGCGGGTGGGGGCTCGGATCGTACAGAAGAACAAGGTAGGCGAATATCTTGATCGTACCGTCCGAAACGTAGCGGCTGACAAAGGGGTCCTTAAAGCTCCCGTCTCTAAATCGGAGCACAAGTCGCCCGTCTTCGGTCGGTCGCGCCCTCTTCGCCATAGACGCTTTCATTGGTGATGGCAGTCCCCGTGCCCCGTCGGAAATCGACAAAGTGCCAGGGCTGGCCCCGCCTACCGCGGCGAAACTTCAGAATTTCCCTCTCCACCACGGGGCGGGAACCGTTCAAGCCGACCTCCAGGTGATAGGTGGCCAGGCGACCCCCGCTCTCTCTAAACTTGACTACGATCTCGATGGGTCCGCTTTCTCCCCGGCTGACAAGCTCCTTAAACCCACCTCTTCGAGCCACCGCGGCAGCCACGTTGGTCTGAAGCGACTCTCTCAGAAAAGAGAAGATATCGAAGAGAGTCGACTTGCCGCTTCCATTGGCGCCGACAATGATAACCAGGGAGGCGAGGTTCTCCAGTTTCGCATCACGGAACACGTCTAAGGCTGAGGTGCCTCCTCGGGCTGAGGTGCCTCCTCGGGCTGAGGCGTCTCCTCAGGCTGCCCGGCCTCGGTCTCCTCATTGTCTTCAGCAGATGGTGAGGTGGGTTCCGGGGTTTTCTTGATCCAGACCTGATAGAGGCGACGGTTGTTGACTTCGTCGGCCTCTTCGACCACCTTATCCGGATCCAGGATAGCCAGGAGCTTGACCGAACTGCCGGTGGCGTTCACGCCGGGAAAGAGCGCTTCTCGCTTCTGACCGTGTCGCATCCCCTCAACTTCGGCGAAATAGCTCGTTCGCTCACCGGAATCGACCTGAATGGCCACCAGTTCGATCTTGACTGGACCTTTGATTTCACTGTTCTTGACCAGGTTGGTGACGATCACTTTAACCTGGTTATTCGCCCCCGGCAGAAGCCCGTTGGGCACGACGATCTCCATCGGCCACAGATCGGGTAGAGGGAGCGTCTCGTCCTGGGCCTGCAAGGGAGTGAACCCCAGAGCCAGAGATATCATCAAAAAATAAACTAACTTTCTCGTCAAGTTTGATTTCCTCCATGCGCTTGACCTGCACAACAATCTAGCAACTTCTATACTGTGCTTTCCCGGCCGTAACCTTTTCGGTAGGACTTCAAGCCCGGAGAGATAAACGCCAAAGCTATGCGGATCAGTGTGGTGATACCCACATATAACAGAGCGGACTCCCTTTCGGTTGTGCTGCCGTCGCTTTTGGATCAGACCTTTCCCGCCGAGCAGTACGAACTTTTGCTGTGCGACGCCGGATCCACCGACGGCACGAAGGAGTTGACGGAGGAACTCAAAGATCCCCGTATTGTTTTCACCCCCGGGCCCAACACCGGGCGATCCGGGGCCCGCAATCGTGGAGTGCGAGAGGCCCGAGGGGACCTGATTCTCTTCACCGACGCAGACATCATCGCCGAACCCGATCTCCTGCAACAGCACTTCGATTACCATTCTCGCTTTCCGGGAGACGCGGTGGTGGGGTGCGAGGTTCAGGTGAACACCCTGGAGGAGTACCGCGAGTACCGAGAAGACCCGCAGGCTCACGCCCGCCACAGTGTGAACCGGACCACCGTGCCCTGGCACTACTTCCTGACCGGAAACGCCAGCGCCCGCAAAGCCGATTTGCTCCGAGTGGGAGGGTTCGACGAAGATTTCACCGGCTACGGTCACGAAGACCTGGAACTGGGCTATCGCCTGCAGCAGTCCGGATGCGTGCTGCGTTACAACCCTTTTGCGGTAAACTATCACTGGCACCCGGTGCCTTACGAGGAACAGTGCCAGAAGATGTTTCTGGCCGGCAAATCGACGGTGCGTTTCTATCGCAAGCACCGGGACCTCCGGATCCCTCTGATCATGGGCATGAATCCTATCTCTCTGGGGGTGCACGCGCTGATCTCGAGGGGCGGACGGCTGCACCAATTGCTGGAGAAGTGGGCGGTCAGTTCCAAGTTGGGGCGTGAGATACTACTCCAGTGGCATTACGTCAGCGGGATCCGATCGGTATGGCCCTGACTCGAAAACCCAGCCTGAAGCAGCTCTTCGAATCCCGGACGCCTGATTCGATTCTGGTCATTCGCACCGATCGGGTGGGCGACCTGATCCTCTCCACCCCTTTTCTGCGTTCGCTTCGGGAGCAGTTCCCCAGCGCGCACATCACCGCCTGGGTAGCTCCCTACTGCGAGCAGGTGTTGATCGCCACCGGACTGGTTGACAGCATCGTCACCTCGCTGCCCTCAGGGCATTTCGACCTGGCAGTCTCGCTGGCTCCTCGAAGCGAGAGCTTGAAGAACACCTTCGCCTCGGCGGCCACTCTCCGAGTGGGATACATCTACACCGATCGGCCGATGGTACGATTGCTGGCGCGGCGCTGCTTGACCCACTGTGAGTTGATCAAGGTTTCGGTACCCGACCATCTGGAGCACGAGGTTGAGCACCTCGATCGCCTGGCTCGTTTTATGGGTCTCCCTCCCTCCACCCAGCGCCCCCTGGAGTTAGGGCTCCGATTCAAGACCAAGGATTGGTCGGTCTTGCACCTGGGGGATCGCTGGTTCACGAACGGATGGTCGGTGGATGACGTGATCCGACTGTGTTATGGAATGGAAGCGTTCGGCCGCCTGGTCGTTACGGCCGGTCCTCGGGAGGCCGAACTGGTGGCGAGAGGTGGCTTTGCAGAGTTTGACCTCCGGACGGGCTTGCGCTTTGCCGAGTGGTGCCAACTCATCGGAGAGTCGAAGCTCCTGGTCTCTCCCGATACCGGTGCGGTCCACGTGGCCGCAGCCCTGGAGACCCCCGTGGTGGTGGCCTATGAAGCTGAGAGTTACCAGCACTGTTCGGTGCAATGGCGCCCCTGGAAGGTGCCGCACCGCGCTTTGGTCAAAGGCGCCCCGGATTCCACCGTGACTGAAATTTTGAGCGCAGCCAGGGAGATCCTGGATGCAAAAAAGCGGAGCCGTGAGGCTCCGCGTCAGGGATGATTACTTGAGGTTGGGTCCATTCGATAATAGGCTACCACGGCTCTATCGTCAGTGGTCAAACGGTTGAACAATGGGTATCCCAGAGGGTATCTCCCAGAGATGAGTTCATAAAGGAACTCGTTTCCAGCCTTAGAAACTTCCCCTCTCAAGATGATAGGCGGTCGGACAATGAAAGTTGGAGAAAAGAGCGTGAAAACAGAACCGATAGGTAGTCTGCGACGGACCCATACCTGCGACGATCTGCGAGCAGAGCATGACGGTCAGAGTGTTATCCTGATGGGATGGGTGCACCGTCGCCGAGACCTCGGGGGGCTGATATTTATCGATCTGAGAGACCGCTACGGCATGACCCAGGTGGTGGTCGACCCGGCTCAGGCCGAGGCCTTCGAGAAGGCTGAGCGGGTGCGCTCCGAGTTTGTCCTGGCCGTCCTGGGGCGGGTTCGGATTCGGCCCGGGGAGACCCGCAACGCCAACATCCACACCGGCGATGTGGAACTGGTGGTGGAGGAGATCAAGATCCTGAACCCCTCCAAAGTCGCTCCGGTTCAGGTCTCCGACTACCAGAGCGTGGATGAAGCCTTGCGGCTTCAGTACCGCTACGTTGATCTTCGGCGCCCCTCTATGACCCACAATTTGGTACTGCGCCACCGGATCGCCAAAGCGGTGCGGGACTATCTGGATGGTCAGAACTTTCTCGAGATCGAGACCCCGACTCTGGTGCGCTCGACCCCCGAAGGAGCGAGAGACTATCTGGTACCCAGCCGCGTCCATCCGGGAAATTTTTACGCTTTGCCCCAGTCTCCACAGATTTTCAAGCAACTGTTGATGGTGAGCGGGATGGACCGCTACTTTCAGATCGCCAGGTGTTTTCGCGATGAAGATCTGCGGGCCGACCGGCAACCGGAGTTTACCCAGATCGATATGGAGATGTCTTTTGCCGGACAAGACGATGTGCTGGGTGTGGTCGAAGGCATGCTGGAGCACATGTTTCGAACCGTCATGGGGGTGCAAATTGAGACCCCGTTTCCCCGCATGCCCCACTCACAAGCGCTGGAGCTGTATGGCAGCGACAAGCCGGATATGCGTTACGACATGCGTTTTCATAATATCGAGGAGCATCTCTCCGGTACGGAATTCAAGGTTTTTAAGGCCGCTCTAGAGAGTGGTGAGTGGATCCGGGCTATGGTGCTACCTGGCCAGGCCGGTGCTTCCCGAAAGGTTCAGGGCGAACTGGATGAACTGGCCAAGAGCAACGGCCTGGCCGGAGTTTTCTTCATCGGTCGGGGAGAGGACGGTTCACTGAAGTCCTCCTTGCTCAAGCACCTGGGAGAGGAGTCCGTGGAAGGCATCCTGGCCTCGGTGGGGGCGACCCAAGACGATCTGGTGCTGATCAGCGCCGGGAACAAAAAAGAGCTTCTGGCCGGCCTGGGCCGACTGCGGGTGGAACTCGCCAGGAAGTATCAACTGGCCTCCAAGGACGACTTCAAACTGCACTGGGTGGTGGACTTTCCGCTCTTTGCTTACGATGCCGAAGAGGATGCCATCTGTCCCGAGCATCACCCCTTCACCTCGCCCCACGCCCAGGACTTCCATCTGCTGGAGTCGGAACCGCTGGCCGCCCGGGCGGCCGCCTACGATCTGGTCTTAAACGGAAACGAGGCCGCCTCCGGGAGTGTCAGGATCCATCAGCGTGAGTTGCAAGAGAAAGTCCTGGAGTGCATCGGACTCACCATCGAGGATGCGCGTCAGAAGTTCGGATTTCTTCTCAACGCCTTTGAGTACGGGGCCCCGCCTCACGCCGGGATCGCCCTGGGTCTGGATCGACTGGTGGCGATCTGCGCCGGTCAGGACAGCATCCGAGAGGTGTTGGCTTTCCCCAAGAACGCCAACGCCTACTGCCCTCTTACCGACGCTCCGGTGGAAGCCACTCCGGAGCAGCTTGAGCTTCTCGACCTGAAAGTGGAGCGTCCCACCCCGTGAAGGAGGGGTGCACAGGAGCGCTCAGTGAGCGGTTTTATTTAAGTTCAGAGCAGCAAGAGATGCAGCGGTCTGAGCACGGGCTGGATCTGGAAGGGCTTCTGCGCAGTCTGGTCTCTGGAGCCCAACCTCTGGCGGTCGCGCCAATCTCGGGCTTTCAGGTGGTGGCGGCGGGAGCCAACGCCCGGGGAGAAATCTTTTTGGGAGTGAATCTGGAGTTTTGCGGGACAACCTTTGCCCAGACGGTTCACGCCGAGCAGTTCCTGCTCAGTCTGAGTCGCACTTACTCGTCCTCTCCTTTGGTCAAGATCGCCGTCTCGGCACCGCCTTGCGGCCACTGCCGCCAGTTTCTCAAAGAGTTCGACCGAGAGGGCGAATTGGAGATCCTGATCGGCAACGAGCCGGCCACAAGTATGGGCGCACTGTTTCCCCGCTCCTTCGGTCCTGCTGATCTCGACGTGAGCGAGCCGTTTTATGTGGAGCCTCCGGAGCTTCCGGAAGGGGGAGACCTGGAGGAGGCTGCTCGCAGGGCGGCTCGTCATTCCTACGTGCCCTACAGCGGTTCGCGAGCGGGAGTCGCCGTGCGAACCGAGGAGGGCCGGATTTTTTGCGGGGCGGCCCTGGAGAATGCCGCTTACAACCCCACCCTACCACCGCTGCAAGCAGCCATCATCTCGGCCTACGCGGCCGGATTTCCACCTCACCGGATCGTGGAGGCGGTGCTCTGCCAGTCGGACAAGAATGTGATCAATTATGAAACCCAGATGCACGAGTTGGCTTCGGTTTTAGGCGCTGGGGCGGTCTGTCGTGCGATCTGTTTTTAGGATATGTTGAAACTGGAGCAACCCAACTTTTCTCTGACTTTACCGGCCTCTTTCCAGACCGCCGAGGCCGACGGTGTTCTCCACTGCATCTGCCGAGAGCCCCCCGGAGTGCTGCACCTGACTTCCCAGGTGGTGGAGGACAAGGATGAACTTCCTAACCTATCCCGCATGCTGGCCGGGTTTCTGACCAGGTCGGGGCACCCCGTGGCCACTGACGAACTCCTGCAGATAACCTCGGTCCCGGAGGCTCACGGATTTTCCTGGCAGTATATCAGGGAGGATCGATACCACCGGCTCTGGCTCTTTGGAAACGAGCTGAGCTGGCTGCTCTTGCACTTCGTTTGCCCCCAGGACGTGTACGGCCAGTTTCACGAACTCTTGTCGGAGTCGATCAAGACGCTTCGGTTACGCCACGATGAACGTCATCCTCCAGGCGACTGAACTCTCCTTATGGGTGGCCCTGGGTTGCACGGCTATCTGCGTGCCCCTGGGCTTGATCGCCGCCACCCTCCTGTACCGCTCTCGCTGGCGCCCCCTGGAGGCGCTGTTTCTGATCCCTCTCTTTCTGCCCCCCACGGTCACCGGGTTTTTGCTCTTGTGGGTGCTTTCACCCGCGCGTCCACCCGGGTCCTGGCTGGCGGCTGTGGGCTGGCAGGTGGTCTTCACCCGCTACGGGACGTTGCTGGCCTGCGTGGTGGTGAGCTTTCCGCTGGCCTTTCAGTCCTGCATGGTGGGTCTGGCCAGGCTGCGCCCGGAGCTTCTGGAGGGTGGAGTGACACTGGGAGGCACCCGATTGTTTAATACCGTGAGGGTAGTTTGGCCGCAGCTCACCACCGCCGTGGTGATCGCTTCATTGCTGGTCTTCGCCCGGGCTCTGGGCGAGTTTGGCGCCTCCATGATGCTGGGGGGAAGCATGGAGGGGCAGACGCAGACGCTACCGATCGCGGTGTACGCTCTGGCTCAGTCCGGCCAGATCTCCTGGGCGGCTGGTGCCGCCGCCGTTTCAACCTCGCTCGGTCTGGGGATCTACCTTCTCTTGCGGCTCCTGGAAAGGCGAAGCCCCAAGGGTATCTAAACTGCCATACAGAATCGGGAGACCGTGATACGTACTTTGTTCATACTTTTGCTGCTGAGCGCTCTGGCCGGGGCCCAGCCGGACCCTCCCACTTCTTCCGAGCGGGAGGCCGGGTTTCTCTTCCGTCAAGGGCTGGAGCTTTTCGAGGAAGGTCAGATCGAACGAGCCACTGACCTTTTTCGGCGCGCGCTGCGTCTGGAGCCCGAGAGGTTGGAGATCAGACCTTATCTGGCCGCCTCTCTTTATGAAGGCAAAGATTATGAAGCCGCACTACGGCAACTCGAGTTGTATCTCGACCAGGAGCCGAACGACCCGAAGGTGGGTCTTTTACGGGTCAAGACGTTGACGGCGCTGGAGCGTTACGGACAGGCTAGTGACGCCTTAGAGCTTCTGCGTGGCGCCCACGAACAGGCCTGGGAGTGGCACAACCTGCGCGGCTTTCTGCATCAGCAGGCGGGCGAGTTGGAGGCGGCCGAAGGGTCCTATCTGCGGGCTCAGCAGCTCTCTTCGGCCAGCGTCTATGAGCCGCGAGCCAATCTGATAGCCCTCTACCTGGCCCAGCAACGCACCGAAGAGGCAGGGGAGATCGTGCGATCGATGCTCGCTGAGGCTAAGGACGACGTGAGAGTCTTGAACGCCTTCGCCCTTCTACTCTCTCACCAAGAGCCGGGCTTTGACCCGGCCCCGCTGATGGAGGCAGTCAAGGAACAGTCTCTTCCCTTTGAACTGCAGTACAACCTGGCGGCGGCCTTGGCCGAGCGTGAGGAGACGGCGGAGGCGGCGTTGTTGGCTGCGGACCTGGTGGACCGATATCCACAAGAGCCTCGGGCCTCCTGGATTTATGGTCGCGTCCTCTTGCAGCAACGAGAGCTTCAGGATGCCGGAGAGTATCTTCTGGCGGTCCGAGAGCAGATCCCCACCTCCGAAGAAACTCTGCAGACCCTGGGTTCGTATTCCTATCTCACCGGCGATTATGAAGAAGCGGTGGAGTGGTTTCGCCAGGCCCGGGAGCTCAGGCCCGAGGATGCCGGGATCGCTCATAATCTCTCCCTGGCGCTGAGCCGTCTGGATCGTCTGGAGGAGGCCGCCGAGCAGAGTCGACGAGCGGTCGAGCTAGCCGGTGATGACTCGAGGTACGTCTATCAACTGGCCCTCGTCCTGGACCGGGAGGGTAAAATAGAAGAAGCGTCGACCCAGTATCGACGCTTCCTTGAGCTAAGCAGGGACGAGGCCCAGTCAGCTATCGTGCGGGAACACCTGGCTGAACTCCAGGGAGTTAACCGCTAAAGGACAGGTTAACTCGCCTTTTCTTCGATCTCCTCGGTGTGGATCAAGGTGGGGGTTTCTCCTCCATCGATCACTTCCCGAGTGATGATACACTTGGTTACGTTGTTCAAGGATGGAATTTCATACATGATATCCAGCATGTTCTCTTCCATGATGGAGCGAAGGGCCCGGGCACCGGTCTTGCGCTTCTGGGCTTCCCGGGCGATGGAACAGATAGCCTCCTTGGTGAAAACCAGGTCTACCCCGTCCATGGCGAAGATCTTCTGATACTGCTTGACCAGAGCATTGCGGGGCTCGGTGAGGATCTGAATCAGCGATTCTTCATCCAGGGAGTCCAGGGTGACCACCACCGGCAGCCGGCCGACAAACTCCGGGATAAGTCCAAATTTCAGGAGGTCCTCTGGCAAGATTTGAGCCAGGATGTCGCCGAGTTTGCGCTTTTTCTTGCTCTCGATGGTGGCCCGAAAGCCCATCGATTGGTCACGCACCCGCTGCTCGATGATCTGCTCTAGACCTTCGAAGGCACCACCGCAGATAAACAGCACGTTGGTGGTGTCGATCTGGATGAACTCCTGGTGCGGGTGCTTGCGCCCGCCCTGAGGTGGTACGTTAGCTTCGGTTCCCTCCAGGATTTTCAGCAAAGCTTGCTGCACGCCTTCACCGGAAACGTCCCGAGTGATCGAAGGGTTTTCCGACTTGCGGGCAACCTTATCGATCTCGTCGATGTAGATGATGCCCTGTTGGGCTCGTTTGACATCGTAGTCCGCTGCCTGGATCAGCTTCAAGAGAATGTTCTCGACGTCTTCTCCCACGTAACCCGCCTCGGTGAGGGAAGTGGCATCGGCGATAGCCAGTGGAACGTTCAGGATCTTGGCTAGAGTTTGGGCCAGATAGGTTTTGCCGCAACCGGTGGGACCGATCATCAGAACGTTGCTCTTGGAAAGCTCAACTTCTTCGCTGGTGGTGGGAGCTGCCGCACTCGACTTGGAGTGGATCCTCTTGTAATGATTGTAGACCGCCACCGAAAGCGTACGCTTCGGGCGTTGTTGTCCGACCACGTACTGATCAAGGATCTGATTGATCTCTTTGGGTTTAGGGAGGTTTCGAAAGCGGAGGGGATCGTCGTTCGAGCGAGACAACTCATCTTCAATGATTTCGTTGCACAGCTCAATGCACTCATCACAAATGTAGACACCGGGTCCGGCAATCAGTTTGCGAACCTGATCTTGATTTTTTCCACAGAAAGAGCACTTCAATGTGCCTCTGTCATCTCCGAATCGAAACATAGTCCTCTTAACGGCTTCCTTTGGTGATAACTTCGTCGATTATACCATAGTCCACGGCTTCCTCTGCCGTGAGGTAAAAATCGCGTTCGGTATCTCGTTGTATCTGTTCCAGGTCCTTCCCGGAGTGTTTGGCTAGGATATCGTTCATCACCCGGCGGGTCCGAAGGATCTCCTTGGCGTGGATATCGATATCCGTGGCTTGACCGCCCACCCCTGATACCCAGGGCTGGTGGATCATGACCCGGGAGAAGGGGAGAGCAAAGCGCTTGCCTTTGGCCCCACCGGCCAACAGGATGGAGGCCGCGCTGGCCGCCAATCCCATACAGATGGTGGAGACGTCGCATTTGACCAGTTGCATACAGTCGTAGATGGCAAGCCCGGCTGAAGTCGAGCCACCGGCACTATTGACGTAAATGTCGATGTCCTTGTCGGGGTCGTCCTGCTCCAGAAAGAGGAGTTGAGCGATGATCAGATTCGCTATGGGGTCGGAAATCGTAGAGCCGACGAAGATGATTCGGTTGCGCAGGAGGCGAGAAAAGATATCGTAGGAACGCTCCCCTCGCGCGGTGTGTTCGACCACCATGGGCACCAGGGCTGACCGCTCTCCGCCGTTTAAACTTCCCAACGAGATATCTGCTATGCTCATTCTTTGTTCTCCGTTATCCTTTGTCATGCCGATTAGGCCCAGGATTTCGGATTCCTCTCCCTTTTTCTTTCTCGTTTTGCGAAGTGTTCAAACTCCGCTACGATTTTTTCTTGGCAGCTTTCTTAGCTTTTTTGGCAGCTTTCTTAGCCGGGGCCTTGGCTTTGGACTCACCAGCCGTTTCTGTGGTGGCTTTGTCCTCGCTCTTTTTGCTGCCGCTATCCTTGGATTTAGTCGCCTTCTGGGTCTTCTTAGTAGCCTTGCTTTCGCTCTTGTCGGCTTTTTCAGAGGGCTCCTTCTGCTGGTCTTTCTTAGCTTTGGGGGCTGTCTTTTTCTTGGAATCGGACTCTTTCTTGCTACCGGGCGGCACAAATTTCAGGTTGGCCTTTTCCAATAGCAGACCGTGAAGCTTTTCTTGCAGCAGGGTGTACTCCAGCATGGAGATGGAACCGTTTTTTTCCATCTGCTTGCGCAGTTGTTTGGGCTTCATTTTGGTGTTTTTTGCTTCCTGGGCGATCAGTTCATCAAGTTCTTTATCGTCCACGGTCACATTTTCCGCCTGGGCGATGCTCCGGTAGAGCACTTCCAAGCGAGCTTCAAAGAGTCCGGCGGCCATCATTTCCTGAATCCAGGCATCTTGGGATAGGCCGCGTGCCTGTAGGACCTGCTCCAGACTCAGCCCGCGTTCGGCGAGTTCGTACATTCGCATCCGGATGGTTCTTTGGGCGTGATGTTGGCGCAGCTGGGCAGGAATGGTCTCTTCAGCGACTTGTTCCAGGAGCTGCTTGACAATGCTCGTCACCGCTTCACCTTCAGCCCGCTTCAAGATTTGGCCCTCAAGCCGTTCTCGAATGTTCTTTCTCAACTCTTCGATGGTCTCATTTTCGGAGTGAGATTGAGCGAAGTCATCATCGATTTCGGGGACGCGCTTGACCTTGATGTCGTGAATTTTAAATTTGAAGGTGACGGTTTCGCCGGCCAACTCTTCGTTGTTGTAGTCTTCCGGGAAGCTGATGTCGAAAGTTCGTTCCTCCCCGCCTTTAGCCCCTTGCAGGTTGGAAACGAAGCCGTCGATGTAGTTTTCCGGTTTCATCTCCATCATGTAGTTGGTCATACTGCCGTTTTCGATCTCTTCGCCGTTTTGGAAAGAGGTGTAGTCCACCACCGCAAAATCACCGACCACGATGCCCCGGTCTTCCTCGAGGGTCACAAACTCCGCGTGCTGCTCGGCCATGCGTTGGAGCGTATCCTGGACGTGCTGGTCGGTGATCTCTTCTTTTTCCTGCTCGATCTCCAGGCCGTCGTAGCCGTTGATGCTCAGGACGGGGGCTACCGTGAAAGAGGCTTTGAAAACCAGATCTTTCCCGCGCTCGTTTTGCACCAGATCCCAGTCGGGCTCGCTGATGGGTTCCAGTTTTTGCTCTTTAATGGCCTGCTGAAACGCTTTGGGTACCAGATCGTTAACCACGTCTCGGACCAATGCCCCATCCGTGATGTAGCGCTCTGCCATGGCTTTGGGCACTTTTCCTTTGCGGAAGCCGGGTAAGGCGAACTGATTCAGGTTTCTCTTAAAGGCGCTTTCAAACGCCGATTCGACCTTCTTGGCGTCCACCACCACTTCAATGGTTCGCTCACTTGCCGACTGCTCGATAACCTTAACTTTCATGGAGTCTCTCCTCGTGGAAATACGCTTTTGAAGCCCGGTCATTCCATGCCCAGGCAAACACGAAGGGCCACCTTGGTGCGTAGTTCCGTTCAGAACTCCGTACCGTGGCAGCCCCATTTGGAGCGGAAGAAGAGATTCGAACTCTCGACCCTCGCCTTGGCAAGGCGATGCTCTACCACTGAGCTACTTCCGCACGTTGGGAGGTTGACTTCTCGCTTACGAGTTAAGCTCCTCCCGACCTTTTTGTCGGTCTCGACTGGTGGGCGAGAAGGGACTCGAACCCCCACGGATTGCTCCACCAGAACCTAAATCTGGCGCGTCTGCCAATTTCGCCACTCGCCCCTGGTTTGAGCCCGACTGTCGAGTGTTTTTGTATATTAGCGACAAGTATTCCATTCGTCAATACCACTCTTAGAACTTTTACGGGGGCGGTCCGGTAACAAAAAAGGGCGCTTGCAAAGCGCCCGTTTTACAGAGAGAAAGGGTTTGAAGGTTAGGCCATGATTTGCTGAACCCATTTGCCATGAATCTTGCTGGAAGATTTGGCTCGGTTCAGGTTCGTCTCACGAAACATCTCAGAAACCTTGGTGCGAGTTTCTTCCTGAATCTGGTGGATTTGAGCTGCGGTCTTGGTTTTTTCAGACTGCATCTGCGCTTGGATTTGCGCCGCCTGGTTTGCTTCCGAAGACTGTTGCTGGGCTTGTTGGGCGCCTTGCAATTGAGGGCTAATTCCGCCGCCGCCACCGCCTGCTCCGCCTAGTGCACCTAATGCCATAATAAGTTCTCCAATCAGTTGTTGTTCTTTCCACTAGTCTATCCGTAATTTCACGGCATGGGAAACATTTTTTGTTTCTGGTTTGTAAACTGGGTTAACATATTGCTACAGCTTGTTACGAACTCGTACTTCGCAGGCCAAAAATCCACAGAAGGAGTCCTGAGGGGTTAGATCTCGCCGTGAAAACTCGAGCGCTCGACCATCTCGTCGAGTTCGTAAAAGCACTCTGCTAGTAAGAGGTTGCCCCTCTTAAAGATCTCCATCGCCTCGTCGAAGTACTCGTCCTCGACCTCGGGATCCCCCAAGAGGGCTTGTTCGGTGATATCCAGGGCCTCGTCGAATAGGAGCACGACTTCTTTTAAAGATTCGTGGATGCGGGGATGCCTGCGCCGCAGGTTCACGTTTTCGGCCAGGGAGCTGAGCAGCGAGTCGTGCTGCTCATTCTGAAGCTCCTGGAGCTCGTGAACCAGTTCTAGAAAGTCATCGCGACTGAGTTCTCCCTCACGGTAGACGATGAAGGGAATGGTAAACTCTCTGTATCTGAACAGCTTTTTATCGAACACATTAAGCCTTTCCTGGGTCAGTTCCGCTCTCGATTCATCCGCTTGTCGATCACGGTCTCGTATCCCTGGTTCCCCGGAATATAGAACGAACCCTCGTGGATCCCCTCTGGAAGGTAGCGACTCTTTAGCGGTTTTTTCGTGCGGTGAGGGTTCTCGTAACCGGTGCCTATACCGTGTTCCGAAGCGCCCTGGTAGCTGCCGTCGCGAAGATGCAACGGTACCTCCCCGGGCCCGTGTCGCTGGAGGTGAGCCTCGGCCTTAAAAAGAGCCTTCAGGCTGTCCGACTTATTGGCTGTGGCCAGATACAGGGTAGCCTGGCTGAGATGGTACTTCCCCTCGGGCAGCCCCACCCACTCAAAAGCCTGGGCGCAAGAACTGACCACCGCGATGGCCGAGGGGTCAGCCAGTCCCACGTCTTCGCAAGCGGCGATCAGGAGCCGCCTGAAGATATAGCGCGGACACTCCCCGGCTTGCAGCATGCAGGCTAGCCAATAGAGGGCTGCGTCCGGCTGGGAAGCGCGGATCGACTTGATGAAGGCGGAAACCAGATCGTAGCGCCGGTCACTGGATTTGTGATAGGCCAGGTTCTGATCCGTAAGGACGCCCTCCAGAGTTTTTTCGTTTAGGATCAGAGAACCGGAGGGGGAGTAACCGGCCCTGGATAGTGCCAGCTCCAGCAGATTGAGGGCGGTTCGAGCATCTCCGTCGGCGCACGCCGCTAGGGCCGGTAGGCAGCCCTGCTCGATGGTTATCTGGAGTTTGCCGAATCCGTCCGGGTGTTTCAAGGCTCGGGTCAAGATCTCGGCGATCTCTTCATTGGAAAGTTTCTCCAGCCGTACCACTCGGCAGCGGCTCAGCAAAGCCTTTCGAAGTTCAAAATAGGGGTTCTCGGTGGTGGCTCCCAGCAGGCGCAGCCGCCCGCTTTCCACCACCGGCAGAAGCGCATCCTGCTGAGATTTGTTGAAGCGATGGATCTCATCGATGAAGAGCAGATGGCGGCCGGGCTCAGCTTCGGCCCGAGCGAACACCTCTCGAAGCTCCTTCAGCCCGGCGGTCACGGCCGAGAGCACGTGGACTCTCTGGCCTGAGGCCTCGGCCACCAGATGGGCCAGGGTCGTCTTGCCGCTTCCTGGCGGGCCCCAAAAGAGAAAGGACGTTTTCAGGTCTCCTCGCTCGAAGACCGGGGCCAGGATCTCTTGAAAGACCTGTTGGTGGCCCACGAACTCCTGCAGGGTGGAGGGGCGCAATCGGGCCGCCAGGGGCGCGCTTTCGGCCGGCGGTTGCTCGGCGGAGTCGAAGAGGGAGAGTTCCACTCGGGGGCTTACGACAGCCCTTTGAGTTGCCCCTGTGCATGTCCACGACTTCGGGTTATGATAGGGGAGTGATGAGAGCCTTTCTTCTGGTCTTGATACTCCTGGCTTTGTGCCCCCTGGCTGCTTTGGCCGAATCGGTGAACTACTCCCTTAAGAGGGTAGCCATCCACGCCCGGCTCTTAGAAAACACTCTGATTGAGAGCCCGCCTGGTGGGGTGGTCCTGGAGGCGGTGGTCAAGAACCTGCTGGAGGACATCGCCCTATGGGAGGAGAGTCTGGCTCCGCGCGGCGGCCGGGATCTGGTTCGCAGTGGTTTGTCCCGACACCGCGATTCTCTGCTGATGTCGGCGAGGAGCGTGGAACTGAATGTCGACCAGAAGGCAAGCTTGAATCTGCTGCTCTCTGAACTCGAACGAGCCGGTGAGTCGATCGAGAACGACTCCCCCCGAGAGACTCTCGGGATCGCTCCGGAACTGCAGCCGGTTAGAAGCGATCCCTGGAGTCGTTGGGGAGGATTCGACGGACCCTGGGGCCCGGCGTACGACCCCTGGGGACCGTATTTCGGGCGACCCCTGAACCCCGGGTCGTATCCCTGGTACTGGTGAGCCTCTAATCTCTAATAACCACAAAGGACGTCACCCCTTGCCGCTCCACCAGCAAGGCCAGGTCTCCTTTGGCCCGAGAGACCTCTCGCACAAAATCGTGGGAGGTGCTGATGGGGGTCGCTCCGACTGCCCGGATGAGGTCACCCCGTTTCAGACCGGCTAGCTGGGCGGGGGTGCCGGGAATCACCTCGGTCACCATGACCACGGGCTGATTTCGAGGATCCAGAACGTCGGTCACGGCCACCCCCACACGGGCGCCGTGTTCACCGTCTTCGGGCCAGACTCGATAGGCGGTGGCGTCATCGGGGCGCTCAGCGACCTTGATAAACACCGTCTGCTCCATCCCCTGTCTCAGCAAGGTGAAGGGGACCTCTTCCCCGATCGGTAGTCGAGCCACTTCCCGGAGAAGATCCCGATCGGACGTGATGCGGTTATTGTTGACCGCCACCAGCACGTCGGATACCTGAAGTCCGGCGGCCTGGCCAGGGCTACCTGGTACCACCGAGGAGACCAGTGCTCCCGAGGTCTCCTGTTTGAGGCCCAGGGCGGATTTCAAGGCAGGGGTGAGAGCCTGAATGCCGGCCCCGATAAAGCCGCGCACCACCCGACCGTCTTTTTTGAGTTGGGCCGAAACCTCTTCGGCCAGATTGATCGGAATGGAGAAGCCGATGCCCTGACCACCCGGTACGATGGCTGTATTGATCCCAACCACCTCGCCTTTGGTGTTGAAGAGGGGGCCGCCGGAGTTGCCGGGGTTGATGGAGGCGTCGGTCTGCAGGAAATCGTCGTAAGGACCGGTTCCAATGACCCGGCCTTTTCCAGAAAGGACCCCCACCGTAACAGTTGCTTCCAGCCCGAACGGGTTGCCGATGGCCATAACCCAGTCGCCCACCGCCAGCGCGTCGGAGTCGCCCAAGCGGGCCTGGGGCAGACCGCTAGCGTTTCTCACTTTCAAGAGGGCAAGATCGGTCTTGGGATCGGTGCCCACGATGTCGGCGTCCAGTTCTCGACCGTCGGAGAGCTTGATGGTGATTGTCTTGGCCCCATCGACCACGTGGTTGTTGGTCAGGACATCACCGTCGGAACTAATGATCACGCCGCTGCCCTGGCCACTCACGTCGTAAGGCATCCCATCCGGAAAGATTGCTCGGCCCGGTAGGTTTCGAACCACCGAGATATTGACCACCGAAGGCTTAAGTTCATGCGCCAGCAACGCAAAAGTGCCCAGTTCAGTGTTGATCTGTTCTTTGGTCTGAGTGGGATCTTGCTGAGTAACCGGGGTGGGTCGCCATAAACAATCCAGAGGGAGAAAGCCCCAGGCCAGGCCTCCCAGGAAGAAGGCGATAAAAATCAGGAGATTCGCTTTTGTCTTCATCGTGTTTTCGATCAAACTTCTCTACTGGATAAAGGTTGCGGGCATGGCTTCACCGCCCGTCTCTTTCTTGATACTCTAGAAAGAGATGGAAAAAACTGCTGACATAGCTGTGATCGGAGCGGGAATTGCCGGTCTTACCTGCGCCTATCGATTAACCCGGGCGGGCTACTCGGTGGACGTTTACGAGCGGGAGCAAAGTCCGGGTGGACGGATGCGGACCAGGGCTACCGGGGGGATATCCTTCGACCTCGGAGCCAATTTTTTGGTGGCGTCGTACTCTAGCCTCCTGGAACTGGCCGACGAACTCGAGGTCGAGTATTTGAATCTCAGCCCCGTCCCTCACGTGTTCTACCGGGCGGGTTGCTGGCACTCTATGAACCTGGCGACTCTGCGAGACCTGATACGGCTCGACGGACTCAAACTCTGGGATCGTCTCAAGCTCCTGGAGTTTTATCTCTCGATCCATCGAAAGTATCCCAAGTTGGATTTTTTTGATCTTTCAACCGTGCCCGATGAGTTCAATCGGGAAAACGCTTACGACTTTGCTTTGCAAGCGGTGGGTTGTGGATTTGCGGACTATCTGGTGGATGCATTTCATAGTTGCATGATGTTTTATCGGGCCAGAGAAACCAGCGTGGCCGCGTTCTTGAGTCTGTTTCAGCTAAAGACCGCACCAGGATCTAACTTCTGCATTCTGCACGCTCGCCACGAGATGCAACAGTTGCCGAACGCACTGGCCGAGAGGCTGAATGTTAAGCGGGGCCACGCCGTGGAGGACCTGCGGCGGCAGGGTTCGGGCTGGCAACTTCGCTGTGGAGGGGAGGAGAAGTCCTATCCATACGTGGTCCTGGCGACTACAGCCGGGGCGGCCAGGGAGATCTTGCAGGAAGGGCCCTCCAGGCATCTAGATTTGCTGCGGGCTACGCGCTACGCCTCCACCGTGAATCTCGCCTACCGTATCAGGAAAGAAGCCCTGGGGGGCACCCACTGCTTCTACGTGCCGTACGTGGAGAGCCAGATCGTGGCTGAATTTACCAACGAAGCTCTCAAGGGAGAGCACCTGGTCCAGGACGGATGGTCTCTCTTGAACGCTGGTCTTCATGAGAGTGCAGCCTTAGAATTGGACCACCTGTCCGACGAAGAGCTTTTTCAGACAGTGGGCAAGGAAGTCCGAAGACTCATGCCGTCTCTGGAGGAGTTGGAGCCCTTCGACCTTCAGCGCTGGTCAGAAGCGATCCCTAAGTACGATGTCGGGCACGTGGCTCGGGTCAAAGAGTTCCTGGGGTCCGGTCAAGGAGAAGACGGACTTTACTTGTGTGGTGACTACCTGAACGCTCCCTGGCTGGAAGGGGCCAGCCGCTGCGGTAGCCGGGTGGCGGAGGCCCTGGCCCGGCAGATTCAGACTTCGTCGCCGGTAAGCTCCTGATAAAGCTTGATACCGGTACCGATGGTTCCGCTCACCCCGGGGTATCCGCCGGCCGCACTGCACCAGTAAAAGTTGCTCCAGGGGCTCTTGCTACGCAGGCGGCCCAGACCCATGTTTTCGGGGGAGAGGTCCTGGCCGTAGGCGTGACCCCGGGGGGCCCAGCAGAAGTCCTCGTTGGTGGTGGGGGAGCCGGCCACGTGAAGCGCTATGTGCTTTCGCAGGTTCGGCACGTGGTGTTCCTCGACCAGGTCGATGAGACGGTCTTCGACCTTTTTCTTCTCTTTTCGATAGGCCCGGGGGTCCTGGTTGCGGAGCTTGCGGAAATGGTCGTAATCGGCGGCCGTGGCGAGTTCCAGGATCTGAGCGCCGGGCGGGGCGGTGCCTGGTTCAGAGGTGTGCAGGGTGGGAGTGGCCAGAAACATCCAGGGGCGGCTCCAGTCCGCGCTCAAGGCTTCCTTCCAGGTCTGGTTCAGGTCCCATTGTTCTAGATGCCAGGTGTTGTAACTTCCGAATCCGTACTCCCGCAGGTCGATGCCCTTGAGTCCCAGGTAAACCGTGACGGCGGTTCCGGAGTACTGGTAGCTGAGCGGTTTGTGATAAGACGGTGGAAACTTCTCCAGTCCGATGGTACGGGACATCTTCTGGGGGTCGGCGTTGCAGATCACCAGAGGGGCGGAAAAGACCTTGCCATCTCGGGTGGTCACCGATTCCACTTTGTGGCCTTTGAGGGAAACTCCCACCACCTCTTGTTCATAGTAGACGTGGCAACCCTCGTGCTCGGTGATGAAGCTCACCAGCCGGTCGATCATGAACTTGAAGTGGCGGCGAGGGTAGTAGGCACCTTTGTTGTAGCCGGAAAAGAGTCCGTTGTAGGCCAGGATGGAAAGTCGTTCGGGTGGGCACATGAAGTTTCCCGAGTTGGCGATCAATACCGCCTGAGCTTCCTTGCTCAACCCGCATTCATCGAACACCTCCTGCAGGGTCTTTTTGTGGTAGCGGATCAGGGTCCGGAAGTTCCAGAGTCTGGTGGCGTAGTCCCACCATCGACCGGAGGCGGGCATTTCCGCGACCTCTTTGGTGAGCCGGTCTAAGATGTCCGTGAACCTGCGAACTTTGGCTCCCTCCCCCGGAAAGGCTTCCTCAATGTTGTCGGCCAGCCGGGAGTAGCCGTAAGGGATCTTGACTCTTTTCTTGTCGGGCAGGATCACGTGGTCGTAGCCGTCGGCCTCGAAGCTTTCGAATAGAATGTCGTCCTGGAGCCCCAGTTTTTCCAGAAACCGCCACACCCGCTCCCCCCGGGCGCAGGCCCAGATGTAGTGGATCTGGGCGCAGAAATGGTAGTCGCCCATCTTGAAGGAGTGGACGTAGCCGCCGGGGATGTCGTGGGCCTCCAGCATGCAGACCTTGCGCCCGGCGTTGGCCAGCAGCGAAGCCACCGTGAGGGCTGCCATACCGGTCCCGATCACCACCACGTCGTGGCTGGGAGAGGTGGCGTACAGGGCGTCCTGGCGGGCGTGCTCCTGGGGAGTCAGGGCCCCGGTGCTGGGTGACTTCATGCTGGGGCCTACTCGCCCACCACGTCCAAAATGGTACGACGAAATTCCCGCAACACCGTACTAAGCTTCTGTTCCTGACCGAGCTTCACCAGTTTTTCCACTTCGGCGAGTCGGACCGTCGGAAGAATGGCACTGGTTTCACTCTTTTGGTAAGTTTGGTCTGGGCCTAACTGGTAACAGAGAAGCGAGCCGTCGCGATCGAGTCGCCAGACTTCTCGGACGCCTAGAGCGGCCAGAATGCCCATACGGTCGAGCACACTTCGACTGACCTCCACTTCAATGGCTAGGTCCGGGTAAGGGTCGCGTTCAGAATTCCAGGCGCCCTCAAACTCCGAGGCGTTCGCGATCCAGTAGCACTCATCTGGTTCCAGGCCCCTTTGCAGTGCCTTTTCTTTAAAAGTCGTCGAGCCACCGGCGTCAAATTCCAGGTCCAGGTGAACCAGGATCGACTCCAGCAAAGCTCCCAGAGCGGTTTTGCCTTTTTCGTGGTCATACGAAGGTGACATCAGTTCCAACCTCCCATTGTCGTAAGTCACCTTCACCGGTCTATCACCGACCGCCTCGAGGATCTTTTCGTAAGTGTCCCAGTCGGCCGTCATGACAAAGCGGTTCTCCAGCGGTTCGAGGGATATGGTCATGATTTCATTATAGTGGCTTCTGCCTGCGGAGCAAAGTGGTTAATCCCGCAACTCGGAGGCCAGCGCTTCGACTCTTTTCTTTTGCTCCTCGGTCAGCTTCTCAGGCACCTGCAGGTGAACCTGGACGATGAGGTTTCCGGCAGGCTTGCCGCCGGATCCCGGGAGTCCGAAACCGCTCAAGCGAAACTTCTTGCCCCCCTGGGTTCCTTGAGGGATCTTGAGGTCGAGCTTCCCTTTCAGGGTTTCCACCTCCAGGGTGCCACCCAGCATGGCGGTGAAGACGTCCAGTTTCTCGGTCACGTTGAGATCGCGACCGTCCACCTCGTAGCGCGGATGGTTGCGGATATGGATGGTCAGGTAAAGGTCTCCAGGCTGCCCGCCCATACGTCCAGGCTCGCCCTTGCCCTTGACTCGAATTTTACTGCCTTCGCTCACCCCGGCCGGGATCTTGACGTCGAGCTTGCTGTCCAGAGAGCGCCGACCGCTGCCTCCACAGTTGTGACACGCGCCTCCCCGGGCAACTCCGCTACCCCCGCAATGAGGACAGGCTGTCTGGCCCGTGATGGTCAGGGTCTTGGAGCAACCGCTGAAGGCATCCTCCACCGAGATGTCGATGTCGGCCTTGCTGTTACCCCCTTTCTGGGGTTGGTTGGTTCGGCGGCGGCTACCCCCTCCGAACATCTGTTCGAAGATGTTGCCGCCCCCACCGCCTCCACCTCCGCCGAAATCAAAGTTGGAGAAGTCGAAGTCAAAATCGAACGGCTGTCCTCCTTGAGAGGTGTAGGTACGGCCTCCCGCGCCGGCCCCGGCTCGCACGTTTTTCCAGTTGGAGCCGAACTGATCGTACTGTTGCCGATTCTCTTTGTCGGAAAGAACCTCGTAGGCTTCATTGATGTCCTGGAACTTGGCTTCCGCCTTGTTGTCGCCGGGGTTCACGTCAGGATGATACTTTCGCGCCAACTTTCGATAGGCGCTCTTTATCTCTTTTTCAGAGGCCGACCTGGGGACGCCCAAAATCTTGTAATAATCCTTCTGTGTCACCATTCTGTTCTTACCGTCTCTTTGTCTCTAAATCCTGTCCCGAAAAAGGGCCCGCCTGAGCGGACCCCTTTTCGGAGACGAAGTTTGGTGCCGAGGATCAGGAGGATTACTCCTTGACCTCATATTCAGCATCGACCACTTCACCCTCGACCGGGCCGTCGTCGGCGGCCGCTTGCTCCTCGGCGGGAGCTTGTTGCTGCTCGTACAGCCCCGCGGAGACCGCGTAGACTGCTTCTTGCAGTTGTTCCATAGCCGATTTCACTTCGCTGGTGTCGGGGTCGTCGGACTCCAGCAGTTTCTTCAGCCGTTCGGTACCGGCTTCCACCTTGGCCTTCAGGTCGGCCGAGACTTTGTCGCCCAGATCCTTGATGGTCTTTTCCGAGGTGTAGACCAGCGAGTCGGCCTGGTTGCGCAACTCCACGCTCTCTCGGCGCTTCTTGTCTTCATCGGAGTACTTCTCCGCCTCCTGGACCATTCGGTCGACATCGCTGTCGCTCAGATTGGTGCTGGCAGTGATGCGGATATTCTGCTCGTTACCGGTTCCCTTGTCTCGAGCACTCACGTTCAGAATGCCGTTGGAGTCCAGTTCGAAGGTCACTTCGATCTGGGGCACTCCCCGAGGCGCAGGCGGGATGTCGGTCAGATGAAAGCGCCCGAGCGACTTGTTGCCGGAGGCCATCTCCCGCTCACCCTGCAGGATGTGGACTTCCACGCTGGTCTGCATGTCGGCGGCGGTGCTGAAGGTCTCGGTTTTCTTGGTGGGGATGGCGGTGTTTCTGGGAATCAGTTTGGTCATCACGCCACCCAGAGTCTCAATACCCAGGGTTAGCGGGGTGACGTCCACCAGGACCACGTCTTTCACCTCACCGGATAGCACTCCACCTTGGACGGCGGCACCCAGGGCCACACATTCGTCGGGGTTGATATCCTTGGAGGGTTCTTTGCCGAAGGTCCTTTTGACCAACTCGGAAATCATCGGCATCCGAGTGGAGCCACCCACCAGGAGTACCCGGTCGATGTCGCTCTTGCTGAGCTTGGCATCTTTAAGAGCTTGTTCACAGGGGCTCATGCAACGCTCCAGGAGGGTGGAGGTCAGTTGCTCGAACTTGGCTCGAGTGATATCCACATCCAGGTGCTTGGGACCGTTGGCGTCAGCCGTGATGAAGGGCAGATTGACGTTGGTGGTGACCTTCTGGGAAAGCTCGATCTTGGCTTTTTCGGCCGCGTCGCGCAGGCGCTGGTGAGCGATTTTGTCGTTCAGCAGATTGATCCCGTGCTCTTTTTCGAACTCGGCGGCGATATATTTTTGGATCGCTTCGTCCCAGTCGTCACCACCCAGGCTGGTGTCGCCGGCGGTCGATTGGACCTCGAAGACGCCTTCCCCGATTTCCAGAACCGAGACGTCGAAGGTACCACCACCGAGGTCGAAAACCACCACGGTCAGGGTGTCGTCTTGTTTGTCCAGTCCGTAAGCCAGGGCCGCTGCGGTGGGTTCGTTGATGATGCGCAGAACCTCCAGGCCGGCGATGGTACCGGCGTTTTTGGTGGCCTGGCGCTCGGAGTCGTTGAAGTAAGCCGGTACGGTGATCACCGCCTGCTTCACTTCCTCACCCAGGTAAGACTCGGCATCCGCCTTCAGCTTGCCCAGGATCATCGCCGAGATCTCTTCCGGCGAAAATTTCTTGTCGTCTACTGCTACCCGGTGGTCCGTGCCCATTTCGCGTTTGATCGAAAGCACGGTGTGTTCGGGGTTGGAAACGGCCTGACGCTTAGCCATTTCACCCACCAACCGCTCACCCGATTTGGAGAATCCCACCACCGAGGGGGTGGTTCGGCCGCCTTCGGTGTTGGCGATAACCTGTGGCTTGCCGCCCTCCATGACCGCTACACACGAGTTGGTGGTTCCTAAGTCAATGCCTACAACTTTTCCCATTATACTAGCCTCCTAATTTTTAACTCTTTCTCTTAATTTCTGGCTACCTGGACCATGCTGGGTCGGAGCACTCGGTCGTTTAAGGTGTAGCCTTTCTGTAGTTCTTGCAATATCGTTTGGTCCGGGACCTCGTCTGTCTCTTGCATCATGACTGCCTCGTGCAGGGCCGGGTCAAACAGTTGTCCCACGGCCTCGATGGGGGCTAATCCATGCTCATCAAAGATCTTCTTGACATCCTTTTCGATGAGTTCCACGCCTTTAAGAAGAGCTTCGTAGGCTCCCTCAGAGCCCTGGTCCACCGCCTTTAGCATGCGCTCCAGGTTGTCCAGGATGGGTAGCATCGAGCGGAGGGTATCCCCCTGAATCCTGACCTTGACTCGCCTGGCCTCTTCTTCTTGTCGACGCCGGAAGTTCTGAAACTCTGCCGACACCCGCTTGACTTGTTCGGCAAGCTCGGCATTGGCAGCCATCAGTTGTTGCACCTGAGCATCGGTCTCCTCGACCGGTAACTCCTGGGCAGCGACTTCTTCATTCGGAGAGTCGATTTCTGCTTGGAAGATTTGTTCGCCCAGCGGCTCCTGGTCGTCTTCAAGGATGGTAATTGTCTTGTCTGTCACAGCTTTGGTCCTAATACTTGTACTATGACCCGACTATACCAACCATCTCCCCAACCCTATGCTAGTAGTGTGTTAGAACAATATTAGAGCCTGAAGTTTATGGAGTCGATTTAGCGGTTATCCTAAGAATAGAGGTGGGAGAGCGAATCGGGAAAACCTAACAACTGGAGTGAGTTCAGCCAAGACTCAATATGCCTTCTTTCGCCTCTTCTTGGTGGCGATAATTTGTGCTCTTCCTTTTTTACTCGGCTCCATCTTACTTTATCACCACGCCGAACGAGTGGATCACTTGCCTCTGGACCGCTACGGCAGCCTGCGCTGGATGCCCGGGCAAAAGGATCTGGCCTTTCTGCACCAACCCCTCCGCCAAAACCCTCCGGCCGAGACGGAACTCTGGCGGGTGAGCGGCAGCGGGACCTCCTACGAGCAGGTCGGCGCGCTGGAGGCGGGACGGGAATGGGAGCTGACTCCCTTCTACTCCGGAGCCTGGATGCTGCTTTACGGAAAACGATCCGACGAGGACGTCCAGATGACCCTGGCCGATGGGACCGGTAAGGTGAAGCCGTTGGCGATCGAAGCAATCTGGCAGCTCTTGCCCTCCCAGGGTGATGGTCTATTTTTTCAAACCAATGACGATAGCTTGCCGTTCGACCAGTTTGTGGATGTGGAGGAAGCCTCGGAGTTGGACCTCTCGGAAGGCGAGCAACCGGACTACCTGGACTATCCGGAAGAAGAAAGCGTGGAGGAGCCTGAACCGGCCGTTCTTCCAACTCGGCTTGGCTTGAAGTTGGGTCGTCTTGATCCTGAGTCCGGACGCGTGGAAACCCTGTTCTCAATCCCTTACGACCAGCCTGAGCAGCGACCCGAGGTGCTACTGGTTCGTCCTTCGCCGGATAAACGCTTTCTGGCCTTGATCGTCCGTTTCGGAGAGGTAGGAGCACCGGGGTTGTGGATCTACGACAGCCAGACCGAGCGACTCCTCTGGACCCGCCTGCGGGTCAAGCAGCGGGCGCACGGTCTGGACTGGTCCTCCGACTCCGTCAAGATTGCCCTGACCGATGAGGACGGCTTGAGCATCCTGGAAAACGTCCTCGGCTTTGAGGCGACGCGGCTTAAGATGGAATCGTCAGAGCGGCTGACCCCCAGTTGGGGGTCGGGCTTGAACCTCTTTCTCCACAATGAGCATGCCGTTTACCTGGTGGATAAGAACCGTGACCAGGCCGAACCGCTTTTTGAGACCCGGGGCAAAGCCGAAGCGTTCGATGACCTGACCCTGGACGGAATCGGAGGACGAATCGCCTACACCTCCGCTCCCCGGGGTTATCGTGAACTGGCGGTGCGAGACCTGAAAACCGGACAAAGCCTGGCTCGGTCGGCTCTGCCGGGTTCCGTCAAAGAGAAAGCCCAGGAGGCAGTGCCGTATAAGTTGGGTAACGCTATCCGTTACGCCTGGTGGCGGTGGACCGGTAGATTGTAACCGGCCGCGGGGTTTTCCGGCCGGGCTCCCAGAAGGAGTTTCCAGTTTGACTTCTAGAACGCAAGCGAACGATGAAAGGGTTTCCTGTCAAATGAGTGATTACCAGAAGTATCTTTACGCCATCATGCATCCGAACAAGGCGCTTGTGGCATCTCAATTGGAGCCGGTTGAATTTGGGCGCCAGTATTCCGTGGGTACCAAGCGGTACTATCAGGGAAAGGTTTTGTTCTTGGAGGTTGACCCCAGCTTTCGAAATGACCATTTCCCCATTGATAAATTTCTGGAGGAAACGGTAGCCCACGAAGACGGCACGCCCAAGAGAACCAAGATCATCTCTTCTTATCGGGTGCTCGAGCATCTCGACCTGGAGGCGCTGGGCGATCTGTACGCGGTGACCGTGCAAGGGCAGACGCTGAAAATCTCTAAGTCCGAATACGTGGGCGATGCCACGGAAGCCGGAAGAATCCGCATAATCCAGGAGATCAACCCTCTCCAACTCCTGGTCGCCACCACCCACGACCACAAGACCTTCGGCGCTCAAATGACGGCACCCGGCAATCCCAAGGGGGCCCCCAAGCTGTTTTACACCGAGATCGATCTTGATGTAGACGGCTTCCTGGCCGAGTGGGAACAAAACCCCTTTCTGCCGCCTCCCATTCCGGGTGTTCACCCCCAGAAACTGGCTGCTGTTTTGAAGTATCTCCAGGAAGACGGGGCGCTCAATACTTCCACCATCGGCTTAGCTTCCGTGCTGGACCAGGTGGTTTACCGCAGTTTAAAAGTCGGTTTCTTTCTCTCTGCCGGGGACAAGATCAACTACTATCCTTTTCCTTCGCTGGCAGATCTGCAAGACAAACACTACGCCTGGTATCGCTCTACCGATTAGACCTCTTTCTTGAGGAACTCGATCAGGGTTTTCCAGGCCTCTTCCGTCTGCTGCTTTTCCCTGGGCGTGACGTCCTGGATATAGGGGGCGTAAACCAGAAATCCGTGCAGAGCATCCGGATAGATCCGGATCTGCACGGATTTTCCGGCTTTCTTCAGGGCCTTTTCCATGAGATGGGCCTGCTCTTCGGGCACGATGTCGTCCAGAGCGCCTTGCAGCAGTAAGACCGGGCAATCGATCAGAGGGGCCGCCGACACGGCGTTGCGGATGGCAAACGATTGGGGGCGGGCGTGGGGCCCTGGTCCGTAGGTTCGCCGAGTCACCGCATCTTTGCCCAGTTTGCCGGAATTTTTGAGGTAGTCGTACCAGCGATAGATGTCCATGACCCCATAAGCCGACACCACGGCTTTGACATCCTTGCTCCGGGAAGCGGCCAGCATGCTGATCAGGGCACCGTGGCTCGCTCCCACCAGTCCGATTCGCCGGGGATCCACCCGGGGATGCGTCTTGAGTAGCTTCATAGCGTTGAGCACGTCGTTGACTTCACCTTTGGCTATCTCCACTATGCCTTGAGACCCGTCTTCTCCCCGGTAGGAAGGGGAAAAAACCACGAATCCGGCTTGGGCCAGGCGCAAGCTGGAGAGCCGATGCTCTTTGGAGATTCCGCTGATTCCATCGTGATTGAAGAGGATAAGGGGCAATTTCTGGTTGCCCTCAGGCAGGTACAGTTCACCGTTTACAAGTAGACCATCGCTGGAGTAGGTCCATTTCTTAATGGCCACACCCTGCTGGGTCCCTTTGTCGGTCTCTCGTACCGGTTTTTCAGCCTGAGCGGTCAAAGTGGACAGCAGAAATCCCAGAAACAGAAGTACTGATATGTTGCAAGAACGAATTCTCATAGCTCTCATCTTCCTCACTCTTCCCCTTATGGCGGTGGCCGAATCCCCTGTTCCCTTTCGGGGTGACCGGGGAACCTTGAACGATTTCAAGCCACAAGCAGCCGAATGGCTGACCGACGACTTGATCCTGGTGTCCGATAGTCACCTCAACAATATGCAGATTTTCGACACCAGCGGTCGGCGATACCGGCTTTTCGATGCCGCCACCAATGATGGCCCGGCCCACTTCGTGGGGTTGGACCGCCTTTCTGAGAAGGAGTTCCTCATCCTGGGTTCTCACTATCACGAGAAGAACAATTCCCGTTATCGCCAAACCCGAAGCCGCCTGCATAAGTTTTATCTGGACTTAGAGACCGAAGACCTCCGATTGGACGACTTCAAGCACAACATCTCTCCCCAGGAGCCTCTACGCATGACCCGCATGTGGGGTTCCACCCCGCTCCGGCAACTGGAGTTCAGTGGCCTTGCCGTCAATCAGGCTAAAGACATCGCCTGGTTTGGCCTGGTTCAACCCAAGTCGGAGAAGGGTACCCTCTCTCTGCTTCGCTGTTCGCTAAAGGGCCTATTGGCTCAGGATAAAGATTTGGAATTTGTTGAAGTAGACACCGGTTTCGAAGTGCCCCTCGAAGAGCGGTGTCAGCGCCCTCTCTACCTAACAGACCTGGAGGTCGTAGACGATGGAAGCCTGCTCCTGCTTTTCACCGCCGATGACGTGGAGGGTAAACGGTTCTGCACCAGTTCCCTGTATCGCTGGGTACCCGGCGGAAAGGCGACTCTGGTCAAGAAGGACCTCGCCCCCAACAATCGGGCTACCGGGATGGCGGTGAAGTCCCTCGGTGGAGGCAACTACAGGATTGCTCTGGTTTGCGACAACGTGACCTCCCGGACTGATCAGCCCCCCCGTCTGGTGATTCTGAATCAACCGGTAAAGGTTCATTGACGAAGTGTCTCGAACATAGAACGAACATAAGAGGGGAAGTTTCGGGTGTGTTTGCAAGATTTGCGCGTCTCTCATTTAAAGTTAATAAGAATATGAGTTCGTCCGGTGAACAGAAACCTGAATTGCGCAGGTTTCCAAGATTTAATCGTTCGATGTTGGTCAACTTGACGTCCGGAAACTCTACCTGCCATGGGCGAACCGTCGATGTCTCGGAGCAGGGTGCTCGCATCGCCACCAGAGTACCGCTGGACGTGGGAGAAACCATCAACGTGGAACTCTATCTCCGGGATACGGATCCCTTCCCGATCCGGCTGGTAGGAGAGTGCCGCTGGAGCCACACTGAAAACAGTGAGACCGTCTCCGGAGTCGATCTGACCTCTTCCAAGTCCCACAGTTTGGCGGTCTTGCGCGCTTACATCGAGCAAGAGGTCAAGGCCGCTGAATCTAATTCCGAGTAATACCCTGATGGCTGGTCCCGGATTGTGCTAAACTTAAAGGTATGAAAAATCGGTGGCGAGGACTTTCATTGGCCGAGGTCATACTCTGCTTGAGTCTTATCGCCATCGCCACTTTGGGATTGATCGCCGCTCTCACCCGACTGATGGTGGCCCAGAGTTCCTCCTCCCACCAGACCGTGGCTAGAATCATCGCAGACTCCGTCATGCAGAGGGCGGTCCTTCAGGCGCGACCGGTCAAAGGGGCCAGCCCTCCCACGCTGGATAATTTTGATTTCGGTACGGTTCAAACCGAAGAAGTTCGAGTCGGACAGAACGCCGAGTTGGTGACATTTTTTTATCTGGTGGATGTGGAACGCGTGGTGCAACCCGTGGCCTTCAACCCTGACCCGGTCAATAACCCCTGGCCACAAATGGGCCAGATGTGGCAGTTCAAAGTGACGGTCTGGTGGAATAATGAAAACAGCCATGAAGGTGCCATCGAGAGAGGGACGGAGACGATTGAGGCTACCACGCTCAGCTATATCGAAAACTGACCCGAAACGCGGGGCAACTCTGGTTGAGCTGATCGTTGCCATGAGTATCTTGAGTGTGTTGGTGGCGGTGCTTTTCGGTGCCTTTGAAATGGGGACCCGTATTTTTCGAGACACCAACGTGCGGCAGAGCACCGAAAATCAGCTTCGGAGCATCAAATTGTTGCTGGAGCGGGATGCCAATCACACCAACATTTGGCTGTGCAACAAGAACCCCGCACCCCGATCCGTCACGGTGGGTGGCGACACCTTTCAGCGCGACGCACTTTCCATGGCTACTCTTAAGGACTGGGACGCCCCCGGCAGTTACAGTACCGACGAAGAGTCCTTGAGGGCGATGTTCGACCGGTATGTTGTCTGGTACGCTACCACCGAGGTCCCCCAGGGTAAGCTCTTTCGGCAACTGGTGGATCCCCCACCGGTATCCGGGGGCTTCACCACGCCCTATGCCGGACTGTCCCCCAATATCAACAACAATCCGGAACTCAACGCTAATGTTTTTCATAGCCGCCCGATGTCTTCGGACGTGATGGACTTCACCACCGGCGTCAACTTTGGCAACGGTACCATCACCGTGACCCTCCGTCTGAAAGCGGACGGACAACTCCGCCCGGGAACCCAGGTGAGAACCGAGGAAAACCTCCAGGTCAGCTTTATGTTTCAGCCCAAGAATAGTTGGCCGCAAATCTAGACCACAGGACTAATACAAAGATTTAAGATTGTGTTAAAATCCCTGGTAGGATCGAGGGAAGTTCGAGATGAAGCTGCCGGCTACCAAGACGAGAAAATCAGGGATTGCCCTGGCGGTCACTATGTTGGTCTTGAGCGTCATGACCCTCGTCTCAGTCGCATTCTTTCAATCTTATCAATCCCACTTCTCCATCACCCGGAGTTCACGATCCAGTGAGACGGCAGCGGCCGGATGCGAAGCCGTTTTCGACTACGTGACCTATCGTTTGGAGCACGACCGAGGATGGGGGTCTGGTCTTTTTGAGGAGGTCGATAACGAAAAGGACCCCCTCAGCCCCCTGGTGGAGATCGAGTCGATGGTGGGTACCCACAATTTTCGAGGAAGGATAGTGGGGTCTAACACCACCGTGACCGGCACGATTTACAACAATTTCAAAGACCTCGGCCATGGTGGGGAGGATCCGGCTCTCTATCCACCGAGTGAAACCGCGCACGGTTTTATTGAGTGCAAGAACGGTGATTCGGTCCGGCGGGTGGAGTTTATGGTCAGAGAGGCCCCGCTTTTCGATTCCTCGGCCCTTTCTCGAACGAATCTCAAGGTGGACGCTCAGAGCCTCACCCTGGAGAGTAACGACTCCAGCCGCAATATGCTTCGCGCCGAGCAAGACATCTACGTACCGGATGTACTGACCGGCGACGGTCGAACGAAGTTTTTTCTCCCCGGAACGTCGACACCGGACAACAACGGTATGATCTGGGCTAAGGGAGCCATCCACTCCTTGGTGGATAGTAGTTCGTTCGAAGAACTCGACGAGGCAGATGAATTGGCTAAGGCGGCTCAGACCAGTCATGGCAAGTTCATCCCCAACGCCGAGTCCCACTTTTCTCTTCAAGAATTGGATAGCGAAGTGTTTGAGGTCCCTGAAACCCACACCACCATCCCCCTGGAATTTCCTAGTCTACCGACGCCTCCGGGTGTCTCTAGTCTGACCGGAGTAAATGCGGCCGGGCAATTCAATTTCACCAGACGAGCTGCGTCGGTGACGGTCGCAGCTTCGTACCACATACCAAACGACAACGAAACCAAGGTCTTTTCGGATGTCGTGATCCCCAATCCCATTTATATCGACCTGCTGGAGTACTACGCCCCGGGGACCAGTCCGGAAACGGGACCCCCGACCGCTGTCTTTCGAGCCAAAGAGCGAACCGAAGACATTATGGCCACCGGCCATATCCCGGAGCAGATCATGGAGAGCGATGGGTTTTGGGATTGGCCCGATCAGGGAAACTTTACCGGACTTGAGGCGACCAATGTTTCCATTGATATCCCCGGTTATAGTGGTGGAGTAAGATTGTTGGGTTCAGAGGGGCTGGTCTTTGGCGATAATGACGCCGAGAACTTGACCTTCGATCTGGTGAACCAATCGGTCACCGCCACCCAGAATGCTCTGGTGGACGTCAACGGACCCTTTAAGATCACTTCCACGGCCCATGATAACGTCCCGGTTCCTCCCCCGGTCTTGAACCTGGGCTATGACACCACTGTCGGTAACGATGGCAAAGTTGCCAAGGCAATTATTCGAGCCAACGATTCCATCGAAATTCGAGATGGAGTAACGCAAGGGCTGGGCGGGCTCATTTCCAAGAACGGCGACGTGGTCATTCAGCCAAAGGATACGCCGGAGGTTCTGGTGGACGGGGCTGCCGCAGGGATGATGGTCTTCGCCGGGGGTAATGTGGAACTTGCGAACCCGAACAGCGAGACTGACTGGACTTTTCGCGGTCTGGTATACGCTCGGGGCGGCATACGAATGGACGGCGCAAATACCGACGGGGAGAGGGCCGATGCTACCTTCGAAGGTAGCTTGGTGGCCCTGCAGGCTTTCGAACCGGAAGGCGGACCGAACGGGATTGAGTTGTTGAATTGCAATGACATCAAGTTTACCTATAGCAAAGAAATGTTGGAAGCTAATGTCGCTAAACTGAAGGGTGAGCGGACGCAAATAGAAGTGGTCTACTGGCGGGACTAGCTAAAGCCTCAAGTACTGAGCGGTTTCCTTCATAAGAGCGTGAAAATGCTCACCGTCCTCGGCCCTGGCGGCTTCGCAAAACTCCGCCAGGGATTGATTCAAATCTTCCAGCATCTGCTCGGTGTAGGTATTGTAGTACTGGATCTCGTGATACAGATAAGGATTCTCCTCGGCCACCTCGGCTGAAGTCTTGATCTGTTTGCTGAAGGTGGTACTCGCGACCTTGCCCAGCAGGTCGAAGGAAAACGTTGAACGAGAGACCGCCCTCCCAAAGATGAGATTGATCAAGTGGCTCATGCCGAGGACCACCGTCATCAGCTTGTCGTGCTCCTCCAGGGCCACTTCGTAGAGGCCCAGCGCGGTGTCGGCAAACAGGGAGCGGGCTTCCTCGGTGGCTTCCCGGTTTCCGGCGTCGCAGACCAGAACCGCCCGCCCACTGAGCAGCACGGCTCCGGGGGCAAACATGGGGTGGAGCGAGGTCACTCTTCGCCCCGCCGCCGCAGCCTCTCTCAGGGGTTGGACCAACTCGGCTTTTAAGCTCGCGATATCGAAGATCAAAGGGTCGTTGGCGGGAGAGACCGAGCTGAGTAGCTCCTGAAGGACCTGGCGGGTGGAAGAGAGATTGGTGGCCAGCACGATCACGTCGGCCTGAGTGGCCGCCTCGGCTAAGGAGAGATTGAATTCCGTGAATGGACCTTCGGTGGGATCGGTGATGCTGATCCGGTGACCCTGGGACTCGAAGAATCGGGTGAGCCAGTACCCCATACGGCCGTGCCCTCCCACCACGTGCACCCATTTCCGGGGGCCCGATTGCACCAGCGGAGGCAACTCGGCCTGGGTCTGGACCGCGGCGCTCATGAGGCTTTCAGCGATCTCTTCGGCCACCCGCTCGTCCAGGCCCACTTCCCTGGCTCGCTCCCGGGCTCGCTTAAGAACCTGGACCTCGACTCTGAAATCGCGAATAGGTAGACCCTGTTTTTGCTTGATCTCGCCGATGGCTTTGGTGGTTTCTAGTCGCCGGGAGATCAGTTCCAGAATCTGTTTATCGAGTTCGCCAACTTGTCGGCGCAACTCGGGAAGGTCGGGGTGAGGCATGCTGATTGGTTTGCCACGAGGAGGAATAATCCTAGAATTCGAAGCGCAGTCACTGTGCGAGACTACTTGTTTCTAGAAGGGCTGACCGCAGACTGCCTCATCGGATTTGCCGAGTGGGAGCGGTTGGTCAAGCAGACGGTGGTGCTGGACTTCAAGCTATGGTTCGACATGGCGGGTTTGGTGGCCAAGGATCGAGTGGACCAGGGCGACTTCAATACCAAGGCCCTGGCCAAAAGAGTTCGAGCTTTTGTAGAGCAGTCGGAGTTCCAGTTGATAGAGACCCTCGCCGACCGGATTGCCGGGCTGGTTTTGGAGGAATTTCCCGTGCGCTCTGTGGAACTTCGGCTCTCAAAGCCCGGTGCTATTCGGGGGGCAAAAAACGTGGGCGTAGTAGTCTTTCGAGGAGAAGAAATATGACGATGGTAGTTCTGGATCTGGGGAGTAACATCGATCGAGAGGAGTCCCTGGTGGGGGCTTTGGAGCGGTTGTCCGAGCACTTCTCGCTCTGTCGGGCGTCCTCGGTCTATCGGACCGTACCGGTGGGTATGGCCAGCCAGCCGGATTTTTATAACGTCGCGCTGGAAGTCGATACCGACAAATCGATCGAAGAGATCCGCGAGGTGGCTCAGCAGATCGAAGACGACATGGGTCGTGACCGCACCGGGCCCAAGTTCGGCCCCCGCAACATAGATATCGATATCGTGATCTACGGGGATGTTGTCTCCGAAGAAAAGTTCGTTCCTCATCCTCAATCCACTCGCGAGCTCTTTGTGGTGACTCCGGTGGCCGAACTCTTGCCGGCTGAATCCCATCCTCAGACAGGGCAGACCTGGAAAGAATTGCGCGGGCAGCTCATGGGTGGGCGTTCAGGAAAAGACGCGGGCATCTTACGGGAGTGCTCGGTGAGTGATTTACCTCTGGGCCCCAAAGCAAAGGCCGCTCTGTTAGAAAATTGACGCTTCTCGATAAGGGTCTGGGACCGGGCTGGCTGTTGAAGTTGGCCGCCGATGGCAGTAAGCTCGAGCAACTGAAAGATCTCCTGGCCAAGGCTGACCCGCAGATCCGGAAAAAACTGGAAGAGGAACTCTCAGAAGCCGTGCTGGACGAGCTTCTTCATTTCTCTCGCGGCCTGGCTGCCGATGCCACCGCTGCTCGCTTCGCCTTTTCCCTGGATGCAGCTCGATTGGAAGAGATCTACGGTCTAATCGGGCGGGGTGGATTGACCGAAGAGGTGGAGGAGGCCCTGCTCGAGTTCGACCGCCAGGTCGAGGACCGCCGCCGACGGATCCGCTCCAGGCTTGAGTGGAGGCCGGCCAGGCCGCAGCGGCGCGTGGATAAGTCCGTGTCTTCTCGCAGGTATGAGCCGGGTGACCCGGGTTGGTTTTCGGGGCGATTGAATGACGCCCCCGAGATGCTGGGGCAGAAACTGGCTCCGGATCGCGCAGAATCGATCATCCTGGCCCTGGAAATCTCCTACTATCGGTACAAAGACAGCCTCCAGGCTCCCACTTCATTTTCCCCTGAGATCTCTTTGCGCAACACCTACTTCTCTCAGGGGTTGGAGCCCCGGGTACAGTTTGGCCGAGTGGGCGATTTCCCGGGGGTGGAGGGATACCTTCTGGAGCAGCCCGAGGGCGGCTTGCGAGTGCTGGAGTTTCCGTTGGAAGACGGCACTTTCAACTACCTCATGTTCGACGGTCATCACCGAGCGGCGGCCCTCATATTGCAAGGGCAAAGGACCTTCGAGCAGGTCACCGTTATGCATCTCAACGAGGTGCATGAAAAATTCGGGCTCAGCGAGCAAGATATTTTGGACGCCATCCGCGATCTACACACTCACCTTTACATGACCGACGACCCCGTGCCGAAAGAGGCTGAAGAGTAAAAAGAGCCCCGGCGGGGCTCCTGCTCATCCGGGGTTGAGATGAGACTTACTTCAGCATGACCTGTTGATTGTCGGGAGATACGGTCAAGCTGGTGTGTGCGCTCGAGTGAGGGCTCAACGCTGCTACGTTGATCTGTTGGTGGGTATCCACGGCAGAAGTCGCGACTGTGAAACGAGCCTGAGTCGACCCGGCCGGAACGGTGACGAGGTTAGGCGCCTGGGCGCTATCATCGGTCCAGAGTTCAACCTGAAACCCCCCATTAGGAGCCGGTTCGGCCAATCGCACGACGGCTTGAGTGGTCTCTCCACCCTTGAGTTGATCGTGCTCGAGGGAAACGCTTTGGATGAGCGGGGAATCAGCCAGCGCGGCGCCGGCGAGGATGAGAGTGGCAAAAAGTATGTTTTTCAGGTTTTTCATAAGCGACCTCCGATGAACTGATTAAACCATCGGAGGTCGGACGCGGTCTGTAAGACCCGTCACAGTTTTAAAGGTTGATCGAGCGCCCGCCGTCCACGGCGAGAATTTGTCCGGTCACGTAATCGGCCCGGACCAGGAAGTCAACCGCCTCGGCGATAGAGTCGGCTCCTCCGTATTTTTTCAGGGGTACCTGGCTCAGCATCTTATCCATGGAGTCTTCCGAGTTAGGAGGCGGCAGGGCCGCCCCCGGTGAGACCCCGTTGACCCTCACCTCGGGGGCAAGTTCCAGAGCCAAACATCGGGTAAGCGCCTCCAGGCCTGATTTGGCCACTGAATACGGTAAGAAGCGGCGCAGTGGAAAGCGAGCCCAGATGTCCACGATGTTGACCACGCAGCCGCGCGCCTCACGCAGTATCGGCAAGAGTTTTACCGTGAGCAGGAAGGGTGATTTGAGATTCACCATCTGAAAGGTATCCCAATGCTCCACCCAGGCTTCGGGGCTGTTGGTGGGGTAAAAGATAGAAGCGTTGTTGACCAGGACGTTCAGTTCGGGGGTCAGCGCGGCGACCTCCTGGGCCAGTTTGTCGATACCTGATTCGGAGGAAAGATCGGCCTGCACCAGGTGGGCACGGCCTCCACTTTCCTCAATGAGCCGGACTGTGTTTTCGGCCGGCCCGGCGGAGTTGTTGTAGTGCACCACGACCTGGTGCCCGCTCCCGACCAGTTTCAAGGCCGTAGCCTTGCCCAGCCTCACCCCCGCCCCGGTCACCAGGGCCCATTTTGAATCGGAACTTGTCATGGGGGTCGGTTCCTCTGGCTGCACCCGTTTGCCTCCAAGGTTGAGGCGCCCTAGCTCAGAAATCGCAAGATGTCGGCAGCCACTCTCGAAAGATCATCGAGATGATTGCAGATAATCCGATGTACTTCTTTGGTATCGACTTTCCAGTAGCGATGTACGACAAGATTTCTGAATCGTGCCATCAAAACCAGTCTTTCGCCCAAATGAGAGTCCTTGACCACACCATTGTCAACTAGATTTGTAAAGCTCTCCACGTAGCTTTTGGGTTTGCGCCATCCCAGATCTGCAGCCAGATGATTGGAGATATTGGCCAGACTTTCAATGGAAATTTGAAGCAAATGCTGTATACCGAAAGCCCGAACTTCATCGTCGAGAAAGTCGGTAAGGGGCCGCTGGGACTCAACTCTGAGTAGCGAGATAGCGTGATTCAGATCCGTAAGCATGGCTTCCACTGTACGGCGGTCAACCAATGCGTTTCTCTCCTAAGAGTCTACTTCGCAGGGCCTTAGCAAAAAATCTCTCGGTCCATTCAAAGTCTTGATAACGGTTATAAATTTGGCGCCGGAAATAAAGCCCTAGGTTGGCTTCGCCCTCCCACACGAGAGCTCCGTCTCCAACGACATTGAAAGCCATGAGTAGTGGCATATCTTCGAGGTCTTGAATGTCGATCTCGTCCCGCTCGACGGAGAGCTTCGCGGCGAGTAGTTCGGCGCACTTATCCAGTCTTTCGACCTTCTCTAGAAAACTCCATTGGACTCGATCATTGAGTAGTACGGCAAAGTCATAATCGGAACCAGGCCGGGCTGAGCCTCGAGAACGGGATCCATGGAAATAGATCAAGGCTACATCGAAGTGAAGGAGCTTTTGGCTGGTTCCGTTTTCGTTCAGTTGTTGTCGAATGGTGTCGTGTAAACGCACACGGGTCGTCTTCGAGTCCGTAAAGGATGCTCCTCGTTCGGGGTTAAAGGGTGTTGGTTTCCCGTAGAGAAGCGCTCCCGATGCGAACTCTCTTGTGGAGATCTCTCCTCCTGGTCCTGGTTCTGGCGACCTCAGCCTTCTCTCTTCCCACCCTCTCTGAACTGGACCGGGGGGTGTCGGAGGCCCAGGCGGCGGCGGCCGAGCAAACGGCAGAATCACTAAATCGTGCGATCTCCCTCTATCAGCAACTCGATCTCCAGGTGCTGGAACTCGTAGAGGCGGTGTCCCAGGACCCTCCGACCTCAGAGCGCAGCCAGGGCTTGGACCTGCTGCGGCGCTATCGAACCAATGTTCTAACCGGTCTGTCGGCGGTCTACGCCGATCAAGGGCGTCACGACCAGGCTCTGTCGGCTCTGACCGAGCTTCGTAAATTTGTGGAGCAGGGTGAGGAGCCGTTTAGTCGAGGAATCACCTATAAGAGCCTGGGAGATCTCCATAGAGAGCACAGCCAACCCTCCGAAGCCTGGGCTTTCTACCAAAAGGCCCTGGCCACGTTTCCGACCGAGGCAGAATATGAACCGTTTATCCGGCATGCCCGCCTGGGTGCCTACCAGGCCTTAGAGGCGATGGGTATGACCCGGGAAGCCCTCGAGCAGCTCAACCTCGTGGAAGAGTCTGCCAATCAGATCGAGGATATTGATCAGCAACAAAAGGCGCTCCACTACCTTCATTTCAATCGGGGCTATTTCTTTCTAAGGCACGGGCACAACGAAGAAGCCAGGAAAGATCTGCTGGCTCTCATGGAACTGCCCTACGTGCAGCAAAGTCCACTGCTGCTCTTTCGCTCCGCCCTCTCCTTGATCAGCGCTTCTCGGCGTATCGGGGACAACCAGGCCGCCTGGCAGTACCTGGATTTGGCCGAAAAGGCGTTGGCGGAGGTGAAGCCGGAGGAGGTGAGCCCTTCTGACCGATCGCTCTACCTTCTCTCCAAAGGCTCCCTCGAAGTCCTGGACGGCGATGTGGCGGCAGGCCTCTCTTTGCTGGAAGAATCAGAGGATCTGCACAAGTCCTCCGGGTTTGCGGGTCTTTCTGCAGCCTTCGCCGTTCGCTTCAGCACCTACGAATCCCAGGGCCGGGGAGCCGAGTTGCTACCGGTGGCGGAAGCCTACCTGGAGACGGTAGAAGAGCCCACGGAGAGTGACATCGATCTGATTCTGTCGTGCTGCAAGATTCTGGCTCAGACAGGCCAGCCCGACGAAGCGCTGCAGCGGCTCCAGGACTTGATCACGGTCTTGGAGGCCCGAAACGCCCGGGCCAATCTGCTCCAGGCTCTGACCGCCCTGGGAAATATCTATGACTCCTTTCAGCTGGATGAGAAGGCCGAGTTCTACTACAGCCAGGCTCTCAAGATTGCGCGGGAAATGGATAGCAGAGACCAGATCCTGACTCTGGAGTCCAGCCTCTTTCGCACCAAGCTGAGGCAACCTTACTATTTGAACGATCCGGTGAAGTTACGACGGGACTTCGAGAGGTTGGCCGAAGCCTACCAAAGCTCCAGCAATCCGAGTGGGTTCGCGGTACTGATGACGGGTTATTTCCGAGAACTGGTGGATTCCGACGAGACCGAACAGGCGGCGGTAGTGCTCCAACAGATGAAGGAGACCGTCGCCGGGCTGGGTCCGGTGGTGGATGATTTTATTCTCTATGGGGAGAGTTTGCTCGCTCGTCGGACCGAGAATCTGGAGGTCGGGAGTGAACTCTTGAGTCGCCTGGAGAAGGGAGCTGAGGAGGGAACCATGCGCCGGCAAATGGTGCGTGAGATTCTTTACTGGCGGCAACTCCTCGGTCAGGACCTGGAGACCGATGGTCTCCTCAATGAGTTTGAACGCCTCAGCGAAGAGATTTCGGTACCGGGGGATCTCGCCTACAACCTCATGTTCAGGGCCTATCTGGCCAGGAGGGCGGGAGAGATCAAGCAGGCTAGAGGCTTCCTGGAAGAAGCGGAGGACATCATTTGGAGCCTGCGGGATTCTTCCGCTAGCCGGGAGTTCCCCACCGCATTCCATGATACCGCCCAGCAGGTGTTCGGGACCATGGTTGAATTGCTGGTGGACTACAAACTTCTGGAAGAAGCTTTCCAGGCCGCCGAACGGGGTCGAGGCCAGGCTCTGGGCTTTTTGTTTGCGCTCGGCGACAGCCGCATCGCGGCCCTGGCTACCCCGGAGCAAAAAGAGCGACTGAGCAGGCTCTATGCCCAACGCGAGTCTTTGGAGGAAGCCTACCTCGAGAAAACCGGTTCTCAGGCCGGCGTGTTGAGTGAACTGGAGTCGGTAGCTTCCGAGATCGACGACCTGCTGGCGGAGATCGCTTTTGCGCGAACCGGATCCCGGGTTACTCGCATAACCCGGGATCCGGCTGATGTGGAATCGTTGCGCAAGGCGCTCGAACCCGGGGCGCTCCTGCTCTACTATTACACTGCGGAAAATCATTCTTATCGTTTCAGCCTGGCTAGAAACCGCGAACTGGAGGTTGCGGAGCTACCGGATGGGGTGGCCCTGATGGAGTTGGTCAAACGCTTGACGGCTTCGGTGCTCCGAAGAGAAGATAGCCTGGCGCTGGCCCGAGAGACGGGAGAGATCCTCTTAAAAGGAGTCGACTTCCAGGGGGTGGATCGGGTGGTGATCGTTCCGGACGGTCCGCTTTATCTACTGCCGTTTAGCTTGCTGGAGACCGGAAGCGGTCCCTTGAGTAGGTTCAAGCCCACTATCCTTCCCTCGGCCAAGGTGCTGGTAGACCTTCCCCGGGAAACCAGCTCAGAGAATGGGGAAATAACGGTGGTGGCTGATCCGGTTTACCAACTTCCCGAAAGACCCGGGGAGACCCAGGGTTTTCCGGAGTTCCAGCCTCTGCCGGGTACCGCGGTCGAAGCGGCCATCGTGGAAGAACTCGCGCACGAGGAGGGTTATGAGGTCAAACTCCTGACTGGAGATGAGGCCACCCGAGACAATATCTTTCGAGCCAGTGACAACGGCAAGCTCAAAGAGAGTAGGATCGTTCATTTTGCCACCCACGGCTATTTGGATCCGAAGGATGCCCGGCTTTCCGGCCTGGTCTTGAGTACCGTGGATAATAATGGGAAAGGGGTCAATGCCTATCTCCGCCTGGTAGACATCTATCGGCTGGAGCTGGATTCTGATCTGGTGGTCTTGAGCGCCTGCCAGACTGGGCTTGGGACGATTCGGCAGGGAGAGGGACTGCAGGGTCTCTATCAGGGTTTTATGATGGCGGGAAGCCGGGCGGTTTTGAGCACCCTTTGGAGCATCGACGACGATGGGACTGCCGCTTTTATGCGTTATTTCTACACCAACCTGATGAACGGCAGCGAACCCCGGCTCGCCCTTTCCCAGGCTCAACAGAGCATGGCTTCTTCCGACCGCTGGTCCAGTCCGTTTTACTGGGCCGGATTTCAATTGGTTTCGCGTTGAGTATCGGTATGAGGAAGGAGCATTGAAGGCGGGATAAAATGCTTAGTATTTAAGTTTGGGCTCAAAGTTTGAGGTATTGATGATGTGTGGCCACCATTTAAGGTATTTTGCTGTTCTTTTTGTTCTTTTTTTCGTGGGTTGTGGGAGTTCGAATGACTTTGTGGTCACCGCCCCCGGCTTGGCGGAGGTGGTGACCGCAAAACCTGCCACCGTTCGCCTGCGCAGTGTACTGGCACAGACCGTGGTGCAGTCGGAGGTGGTGAGCTTTCGCGGGGGCGGGATACAATGAAGCCGGTGAGCTTCTGCATGGCCCCGTCACCCTGGGCAAGGCCGAGGTTGTCGAGTGGACCGAGGTGCCGGTGGCGGTGACCCGCTTCGTAGTGACGGCGGTGAGGGAAGCGCTCAAGGTGGTGCCGGTGGCGCCGGCGGAAATGTCGATATAGGCGATTTTAATGTCTATATAGCCATCGGCGGAGCGGGCGGAAACGGCGGCAAGGGAAGCACTCAAGGTGGTGCCGGTGGTGCCGGCGGAAATGTTAATTGCCGTGTAAATTTCACAACCACAGCCACAGCCACAGTCATTGGCGGAGCGGGCGGTGCCGGTGGCGAGGGAGGCGCTCAAGGCGGTGCCGGTGGTGCTGGTGGAAATGTTAATTGCAATCTCAATTACGGTACAGCCACAGGCGGAGCGGGCGGAAACGGTGGCCCTCTCGGTGGCTCAGGGGGCTTTGGTGGTACGGCTACCATTGTTGGTGGCAACGCGGGCTCCCCCGGTGCGGCCGGTACGGCTGCTCCATGAGCCGAAAATCGGAATAGGCTCTCTCGTCGGCGTTTTGGGCTGCCGCGAGGGGTTGCCTCGCTTTTTAAACTACCCGGCCGCAAGCAGGCGGAGAGGATCGGTCGCGGAATAACCCTTCCTGGAGAGACGATGGATTACGCGCAAATCCCCCAGGGAGAAGTCCTCGATGGGCGCTTTGAGGTAAAGAGGCTGGTCAAGTCCGGTGGGATGGGGGCCGTTTATAAGGTGAACGACCGGCTTTTGGGCGGGAAAACGTTTGCTGCCAAGCAGATACGCCCCTCGGCCGACCCCAAGGAGTTTCAGTTGGCTAAGAGCCACTTCATCGGGGAGATCGGGGTGATGCAGTCTCTCCATCATCCCAATATCCCCAAGATCATCAGCTCTTTCTTTCGGGACGACTCCTTTTTTTTCGTGATGGAGTTCGTCGACGGCATCGATCTTTCGGCCTATCGCAAGAAGCACGGCAATCCCGGTCTGCCGGTGGATCGGGTGGTGGGTTGGACGGTTCAGGTGCTGGACGCCCTGTCCTACGTCCACGAACGGCCGAGTCCCATCACTCACCGCGACATCAAGCCCTCCAATATTTTATTGGACGAGCAGAACAACCGGGTGGTGCTTATCGATTTCGGGATCGCCCACGCCACCGACCCTGCCGACGGCTGGATCGGGACGCCCGGGTACGCCGCCGCCGAACAACAGATGGGCCAACCCGAGCCGCGCTCGGATCTTTTTGCCCTGGCCGCCACGATTCACGAGTTGCTCACGGGGGTGCGGCCTCGGGGTTTTGACTTTAAGAGCCTGGCCGAACTCAAGGTGAAGGCTCCGGATGGCTTGCAAGAGATCCTGGAAGAGGCGCTGGAGCCATGGGCGGAAGACCGCATCTCCTCAGCCCAGGAGATGAAGGAGCGCCTGCTGGCGTTGCCCGGGCTTTCTATCCAGGGGCCCATCGAGAACCGCGAACACACCTTCGATACAGCCGCTGACGTCTTGAACAGGATGGCTATCATGCCGGGTCTCAAGGAGTTGATCGAGAGGTTCGGAGCCGAATGTCAAACCCCGTATATCCCCACCACCCTCTCCTTTAACAAGTTCGTTCTGGGCACCCTCACTTCGTTTGAGTTGGTCATCACCAAGGACGATCAGCGAGAGTCGGTCCGGTTCGAGGAGAAGCAGGGCCTCCTGGCGCCGGTTCTACTGGGAGAGGTCTACCCTCTTGGAAACGACTCTCCCGAACAGGTGCGAGCCATCATCGACCGCTTTGCCTCCGACTATGAAGAGTTCAAGAACTCTTCCTGGCAGATACTGTAAACTGCCTTTTCAAGCAGGGCGGATTGAATTCCATTCTAATCATGGTAGGTGAAAGTTTCCCGGCCATAGAAGTTAACAAGTAATTCTTTGACTTGTTGGTAAAAGCTTGCTAGACTTCGGGCGACTCGTCTGAGAGGATTATTAGTTGTGACTTTAATCGCCGTGGCAACGGCCTTCATCCTGGGATTCGGGCTCACTTTGTGGGCTACCCCTCAGGTAAAAAAGTTCGCTATATATTGCGGCGCCCTGGATCAGCCGGACGCTAGAAAAGTTCATAAGTCCCCGATGCCTTTATGGGGCGGCCTGGGGGTCTCGCTTTCAGCGACGATCGCCTTTTTGGTCGCGCTTTTTGCTGTTAGCCCCCTGACTCTCACCGCCCGCCAGTTTTCCGGCGTGATCGCCACTGTCTTCTGCTGTCTTTTCATAGTGGGAGTCGGAATGGTGGACGATCGGTTCGGCATGGCCGCCAAGGTCAAGCTCATGGCCCAGATTGGGCTTTCGCTCATTCTGGTGGGGGCGGGGGTGCGGATCGACTTCTTCAGCTTGCCGTTCGTCGACCACGTGATCTACTTGAGCGAGTGGCAGTCTCTGTTTCTCAGTGTGCTCTGGCTGGTAGGGGTGACCAACGCCGTGAACTTGCTGGACGGCCTGGACGGCCTGGTGGCGGGAGTGGCCTGTGGTTCTGCTACCATCCTGGCCCTGGTCGCAGCGGTCAACGGACAATGGTTGCCGGTGCTGGCGATGACCGCCCTGGCCGGTGCGGCTCTGGGTTTTCTGCGCTTCAACTTCAATCCCGCTCAGATCTTTATGGGGGACACCGGAAGCCTTTTTCTGGGAATGATGTTTGCCGCCTGGTCGTTGCTGGGCTTTTTGAAGACCACCGCCACGGTGGCGCTCACTGTTCCGATTTTGTTGGTGATGGCGGTTCCGCTGCTGGACACTTCTTACGCCATTCTTCGAAGAAGCTGGGCTCGCCAGCCCATCTTTAAGCCTGATAAAGGCCACTTGCATCACCGCTTGCTGTCTTCAGGGATGAGCCATAAGCAGGCCGTGGTCACCATCTACGCTATCAATACCGCTTTTGGTCTGGCCGGATTGGCTATGGCCTGCGTCGTAAACTAAGGACGTTCCCATGAAGCCCCTTCGTGTACTCACGGTCTTCGGCACCCGGCCGGAGGCTATAAAAATGGCCCCCGTGGTGCTGGCTCTGCAGGCCCACCCGCAGACCGAGGTGGAGATCGCGGTGACCGGACAGCATCGGCATATCCTGGACCAGGTCTTGGAGTTGTTCAGGATCACTCCAGACGTGGACCTGGACATCATGCAGCCTCGCCAAACGCTCTACACCATTACCTCCAACACTCTAAACGGAATGGAAAAGGTGTTGCAGGAGAGCCGGGCCGAGGTGACTCTCGTGCAGGGGGACACCACCACCGCATTCGCTGCCGGGTTGGCCAGTTTTTATGCCAAAATTCCGGTGGGGCACGTGGAGGCGGGGTTGCGGACCGAAGACATCTATGAGCCGTTTCCAGAAGAGATGAATAGGCGTCTTCTGACCACCATCGCTCATTATCATTTCGCCCCCACCGAGGGGTCGCTACAAAATTGCCTGGACTCGGGGGTGCCCCGGGAGCGCATTTACGTGACAGGAAACACCGTGACCGACGCCCTCTTGCACATCGCCTCCGATCTGCCTCCGGGGCTTCCCGAGGGCCTGGTGGATATGCCTGCCGGCGCCCGCTACGTGCTGGTGGAGACCCATCGTCGGGAAAACCTGGGCGAGCCGATGAGGCAGGTCTGTCGGGCTATCAAGGAGTTGGTCGAGCGTCATCCGGATCTCCACGTGGTGTTCAGTGTTCACCCGAATCCGGCCGTTCGAGACGTAGTTTTTCCCGAGCTTCAAGACCGGGCCAGGATCCATTTGTTGGAGCCGGTCGATTATACGACCTTGATCAGGTTGATCCGAGAATGCACCCTCATCCTGACCGACAGTGGCGGCATTCAAGAGGAGGCGCCCAGTTTGGGTAAACCGGTGTTGGTCTTGCGTCGCCAGACGGAGCGCCCCGAGGGGGTGTACGCCGGGGTGGCCGAGCTGATGGGCACGGATTTCGAAAAGATCGTTGCCCGAGCCTCTCAGTTGTGGACCGACCAGGCGGCCTATCGGGCCATGAGTCAGGTAGCCTCTCCGTATGGAGATGGGGAAGCGGCTCGGCGTACGGTGGAGGCTCTCCTGCACGAGATCCGAGGGGTCGGTAGCAGGCCCGGCGAGTTTCTCCGCGAGACCGTCGGGGCATAAGGGTCGTATGGATGAGAAGCTCCTGGAGGATTCCGAGGCGGACCTTCAGCAGCTTGAAGACCGGCTGCAGAAGGTTAAAGAGCCTGGATCGAAGGGCGACAAAAACTTTGCGCGAGGGCTGGCCCTGGTCGCCAGTTTGGGGTTTGTTTTGGCGGGGTGTCTTATCGCCGGGCTCTTGATAGGAGAGTATCTCGTCGATCAGACCGGGTACCGAATATTTCAGTTGCTCGGAGTTCTTCTGGGGTTGGTCACCGCGGGGTTCGCGGGGGCGAAGCTGATGAAGCCACTGATGAAATCCGAATAAGAACGGTTAGAAAATTCAAAAGTTATGCCCCCCCTCTTTATGGATATTTTGTCTTTTTGTGCCGGTTACGGACTGGGTGTATTGAACTATCGGATGTTCGTTCGGGCCCTGGAAGAAGCCGTTTCCAAGGGCGAAAACACTGGTATTCGTAAACAAGTCGTCATCGCCGGAGCGTTCCGACATCTTTTTATTTTTCTAGCAGGAATTCTTCTGATTAGGGGAGCAAGCCTTGCTCCGTTCCCGCTGTGTGCCGGGATCCTGATGGCAACCTATGTGTGCAGGTATCGCACCTGGCGTAGCCAGCAGAACGAGGAGAATGACAATTCATGACATTAGCAACTTTGCTGTTAGCAGCGGCATCGGGGGAGCCTTTCGACCTTCACGATAAATTGATCGTGGGCTCCACAGTTATCGTGGTGTTTGTCCTGATATTGCTCGGGGTTTTTGCACGAGGCCAGATCGGGATCGTTCCCCGAGGGATCGGTGCTGCCTTTGAGCACGTCTTCGACTGGATCGATGGAATGTGCCGGGATATGATCGGCTCCGCCGGTCGGCAGTACGTGCCGTTCTTGATGTCACTTTTCTTGTTTGTCTTGATGAGTAACTGGAGCGGTTTGCTGCCTTTGCCGGTGTTTTCGCTGCACCAGGAGCATCACGTAGCGGATGTTCATCACGCCGATTCCGCCGACGGAGAAAGTGAAGAGCATCACGCTCCTCATCTGGCCTACGAGGCCCCGACGGTGTCTTTTAATACCACCCTGGCCCTGGCTGTTATCTCCTTCTTTGCCTTCAATCTGTATGGGCTAAAGAAGAGGATCTTCCCCTCGTCTCAGGGGCACGCTCACGATCATGAGGGTGATGAGCATCACCACCATTCCTCCGGCGGACTGGCCGGTCTGTGGGATTGGATAGCTCACTTCTGGCAGCCTACACCCATGTTGGCTAACTCGCTGGAGGGGCCCATGAAGTTGCTGGTGATTCCCCTCTTCTTTCTGTTTTTGTGTTTGAATATCGTTGAAGAGGTAGCCAGGATTCTCTCGCTCTCGATTCGACTGTTCGGAAATATCTCTGGTGAGCACCAGGTGAAGGTGAATCTGCTGGGGGTTCTCGGCACTTTTCTCAATAACTCGCTCACCATGTTTAAGACTGGTAGTCTGTTGGGAGGTCCCGGGTACCTGGCTTTGGCCGGGCTGATCTGGGGAGCCTCGATCTTCGCCACGTGCTTGGGTGCGCTGGCAGGTTTTATTCAGGCTATGGTCTTTATGATTTTAAGTTTGGTGTACATCGCTCACGCCGTGGCCGATGATCACTAGGATATCTACTAGATTGAACTCTAAAGGAGGAAAAAAGATGAAAGGTCTCTACGGACATTTTTCTAAGGTTTGTTGGATGATGCTGGTGCTGGTACTGCCTGCGCTGGCACAAGACGGGGCTGCTGCATCGTCTTCGGGGATGATCGCACTGGGTGCGGGATTGGCTATCAGTATCGGTACCCTCGGTCCCGGTCTGGGTCTCGGAAACGGTGTGGGCAAAGCTATGGAGGCGATCGGTCGCAATCCGGAAGCTGAGCCGAAAGTTAAGAACAATATGATCGTTGGTCTGGCGTTTATTGAGGCTCTCTCTATCTATGCTCTGGTCATCGCTTTTATCTTGAGCGGAAACGTAGGATAGAAGTCGGTTAGTCAATCTTTTAGGAGTCGAGTATGGATGTCGTCTTAAAAGTGCTTTCAAGCCTGGACTTTGATCTCACGACTTTTCTGTGCCAGGGCGCTCTGTTTTTTGTGCTGCACTTCTCACTGAATTTTCTGGTGTATCAACCCATCATGGAGATTCGCAATCTCCGGGATAAGAAGATCTCCGGTAGTTTGGCGGCCGCGGAAGATGCAGCCGCAGAAGCGCGACGCTTGAAGAGCGACTATGAGGAAAAAGTGCGTGCGGCCCGGGCTGAAGGCCAGTTGGCGCTCCAGAAGGCGACCGATGAAGCAGAGGCTGAGCGGAAGTCGCGCGTTGAAGAAGCGCGCGCCGAAGCTGCCAGGGTTTTGCAGGCTGCTCGAGATGAGGCAAACGCCGCTCTCGCCGAAGCTGAACAGACTCTTGAGGCTCAGTCCACGGAAGTGGCCCGGGCGATCGCCGCCAGGTTGCTGACGGCTTCGCTCGGCTCGTCTGAGGGCCAGGAGATCGCAGCCAGGATGGGAGGTGCCTCGTGAGTATGACAGGTTCTCAGGTCTTTGATTGGCTGGTTTCGCTGGCCAACTTCGGGATCATGTTTATTCTGTTTCGGTTGGTGGTCATCGTCCCCATGCAGGAGGCGGTCCGATTGCGAGAGCAACGGGTGGCCCTCCGTTTGAAAGAGATCGACCAGATCGCCAAGGATGCTGAAGCGACTAAGGCTGACTTTCAGGAGAAATTTGGCAAGGTCGACGAGATGATCGGGGAAGTCAAGGCTAGCTCGGAACGCTCGCTGGCTCAGGCCAAGCAGAAGATGGAAGAGCGGTCTCTTGCCGAGGAGCGATATATTCGCGAAAAGGCCGAGGCCGAGGCCAAGTCGATCAAGCGGGAGGCGGAAGCCAGGGTGCGATCTCAATTGGCTGGTGGGGCCGTCTCGCGAGCGGAAGCCTTCCTGAAGGAAGCTCTGGATTCCAATGCCCAGAACAAGATACTGGCTGCTGCCATCAAAGAGATAGGAGAGCTTCATGCTTCTTAAGGCTGTCGCCCAAAGATACGCCGATGCCCTGCTGTCTCTCGAGGCCAAGGCCGGTGGATTGGATAAGCTGGAAAAAGATCTGGAACTGGTGGCTACCACCATGCGTGAGCATGATGGCTTGCGACTTGCCATGGAGTCTCCGACCGTGCCCAGTACAAAGAAGCAAGCCGTGATGAAGGGGGTCTTTGAAAAAGAGATCTCGGCTACGGTCTTGCATTTTCTGTACGTGTTGGTGGATAAAAAACGGGAAGAGTATGTCGAAACGATTCTGACCGTCTTTCAGGAGCGTCTCAGAGAACGCAGAGGTGAAGTGGCTTGTCACGTAAGGTCGGCCAAGCCGCTCACCGCGTCTATTCGCAAGGATCTGGAGAAAAGTCTCGCGGCATTCTCCGGCAAGACCGTGCAAATGACCGAAGAGGTCGAACCCGAGTTGTTGGCCGGGATGGTCGTCACCGTGGGTGATCGAGTGATCGATACAAGTTTTCGTCATCAACTCCGAGAGGTCGAAGAGCGCCTCTCTCGGGTTGAGTGATTTAATGGAGGATTAGAATGGCGATTCGTGCCGAAGAGATCAGTGACATTCTGGTTAGAGAGATTGAGGGTTACGATCCCAAGGTCAAGGACCAGCCTTACGGAACTGTCGTTCAAGTAGGAGACAACATCGCAACCGTGTACGGCTTGCGTGACGCCCGAGCCGGTGAGTTGTTGGCTTTTGCTAACGGCGAGTTGGGTATCGCGATGAACCTCGAAGAGGATACCATCGGCGCCGTGATTATGGGGGACGACTCCGCGATCAAAGAGGGCGACCGGGTGGAGAGCACCGGCAAGATCGCCGAGGTGCCGGTGGGAGAGGCTTTGCTGGGTCGGGTGATCGACGCCCTGGGCAATCCCATCGACGGTCTCGGTCCGATCGAGACCTCGGAAACTCGTACCATCGAGTTTACCGCGCCCACCGTACCCGAACGGCACAGCGTACACGAACCTCTACAAACCGGAATCAAGGCGGTGGATGCTCTGATCCCCATCGGCCGGGGTCAACGGGAATTGATCATCGGAGACCGGCAAACCGGTAAGACCGCCATCGCGGTGGATGCCATCGTGAATCAGCGTGACACCGATGTTTACTGCGTCTACGTGGCCATCGGTCAAAAGACCAATAACGTGGCGGCCGTGGTGGACAACCTGCGTGAGGCGGGTGCTCTTGAAGGCAAGACCTGCATCGTCTCGGCCAGTGCCAACGAGTCGCCCTCCATGCTGTATCTGGCTCCTTATACCGGTTGTGCCATCGCTGAACAGTTGATGTACGCGGGCAAGCACGTGCTCATCGTCTACGATGACCTCACCAAGCACGCCAACGCTTATCGCGAGATCTCTTTGCTGCTGCGTCGCCCTCCGGGACGGGAAGCCTATCCGGGAGACGTCTTTTTCCTGCACTCACGACTGCTGGAAAGAGCAGCCAAGCTACACAAGGATCTGGGCAGCGGTTCCATGACCGCGCTACCGATCATTGAGACCCAGTTGGGCGACGTGTCGGCTTATATTCCCACCAACGTGATCTCCATCACCGATGGGCAGATCTTCCTGGATAACGATCTGTTTTATCAAGGTATCCGCCCGGCTGTGGACGTGGGCATCTCGGTTTCTCGGGTGGGTGGCTCGGCGCAGATCAAGGCTATGAAAAAAGTGGCTGGCCCCCTGCGTTTGGACTTGGCCCAATACCGGGCGCTGGCCGCTTACGCCAAGCTGTCGGCCGACGAGCTGGATAAGCAAAGCCGGGAGCAGCTGGCCCGGGGAGCCCGGATTACCGAAATCCTGAAGCAGAAGCAGTTCGACGTCATGCCCGTAGAACTCCAGGTGTCGATCCTGTTCGCCGCTACCCAGGGGCACATGGACGATATCGCCGAGGAAGATATCAAGGAGTTCGAAAACGGGTTTCACGATTTCGTGAAAGCCAATCATTCCGATATCCACGCCACAATCAAAGAGAAGAAGTCTCTGGACGACGACGTGACCGCCAAACTGGAAGCCGCGATCAAAGCTTTCAAGGAGGAGTTCCTGTCGACCCGCAAAGGTTAGGAAGATAATCGATGTCGAGTCTTAAGGACATAAAGAACCGCATCAAATCTGTTCGGAATATCCAACAGATAACCAAGGCCATGAAGATGGTCGCGGCCTCCCGCATCCGCAAAGCCGAAGACCTTCTCAAGGCTGCCCGCCCCTACGCGGATAAGCTGAAAGAGGTGGTCTTCGACCTGACGTCCGGAATGGATGAAGTGCTGCATCCTCTCATGGAAGTCCGCCCGGTGGAAAACGTGGCCATCCTGGTGGTCTCTTCAGACAAAGGTCTGTGCGGTGCCTACAACAACAACTTGTTGAAGATGGCCTGGAAGGAGCTGGACGAGACTCCCCCCCATAAGTTGGTTACGATCGGCTCCAAGGTCGTGAAGTATCTGGCCCGCCGGGGGGTGGAACCCGATGAGCTGAAGATCAACTGGGAACCGGAGTTCGAATTGGCTCAAGAGTATGCCAATCTGCTCACCGACTGGTTCGTTTCGGGTGAGGTGGACCAGGTCGTGGTGTATTATACCCAGGCTGTTTCCAGCATGACCCAGGAGCCGGTGAGAGAGGTGATCTTGCCCTTGCAAAAAGAAGGGCTGGATCAGGAGGCCGGTGCCATTCCGTATGAGTTCGAGCCATCGGCAGACGCTGCTCTCAACGTCTTACTCCCACGTTACGTTCGCAACGTGATCTTCAGGATTATGATGGAAGCCAAGGTGGCGGAACTGGCTGCTCGCTTAAAAGCTATGAGTAATGCGACCGACAACGCGGACAAATTGGCCGATGAACTGACCCTGCAGTTCTTCCGGTTGCGTCAAGAAGCGATCACCACCGAGATCCTGGAGATCTGTAGTGGTGCCGAAGCCCTGGCGGCTTCAAAGTAAAACTAGAGTCTTCGGGGCCTGGTCCCGAGGCGAGAAATTTAATAAGTAATTGCGAGTCAGACCGAGCCGGTCGGGCTTGAGGAGGAAAGATGGCTGAAGGTACAGGAAAGATCGTCCAAATTTTGGGATCCGTTGTGGATATCGAATTCCCCCCGGGTCACCTGCCCAATCTTTACAGCGCCGTGGTGGTAAAGAGGGAAGTGTTCCGGGCCTACACCGGTGACGACATTCCCGAGTACGACCGGGAGCTTTACCTGGAGGTGATGGTGGAACTCGGAAACAACCGGGTGCGCTGTCTGGCCATGGGTACCACCGACGGCTTGCGTCGTGGTATGCCGGTGACGAATACCGGCTCTCCCATCACTGTTCCGGTGGGTGACGCCACCCTGGGACGGATGTTCAACGTTTTAGGCCGGGTTATCGACGGCGGAGAGCAGGTCGTGACCGACACGCGCTATCCCATCATCCGAAACGCCCCTCCCCTGTCCGAGCAGACCCCTACTCAGAAGGTCAATGAAACCGGAATCAAGGTGATCGACCTGCTGGCCCCTTATTCCAAGGGTGGTAAGACCGGTCTGTTCGGTGGTGCCGGGGTGGGCAAGACCGTACTGATTCAAGAGTTGATTCACAACATCGCTAAAGAACACGGTGGATTTTCGGTGTTCGCTGGAGTGGGTGAGAGAACTCGGGAAGGTAACGACCTCTGGGAAGAGATGAAAGAGTCCGGGGTCATTAAGAACACCGCACTCTGCTTCGGTCAGATGGATGAGCCGCCGGGGGTACGGTTTCGGATCGCCTTTACCGGTGTGACTATGGCCGAATACTTCCGTGACGTGGCCGGCCAGGACGTACTTTTCTTCGTGGATAACATCTTCCGCTTCGTACTGGCCGGAGCCGAGGTCTCCGCCCTGCTGGGTCGGATGCCGTCGGCGGTAGGGTATCAACCCACCCTGTCGACCGAGGTTGGCCAACTGGAAGAGCGAATTACCTCCACCAGCAAGGGCTCCATCACAGCGGTTCAGGCCATCTACGTGCCGGCCGACGACATCACTGACCCGGCGGTGGCTACGACCTTTACCCACCTGGATGCCACCACGGTACTGTCCCGGTCGATCTCCGAGATGGGGATCTACCCGGCGGTAGATCCCCTGGCCTCCACCTCCAGGCTGCTGGAGCCGCGTTTTATCGGAGACGAGCATTACGGAGTGGCCCGGCAGGTTCAAGAGACCCTGCAACGCTACAAGGACCTGCAAGATATCATCGCCATTCTGGGTGTGGAAGAACTGTCCGAGGAAGACCGCCAAGTTGTAGGTCGTGCTCGTCGGTTGCAACGGTTTCTCTCCCAACCCTTCAACGTGGCCGAGGTGTTCACCGGACGTCCTGGAAAGTACGTGCCGCTCACCGACACCATCAAGTCTTTCAAAGAAGTGGTGGAGGGCAAACTCGACCACCTGCCGGAGCAAGCGTTTTATATGTGCGGTGGGGTAGACGAAGTCCTGGAAAACGCCAAAAAGCTTGGCTACGAAGTAGGGGCATAGGTCTTTTCTGTGTACACCAAGGACTTTTCGGTAGAAATTGTGACCCCGGTGGAGACCAAGTTTCAAGGGACTTGCGAAGAGATCATCCTGCCTGGTATCGAAGGCGAGATGGCCGTTCTGGGAGGGCACGCTCCCCTTCTGACGATGCTAAGTCCGGGACTCACCACCACGGTGCAGGGGGGGGCGCGTAAGGTTCTCTCTACCGGTGAGGGTTTTGCCACCATCGCTGAGAATCGGGTGGTCTGCCTCGTGGACTTTGCCCTTTCCCTCGATGAACTGGACTTCAAGGCCCTTCGAGAGGAACTAGCAGAAGTTCAGAAACAGCTCAACGCTTCTCCCGGAGATGACCGGATTCGGGCCAAGAAGGTGGAACTGGAAGCGAAGTTGAGGGCAGAAGGATTATAATGTCCCGTATCCTTGTCAAGGGTCCCACTCCTCTCAAAGGCAGCCTGAATTGCAGCGGCGCCAAGAACGCTTGCTTACCGATTTTGGCGGCCGCGGTTTTGGCCAGGGGCAAGGTTAAATTAAAGCGTGTGCCCAGCATCAGCGATGTGCACACCATGCTGGGGATTCTTCAGGGCATGGGCGTGAAGTATGATTGGGTGAGCGAAGAGGAACTTGACCTGGACACTTCTTCGGTCATCACCACCGCACCCGAAGAGTTGGTTCGTCAGATGAACGCTAGCTTCGACGTGGCCGGACCTTTACTGGCCCGCTACGGAGAAGCCCACATCGCTCTGCCCGGTGGCTGTCGGCTGGGGCCGAGACCGGTCGACCTGCATTTGATGGGTTTCAAGAAGTTGGGTGCTACCGTGACCACTGATCACGGGGTCGTGCACGCTCGGGCCTCCAAGCTGGTTGGGGGGCGGATCGTTTTTCCTAAGGTTTCTGTGGGAGCCACCAAGAATTGTCTGATGGCCGCTGTCATGGCCGAAGGTGAAACGATTCTGGAGAACTGCGCCAAGGAGCCCGAGATCGTGGACCTGGCTGATTTTCTGGTGGCCATGGGGGCAAGGATCACAGGCCAGGGCACTTCTCAGCTAAGGGTCCAGGGAGTCAGCGAGATGCACGGCTGTGAGTACTCCGTCATGCCGGATCGCATCGAAGCAGGGACCTTTCTCATCGCCGCTGTGATGACCGGGGGCGAAGTCACGGTCAACGATTGCCGACCCGAAGACATTGGGGCTCTGATCGGTGTCTTAAAAGAGGCGGGCCAGGATGTCGAGGTAGGAGAGGACTACGTCACAGTTCGAGCCGTACGCCCTATTCAACCGGTGGAGGTTGCAACCGCCCCTCATCCAGGTTTCCCTACCGATATGCACCCCCAGTTGGTGGCAATGTTAGGCCTGGCCGACGGCGCCAGTTTGCTCAATGAAACTATTTTTTCGGGGCGTTTCATGTACGCCATGGAGTTGGTGCGGTTGGGAGCGAGCTTGCGAGTCTCCGACCGCCAGGTTTTTATCCGCGGGGTCAAGCAGTATAGTGGAGCCCCCGTCGACGCTCCCGATTTGCGGGCTGGAGCCGCTCTGGTGCTAGCTGGAATGGCCGCCAAGGGTGAGACTCTGATCTCCGGGATCCACTTTATCGACCGGGGTTATCAAAATTTAGAAAAGCGGCTTCGCTCTCTGGGCGCCGACATTCAACGGCTGGAAAAGCCGGTACACGCCTAACAGACCCCGAATCTTTGGAATTTAAGCAAATCCTTCGGGCTTCTGGAATGTTATACCCTGGGAATGGGTAAAACCAATTCCAAGTGATAGGCGGGGTGTAGTTCATCACGGGACAGGAAGGCCAACCTGTTGGGGGAATGTTGAATTTTTGTCGACAGTTTAGAGAATGAAATTCCGCAGCCTGGCCATATTTATAATGAAGCGAGTTATACCCTTGGTATTGGTTCTCGCTCTGGCCGCTTTGCTGCTCATTCTTCTCTTCTTCGACTCGGTCGCCCAGGCGCTTTTTCGCGATGCCGTCCGGGGAGTTCCGGGGGACCTCCGGGTTAGCCGCTTCAGCCCCTCCCTGGGAGGGGTGACTCTAAAAGACGTGCGCTGGACCTTGAGTTCCCGCGAACCGGTGTTCGAAGCTTCTGAAATCTTCTTAAACATCGGTCTTCGCAATCTGGCCAGACGGGATTGGTACAAGAGCGTAACCGTGGTCAGGGTGCGAAAGCCCGGACTACGAGTGACTGTGGACCAGCACGGAAACGTTAATCTTCTCAGTCTGCTATCGGCGGCTTCCGATAGGCCCACTCTAGATGTGACAGCCATTCGCACCCGGGTGGAACTGGAAGACGGATGGATCCTCTACCACGATCGCCGGGACTCGGGTTTTCTTTACGAACTCTCCAATTGGACAGGCAGCTTTCGTCTGGAGGACGGAAAGACGGTGCAGTTCGAGACCGCCGGTAACCCCAACGGAGACCAGGAGAGCCTGTTCGGATTGAGTGGGTGGGTCGCCCTGGAACGCCCTCAACTGGTGGTCACGGCCCTGCTCGACAATTTCCACCTCGAGCCGTTTACCGGATTTCCGGGTTTCGGGCCCGGTCTGACCTATGTGCGGGGAGTGGTCGACGGATCGATCAGGGTCTCCGGTGAGGGGATCAATTGGACCGAGGTGCTGGCCGATGCCTTCATGCTGGGCGAACTCACCTTGTCGCAGGGCGCCTTCCGGGCTCCGGGTATGCCTGCTTCCTTCACCGAACTGGACGGTCAGGCCCAGTTGCTGGGCTCCGATGTCTCCACCCAATCTTTTCAGGGACGTTTCGCCGATATCGGGTTTGAGATTTCCGGGAAGGCCGGGATCGGCGCCGGTAGCGAGGTCGACGGGGTGGTCTCTACCGAAAGGTTTCTCCTGTCCAAACTGAATTCGCTGCTGGCCGACCCTCTACCGGTGTCGGGTGAGGCACGGGCCGTGGTGAGAGCCTCTGGGGATCTGGAGAACCTGCTACTTTCAGGATCGCTCTACGGCTACGATTTAGAAGCCCAGGACCAGAAAGTTCAGGTCGCTCAGGCCGACTTTCTCAAGGCGGATGACCTCCTCTACTTGCCCCAAATTTTGGCCACCACCTCGGCCGGAAATCTCAAGGGAGAAGGCTGGGTCTTTTTAGGCGACGAGATTCGAGTACTTTTTGAACTCCACGGCGACGATACTCGACCCGATGTGGTCATGCCAGGACTGGCCCAGAGTGCCGACTTCACCGTCCGAGTCCTGGGCGATCCGAGCAACCCCACGGTCTTCGGACAGGGCAGCGCCACGGGGCTCGGAGAGTGGGCTCAGGGACTGAGCCGGGCCCAGGGCAAGTTCATCTTCTCCGGGGACGATCTCATGTTGTACGAGGGCCAAGCCAGTTCGGGTTCCAGCGTGGTGAACCTCGAGGTCGGCTCTTACGAGACTGATACCAGGCAGTTTTCAGGCCTCCTCTCGGCCCTCGATTTTCGGACCGAGGATGTGCCAGGGTTGCAGGGTGTCTCGGGACACTTCTCCGGTCAGGCTCTGGTCGAGGCCGATCTGTCCGGGGAGACACCCAGAGTAGAAGCGCAGGCGGTTCTCACCTCCGGACAGTTCCAATCAGGTGATTTGGCGCTCTCCGAGGCCCGGGGAGAGGCTTATTACGACGGGAGCCAGGTCGTGATTCCCTGGGCTAGCAGTCTGTTTCGGGGCTCGGAGGTGGAATTGGCGGGGGTTTACGACACTAGAAACTCGGCCCTGAAGGCTTCGGTTAGTAGCCCCAACTTCGATCTGGCGGCTCTGGGAATGGCCGGCGAGTCGGCCAACCTGACCGCCTCTGTGGAGGGACGGATAGACGGAGACGTTGGTGTTTACGGGATTGCCCAATCTCACCGGGGGAAAGCAGCCCTCAGTGGAATCAGGCGTTCTAGCGGGCGTCTCTCGGGGGTAGCCTGGATCGATGGAACGCAGGACGGTGTGGAGGTCGAGACAGTGGTGGTGGCCGACGGCACCCCCACCAGCATGAATTTCGACTACACCGGTCAGCTGGGTGGACCACAGTTGGCCGGGTTGGGGCCTCTCAATCTGTTCGGGGCAGCCAACCTTTCCGGTAACACCTTGCGCGTTCAACCAACGCTGCTCTCGGCACCCGACGCCGGACGAGAGACCACTTTCTACCCGATGGTCACCTATAGCGGTGCCGCATACAGTTTCTTCGGTCCCCTCATGGCCGGGCCGTTGGAAAAGGTCGTGATCGAGGAGTCCCCCTTCCCGGTGGGTCGCAGTGCGGTGGTAGCAGGAACCGCCAATCTAGGAACCGGTGCACTCGACATGAAGTACCACCTGCAAGCAGCAGGCTTGGAGGACGCACCTTTTTCCCGCTTGATGGAAGGTCCGCTGCCGTTTTCGCTGGTCAGTGGCTATGGAACCATGGGCGGTCGCGTGCTGGGTACGCTCGGGGATCCGAAGGTGGAAGCAGGCTTCCATCTGCCCTGGCTCATGCTGGAGAATGCCCATCAACAGAGACTCACCATGGGAATGAGCGGTCGCATGGCGCTCGGTAAGAGGATCGTGGAGGTTCCCAGCCTTACCGTGGCCGAGAACCCGTTTGATAGGCGACTACTGCAAGAGTCGCCAGAAATTCCTGGAGACGGGCTGCTGGGAGTATCCGGCAACCTTAAGTCCGACCAGACCTTTGACGTAAGACTGAAAACTCAGGGCTTTTCACCTTCCTTTTTGGCCTTTTTCGCCCCCGCCGAGTTTGCACGATTCGTTCCCAGTGGGCGGATCGCCACGGATTCGTTGCACCTCTGGGGTACCCTGGCCCAGCCTTCCGTGGCCGGAATGGTTCGGCTCCTGCGGGGCGGAATCATGGTGGCGGATGAACCTTATAGCATCAATTCAGCTTTCCTAGATTTTAGCTCTCAAGACGGAGAGATCCGTATCCCCGAACTGGGCCTGGTGGCCCCCGGGATCGAGATCACGGGTTCTCTTAAGAGGCGCAGCGGTGGCCAACTCGAGGGAGCCATCGTGGCCGACGACATCGAGCTTTCCAAGATGGCCCGTTTTGAACCGGTCCTGGCCGGGGTCAAGGGCCATGGAGACCTGGTGATCAAATTGGGTGGGACGTTTCCGGCAGCTCCGCGTGCCGAGGTTGGTTTCCGGGCCGAAAATCTGCTCTGGAACCCTCGATTTATCGGAGGGCGCGAACGCCAGGTCGCGATCGAGAGGCTTACCCTGGGGATCTTCGATGAGCAGGATGTTCCCAACCTTATAGAAGGGTTGACGTTCGCTCCGTCCGATGATGGGATTTTTCTGCAACTGCCCGCCGAGGGTTTTCGCTTCCAGAGGGCTGCCGACGGTCTCAAGATGACCGTGGGGGGAGCGGTCAATCTGCCGACCGGGGGTCTCTCGAACTTCAAGACCTTCCACTCGGTGGCCGAATACTTTGCTTCACCCTATGGCCCGGACTTCGGACGGGGCGGCGAGCCCTTGACTCTACGAGTGGAAAGCCTCAACACCCGAGAACTATCCAGGCTTCTAGGGAGAAGAACCAGGGGGCTCGACCTCTCCACCAGCTTCGGGATGAACCTGGAAGGCCAGTGGTGGCGGGACCACCAGAAGAACGCAGGAGGGAGCCTACCTCGTTACGAGATGGCTTTCGAGGAACTCTCGTTTCAGAGTGGGCCTCGCGGTGAGCGCACCGGGTTCGGCTTGAATCATCCAGCTACCGTGCTTTACCAGAGAGAAGGAACGGCCGGGTATCTCAATCTCAGGGATATTGAAGTGGGATTTACCCGCCAGGAAGAGATACCCCCTGAACCCCTCACCGAGAATACCGAGGAGGACGAACCCCCGCGACCTCGTTACAATCAGGTCCGAGAAGGGGTGATGCAAGCCGCGGGACGATTGGCCGTCACCAGACTGCCGGGTACCGCGCCGGAGAGCCACTTCGTGGTGGATGCCGAGGACATTCCCCTGGCCAATCTTGACTTTCTCTTACCAAATTTGCCGCTTTCCGGGATGGTCGACTTTCTCGATGTCAATCTGGCCGGCGTGCTTCCTTCGCCCCGGCTTTCGGTTCAAGGAGAAGTCACCGATTTCGGATTGGGCCCGGTCAAGGGAATGGACGTGGAGGGCTCACTCACAGCTTTCGAGCAGGACGGGGCCTATCAGATCGTGGTGGGAGAAGAGGTCGATGAGGGCATAACGGTGACCTTCGCCGACGACGACGTCACCTCCCACGGAGCAAAGATCGATGGCGACGCTACCATTTATTGGGTCAAGGATTCCGACCCCAACCCCGGGCGCCTGGAACTCTTTGCCAAGAATCTCAGCATTTCGCTGGACAGTCCCGTCAACCTCATCGCTCATTTGATCGATAAGAACCTGGCTATTCTGTCCGATATCGTTCCGGGTGAGGATATCACCAGCGGCACGCTGGTCGGTGAGATCGCTGCCACGGGTACGCTGCGCAGACCGGAGTTTGAGGGACACGCGAAGCTGGAGAACGGGAGCTTCGTGTCGGAGCGATACGGCCGGTTTGAGAGCCTGAACCTGGATGCCGAGCTGATCCGGATCACTCGGGAAGAAGCGGTGCCTTCTCCGGCCCTTCAAGCTTCTTCCAGTGGACTTCTGACTCGCTTCAACCTCCATCAGTTCGCCGGTACGCTGGGCGGCCAGCCGTTCTTCGCGGGAGGAGTTGCGGAGCTTGCCGGAATGGCTCCAACCTTGCTGAATTTGCAGATGACCGGGCAAAATCTTCCCATCCGGATTCCCGAACTTTACGTGGGGCGAATGGATATGAACCTGGAGCTCAGCGGTCGGGAGATCCAGTCGGGCGGGCAGCCCGCCTTGAGACCGGAGTTGACCGGGCTGATGGTTTTTCCGGCCGGTGATTTCCACATTCCTATGGGCTCTCTCTCAGACGACTCGGCCACTGCTTCCGAGGAAGAGGAAGAAGAGGAGGAGCGGGGGCGTCGTCGTCGCCGTCGAGAGCCGCCACCCGAGGGGCCACGAGTCCCCTTCGATGTCTCTTTGGATCTTTCGCTGGGCAGCGAGTTCTTCGTGAACGCCTTGAATTCCAGGGTGCGAGCGGTGGGAGACCTGCAGGTACGAGCCTTCGACGGGGTGGCCAAGGTTTATGGTGAGGTCGCTTTGAGCCGGGGAACCATCCGCATCCCTTTTTACGACGCTTCCTTTCGAGTACGCCAGGGCGTGGCCGTGTTCGACGGGCCTTTTGTCCCTCGTTTAGAAGAGGTCGAGGCGGTGGCCGATCTCGGTGGCTACCGGATTACCGCACGGGCCAACGGGCGCTACCCGGACACTTTTACCCTGGACCTGTACTCCGACCCACCGCTTCCCCAGGCCGAACTCTCCCGCATCGCAGTGCTGGGAGGATTGCCCTCGTCTTTGACCGGCCAGCAGGATCCGAATCAAAGCTCGGGTGCCCTGGGAACGCTCGGTACGACGGGAGTTTCTTTTCTGTCCGGAATGTTGACCAACCGCCTGACCGAGCAGATCGCCAGCACATTTTTCCTCTCTGAACTATCCTTTGACTACATACCGCCTGCAACTTACGCCATCAAGATAGCCAAGGCCCTGGACCCCAATGACCGCTTTTTGCTCACCGTCACCAGGATCATCCGAGACAACGGGCTCAACGAAAACCTATTCGGTATTGAGTGGCGTCTGAGCCCTCAGTTCTTGCTGCGCACGGCCTTCGACCAGTTAGCCAGGCCCCGCTTCTGGGTGCAGAGCATCAACCGTTTCTAGTTTGAAAGAAAGCCGGAATCGGTGCCGGTAGCTTTTTTGGCGGTGGCCAGGATGTAGTTCTCGATCCGTTCTCTGGCTTCGTCACTGACTTCGGAAAACTGTAGCCCGATGAGGAAATGGCCGAAGGCGTTTTCTTTCTGCCAACTGACGCGGGCTCTCACCGGTACCGGGTCCATTCCAGGCTCCAGCAAGATTCGGAAGATGAGTTCTCGACCCTCGGGCAGCGGCTCTTCATGATTGATCCGCATCCCTGAACTGGACATGTCTAGAGTAAAGACCCCGAACCGAGAGGTCTCCTTGTCCAGTTCCAACTCCACCACCAGGATCCGCTCCAGGCGAAACGACTTGCGGCGATTCTCTTGAAAATTCTGCTCCAGGAAGTTCTTCAGTTTGACTCGAGAGGGCTCGGCCAGGGCGTCGAACTGGAGTCCGTACACGTTCATCCCTCCCATCAGCGGTTTCTCCCAGACCTGGCGAACGGTCACATCGATCGGCTCACCCAGATGCAGGCGGAGGGAAACCGCGGAGTCGGAAGGGAAGTTATACTCAGTATGAACTCGCATCCCCCCTTCACTCAGGTCGTGAATATGAACCAGGCAGTGCTGCACGTCGGCCTCACCCACGATATCGGCCGCGTAGATTCGCTTTATGGGAGCTCTCCGTCGACTGAGAGCGCGTCGTTCCATGCCCAGAGCTTCGGGTTCCTCGGCAGAGTTCCTCGCCTGCTTTTCCTGGCCTCGCTCTTCTTGACTTTGTGGTTGGCCGCCCCGAGCCTGGCCGGCCCCGACCTCAACGAACCGGGAGAACGGGTCAGCCTCTCCAAACACCTGGTGGCTGACAAGGTCAATGTGGTCTTCTTCTACGCCCGCTGGAACAAAACGTCCATGCGCTACAAGGAGAAGCTCGAGGATTGGCAGGGCGACAAAGACACCGTGCTTCACGTCATCAACGTCAAGGCCTTGAACTCAGCGGTGGCCAAACAGTTCAAACTCACCGAGGTGCCAGCTTTTGAGATCTACGATGAAGAGGGTCGACTCAAGATGAAGGGTCAGTCAGCCCTCAATGAGGTCGTTCGGATGAAGATGCTGGATTAGGCACTAGGGCCTGTGGACATTTGGCATTCCGAGCCAAACGCAGGACATTTTTCTCCTCCTGGAGTGGAATTTTCTGTGGAATAGTGGACCTATTTGAGGAAAATTTCGCTTCAGGAGGTGGAA
>JBAYRN010000021.1:0-62040 GCA_041676625.1 Vulcanimicrobiota bacterium
CCACTACGGCCCTACGGACCTCCGCTCCAGACCTACCCGCTGGAGGGATCTCGAGAGTGAGGGGGCAAATTATCACTAGCTGGCATTTCGGACTCGAAATTCCACAGCTCCTGGGACACTCTCGCTTCGCCGCCCAACCTAAGTCAGCAGATGGTCAAAGCTCACCCCTTCAGGCAACTGAGCTTCCAACTGCGCCCGAACATCCGGGTCTTCCAGCAGCTCCCGCATCGTCCGACCGCCCATCTTCTCGATCGGCTCATCTATCGAGGGCCCTTTTCTCGGCGGCATCGAGGCCATGATTTCCTCCTGGTCCACTTCGCGCATAAAGGTCAGAAGATCCCCACACTGCTCACAGACCGCGCCCGAAATCCGGTCCACTCGCTCAAACGAGTTCGAGTCCACCCAAAGCTCGTTCTCCTTCAGCGTCACGAACCCCATCACGGGCCTCTCCTCCGTCCCGTAAACAAAAGAATCCTCGCCCACTTTTTTCAGCCCGTCCACGCGCGAAAGTCCCTTAGCCAGCCACCTCCGCCTCTTCGGATCAAAACTCCAAACATCACGACTCAAAGCGATTGGCTCCCCGTCAAAGTTCACCATCTCCGGAGGCCCTTCCCGAGAAAGACCACCTTCCACCGCCTCCATCCAGGTCAAGTAAATCTTCTTCGCATTCTTCGGCTTCTCCAAAGTCGAAGAATGACAGCTCTTGCGGTGTCCCAAAAACTCCTCGGCTACCCAATCTCCGCCCCTACCAAGCAGACATCTCGGATGAACCGAAACCGGTACCCAAGCATCACCATCCGAGACAAGCTTCCCAAACAAGGTACCTCCGACGGTCAACCCCTCGTCAACACGACCGGACCTCACCAGATATGGTGTATCTTTCCGCAGTAGAAGATCACTAAGTACAAACTCATCCGGCCCCGTCTGCTCCGTCACCTTGTAAAGCGAGTAAGGCCGGGTCATCCAAATCATCTCGCCTTCAGCGCTTTCAAAACGGCTTCCGTCGCCGAAATACATTTCCGCCGGCGTCTTTCCGCCTTCAAGCGGGTGACAGAAAGCCAGGAAGTCCAGCAAAAACGGCATCTCTTCCTCTTCCAAGGGTTGGTAGCCGAAACTCTCGCTCCACGCCATCAAAGCCTCACGGGGGTACCTCTCCCGCAACTCCTCGTGAATCGCGAAAACCAGCTCGCTCCACCGCTCTCTCACCTGGTCATGATGCCGGGCTCGAGCTTCCAGCTCCTCAGCCCGAGGCAAACAGCACTTCTTATACTTCTTCCCACTTGCACAAGGGCAAGGGTCGTTTCTTCCCGCCATGCCAGCTCGATTCTCGCCCTCCTCCAGAAGACCCGCAACAACACGTTTCACAACCTGGTGCCAATGTTTCACGCCAAACGCTCCACGCATCCTCCCCTAAGAAGTCAGTAGGTAAATACAAATAGCGGCCCTTCGGGCCTCGAAGATGGGGCCGGGTTTGGGCGCGGGCTTCAAAGTCACGTTGGTGGTCGGCGGGACTTGTAGCGGGGAAGAGATCGCCTTTTGCGGCAAAAGGCGAACTGTCAGAGGAAATGCCCCATCCTGCTCGGTTACCCATTCTAGCGCCCCCAGGCCCTGATCGCTCATCGCGTCCACGTTAGTGCAAACGAGCCCGGGAGTACCGTCGGCCGTCTCGCGGGTGACCACGGCGAAGAGTTCAGAAACCTGGGTACGGGGCCGGGTTGGGTGCCCCGAAGAACCCGGAGCGAAACTCCCCATTGGTACTAGACCAGCACTCCGTAACGTCCACCCCGAAACGGCCTCAAGTTACCTGGGTGGTCTCCGTCGCTACCGCTCCGGAGGTTACGGGGCCTTCGGCCCCGAGGGGGCTTGCCAGCCCCCCAAGACCCCCCGCCTGCCGGTTTCAGCCGCTTCGCGTCTGAAACACGGAACAAGCCCTGATAATCAAAGAAGTTCTTCCTCATTTAGGCTTTGATCTATCTCAATCAGAAGTGTCAGCCCAAGTTCAGCCTCGACAACCTCCAGATGAATCTTCTTGCCATCCTTTTTCCGAATCCAAAAACCTTGTTCGTACAGTCTTTCGAGAAAGCTCTCGCTGTCATCTTCCCTTTCAAAAGGACACGTCACTATCAACAGCAAGGTGTTCTCCGGAGTTCTGATGATCTCATACTCATCAATGACAATCATCGTTGAGCCCCTCTTTTGGAAGTCGACTCCGAGCGCTCCAACGACGCTGAAACAAAGAACCGTGGATCTTGCGTAAAAAACATCTTCAGTACCGTCTCTTCATCGATCCGAGCTTCGATCCCGTCCTCGGTATCCACCCAATCAACCCCTTCCAGCTTCTTCACAACCACATCGTAATCGTCCGCGTCCATCAGCCAGGGGATACCGTCCTTCTCGATCGAGATGATCATTTCGGACTCAATCCTCTCGACTCGTCCGCCACCATCAACCCCTATTTCCGCGACAACCCCTTTGTAAGAGTCGACCAACACCAGGCCGTCCCCCTCCTTCGCTTTCTCCACGCGGGCCATCATGAAAAACCCTCCTTTTGTCGAAGCGGTCGTTGCGGGATTGTGCTTGGACCTGGTCCTGATGGTGTTGCTCCCGTTCGCGGGGCCTGCGATGTTATTTGTCGTGGCCGCTTTATTGTTCGTGGTACCGTTTTATGTGGGGATCGTGGGGGCGCCGAGTGCCATGGAGTGGCGGGCCGAGAATCGAGTCCGCTCGAACGTCTGGTCCAGCCTCTCTCCCTTGCTTTGTGGCAGTAGCCTGGTCTTTCTGCTGGTGATGGTCGGGCTGGAGATCCTGGGTGAGCCGTATTCTCAAGGGGAGATCCTGCTCTACCTGTATCTCTCCATTCTCTTAATGAGGTTTGCGGCGGCCGGGTTTATCAACCTGCTGTTGAGCATCCCCTGCCTTATTTTGAGCAAGAAGATGGACAGGATCAGCGCGCTGGCTGCCTTTGTCTGCTCCTGGGCCGGGTTGGCCCTGAGCCGCGACTTCTTGACCCCCCAGAGCCTGATCGCCAGTACAGTTTTATCGGATTCTTCGTGCTGGTCAACTTCGTCTACGGTCTGGCCTGGGGCGGAACGGTGCAGTGGGCGGGGATACACCTCCTCAAGGAGGAGTCGAACTCCCGCTGAAGGAGCCCGTGTGAGTCCGCCTGAACAAAATGCACTTCGTCTGGCTCGGTCCGATCACTCACACGGGCTCCTGTCCAGTCGATTGTGCCTAGCGCAGTAACCCAGGCTCAGAAACCCGAAGGTCAGAGCTGGCGCCGAGACTGTCTCCCAGTTGTTGAGCCAGATCAGCCCAGTTGCCAAGATGACGGTGATAGTGCCGAGAGCGTGAGCCAATGCGTGGCCTCCGGGAGAGGCTCTCCATTCTTCGAGAAACTCGCCCAGCAGGGCAGCTCCGAAAAGGGTGAAGAAGATGCGCCAGGGGGTCACGAAAAGTGGCAAAGTCGGGAAGCTTTTTCCCCATAGTTGCAGAGCCACCAGACCGCCGGCCCCCAGCGTGAGAAAAGCTATCACCACCTGGATCGTGATGGAACGGCTCCAAAAAAGACGCAGACAGATCGCGATCAGGAGAAAGAACTGTAGGGTTTGGAAGCCGCTATGTTCGAGTAGACCCATTCCGCCCAGTTTACCACGCTGTAGAAAGGTTTTGCCATGCGTGGGGGAGGGTAAGTGTCCCACCGACTATCAGCGGCCCGTGGCTCTGCCACAAAGACGAACGGTCGCCTGGAGGGAAAGAAAGTTTTATGAGCACAAAAGTCGCAATCAATGGATTCGGTCGTATCGGCCGCCAGGCCCTGAAGGCCATGCTGGAAAACCACAAGAGCATCGAAGTGGTGGGTATCAACGACCTGGTCGACACCGCCACCAACGCTCACCTGTTTAAGTACGACAGCAACTACGGTCGCTTTGACGGCACTGTTGAAACCGACGGTGAGAACCTGGTGATCAACGGCAAAAATATCCGCGTGACCAAAGAACGCGATCCTCAAAATCTGCCCTGGAAAGAGCTGGGTGTGGACGTGGTCCTGGAATCCACAGGGATCTTCACCAACCGGGAAGGGGCCAGTAAGCACCTCACCGCCGGGGCCGGAAAAGTCGTGATCTCGGCTCCCGCCAAAGGCGAAGACATCACCATCGTGCTGGGAGTGAACCACAACGACTACGATCCCGAGAAGCACAACATCATCTCCAACGCTTCCTGCACCACCAACTGCCTGGCCCCCGCGGCCAAGGTGTTGAACGACGGATGGGGCATCGAGCAGGCCTACATGACCACCATTCACGCCTACACCAACGACCAGAGAATCTTGGACCTGCCTCACAGCGATGCGCGTCGGGCCCGGGCCGCGGCCCTCAACATCATCCCCACCACCACCGGGGCAGCCAAAGCGGTAGCTCTGGTCATTCCTGAACTCAAAGGCAAGTTCGACGGCATGGCTATGCGCGTTCCCACCCCCACCGTTTCCATCGTGGATTTCGTGGCTACCGTCAAGAAAGACATCACCGCTGCGGATCTGAACAAAGCCTTCAAGGCGGCAGCAGAAGGTGAAATGAAAGGCATCCTGGCCTTCACCGACGAGCCCCTGGTCTCCATGGACTTCAAAGGTCACCCGGCCTCTTCCATAATTGATGGAATGTCCACCAGCGCCATGGGCCGGATGGTCAAGGTTGTGACCTGGTACGACAACGAGTGGGGTTACTCCAACCGGGTGGGCGACTTGATCAATTTCATGTCCAGTCGTCAACTGGTTGTCAACGCCTAATTAATCCGCTCGCGGCTACCCTGCCAGCAGGGTAGCCGCTTTCGATTTCGAGGAGACTCCGCATGTTTCGAACCGTCAAGGAAATGGATGTCGCCGGCAGAACCGTGCTGGTGCGCGTGGATTTTAACTGTCCGCTCAAGAACGGCGTGGTGACCGACGACAATCGGATCCAGGCTGCGCTACCCACCATCAACTACCTGGTGGAGCAGAAAGCGAGACTGGTGTTGATGTCTCATCTGGGGCGCCCCAAAAACGAGCCAGACCCGGCCCTGTCGCTGGCGCCCGTGGCCAAGAAGCTGGGGGAGATCCTGGGTCGGGAAGTTCACATGGCCGCTGATTGCATCGGTGAGGCTGTCAAGAAACAGGTGAAAAACCTGAAGGACGGCGAGATCCTGGTGCTGGAGAATCTGCGCTTTCATGGGGAAGAGAAGAAGAATGACGACGGCTTCGCCCAACAGTTGGCCGATTTGGCCGAGGTGTATGTCAACGACGCTTTCGGAGCGGCCCACCGCGCTCACGCCTCCACCCACGCCGTGGCTTCCAAGCTGCCTGCTGCGGCTGGTCTCTTGATGGAGCGCGAATTGGTGGAGTTGGGGCGTCTCATGAACAACCCCAAGAGGCCCTTCGTGGCCGTGCTGGGAGGGGCCAAGGTGACCGACAAGATCGGGGTCCTCGACAATCTAGCCAAACTGGCCGATACTATCCTGATCGGTGGTGGAATGGCTTTTACCTTTCTGAAGCTCCAGGGCCACGACATCGGCAAGTCGCTGTGTGAGAAAGACCTGGAAACCTGCCAGAAACTTTGGGACGATGCTAATGCCGCCCGGGCCGAGATTCTCTTGCCCACGGACGTGGCTGTGGCTACTGAAATTGCTCCTGGAACGGAGCGCAAGGAAGTGCCGGTATCGGGAATCCCTGCTGACCACATGGGATTGGATATCGGTGGTGAGTCCATCGCTCGCTTTTCCGAAGTTCTCAAGACCGCGGGCACTGTCTTCTGGAACGGCCCGATGGGTGTCTTTGAAGTGCCACCTTACGACCAGGGAACCTTGAAGGTGGCTCAGGCCATCGCCGGGTCCGAGGCTGTTTCTTGTGTGGGTGGTGGCGACTCTGCGGCCGCCATTCGACAGATGAACTTAGACGATCAGATCACCCACGTTTCGACCGGTGGAGGCGCCTCCCTGGAGCTGCTCGAAGGTAAAGAGCTTCCCGGGGTGGCCGTCTTGATGACCAAAACCAACGCGTAAAGGAAGTGCAATGAGAAAGCCGTTGCTTGCTGCAAACTGGAAAATGCATCTAAACCGCCGGGAGGCTAAAACCCTGGTGCAAGATCTTCTGAAAGAGGTCACTCAAACCGATCGAGAGGTTCTGATCTGCCCTCCCGCGTTGTTGTTCGACACGGTTCAATCGGCGTGCGCTTCACACAATCGAGTGTACACGGGCGTTCAGAATATGCACTTCGCCGACAAAGGTGCTTTTACTGGAGAGGTTTCCGCGGAGATGGTCAAAGATGCCGGTGCCGGCTTTGCCATCATCGGCCACTCCGAGCGCCGTGCTATCTTCGGGGAGACCGACGGGTTGTGCGCCAAGAAGGTGCGACAGGCGGACTCTTACGGGATCGTCCCCGTGCTCTGTGTGGGTGAGACCCTGGAGCAGCGGGAGAAGGGCCTGACCACCCAGGTCATCGACACCCAACTGGACGGCTCTCTAGAGGGGCTGAATCTTGACTCGGGGGACCGCCTCGTGATAGCTTATGAGCCCGTTTGGGCGATCGGAACGGGCAAGACCGCCACTTCGCAAGACGCGGAAACGGTGATCAAACACATCCGGGAACGCCTGAGCGAAAAATACGGAGAGCGCATCGCCAATGCGGTGAGAATACTCTACGGTGGGTCGGTAAAACCTGACAATATTGATGAATTGATGGCGCAGCCCAACATTGATGGGGCGCTGGTAGGCGGTGCTTCTCTGGAAGCCGAGTCGTTTGCCAGGATTGTGAACTTTAATTAGTGCGAGGACAAAATCGTGAATAATTTACTCCTGTTGGCGCAAGCCGAGGTCGGAGCCATGGGCCCGGCTCAATATCTTTTCGGCGCGGTTTATCTGGCGGTGTGTCTGGCTATGATCGGGGCCATTCTCATGAAGACCCCGAAGAACGATGGTCTTGGTGGAATGATGGGCGGAGGGGGGAGCGACGCTGCCTCCTTTAAGGGCGCCAAGAGCAAGGATGACACCATCGACACCATCACCAACTGGATCGCCGTCCTCTTCATCGCTATGAGCATCGGTCTCAACTATGTCTTCTAAAGCGAACTTCGTTCCTGGCGAATTCTCTTTCGAGACGCTGGCCATTCACACCGGCCAGGATCCCGAATCTACCACCGGAGCAGTGGTCGTTCCCATTTTTCAGACCTCCACCTTCGCCCAGGAGTCGCTGGGCAATCCGCGCCAAGGTTACGACTACGCGCGCTCGGGCAACCCCACCCGTAAGGCCTACGAAGAGTGCATAGCCGCCCTGGAAAACGGCCGCTACGGCACCGCGTACTCCTCAGGGATGGGTGCCATCAACAACTGCATGTATCTCCTGAAGACCGGCGACGAGGTGATCGTGGGAGACGATGTCTACGGCGGGACCTACCGGTTCTTCACCAAAGTCATGGACGGCTTCGGGATAACCGCTCGCTTCGTGGACTCTTCGGACCTGAAAGCCGTGGAAGCGGCCTTCTCCTCCAAAACCCGCATGCTGTGGGTAGAGACTCCTACCAATCCGCTTCTGAAGATCAGCGATCTGAAAGAATTGTCCAGGCTGGCCCGAAGTCGCGACGCTTACATGGTGGTGGACAACACCTTCATGAGCCCGTATTTTCAAAAACCCCTGGATCTGGGCGCTCACATCGTGGTGCACTCCGCCACCAAGTACCTGGGCGGTCACTCCGACGTGATCGGAGGGGCTCTGGTCACCAACGACCAGGAGATCCACGAACGCATGAAATTTTGTCAGAAGTCGGTGGGTGCGGTTCCCGGTCCGTTCGACTGCTGGCTCACGCTCAGAGGGATCAAAACCCTGGCGGTTCGTATGCGAGAGCACGAAGCCAACGCCATGAAATTGGCTCAGTGGCTGACCGAGCATCCTGAGGTGGAGCGGGTCATCTATCCGGGGCTTCCCTCCCACCCTCAGCACGAGTTGGCTAAGAGCCAAATGAGTGGATTCGGTGGAATGGTGAGCTTCGTGGTCAAAGGCGGTCTGGAGAAAGCCAGGTCGGTGTTGGAAGGGACCAGGATTTTTCTGCTGGCGGAGAGCCTGGGTGGCGTAGAATCGTTGATCGAGCACCCCGCCATCATGACCCACGCATCCATCCCGGCAGAGCGCCGTCAAGAGATCGGAATCTCCGACGGCTTGATCCGCCTTTCGGTGGGGATCGAAGCTTACGAGGATCTAAAACGCGATCTGGAATGTGCCCTTAACTCCAAACTACCCTGCGGCTGCTCTTAGGATCAAGTTCTAAAAGCAGACTATTCTCTAGCTTCCCAGGTTTGGAGGATTTCCTCCAGTCCTTTGTTCTGGTCTTCTTCCTTTCGTAAGACCAGCAGGTTGCGAAACTGCCGGGCAGTGTCCTTGAGCACCTCATTATATTTCGTCTGTTTGTATGGATGGCCGGCCATCTGCAAGAAGCTCTCGGCGTAGTTGTCCATCAAAACCTGTCGCTCGCCGAAATCCGGGTGGATCAGCAGGCTATGGATCACTTGAAGCACATGGCCCCGGGGGGAGCCGCTGGTGAACTGCTCGGCCCCACCCGGGCGTAAGTTCCAAAGAGCAAGCATGACCCAGGACTGGGGAGAGGGCGTGCGATAGATGGCCTCGGCCCCCACCTGATCGGCGACGTAAGTGGAGAGAGACCAGACTTCGTCGGGGTCACAGTCGGTGTAGATATCGTGAACCCCGGGAACTTCATCCACGGCGCAGCCTTCCTCCAAAGAAAGGTTTGCCCAACCCATCATCACGGAATGGTTTGAGAGAGCGTAGCTCAGAAGAATCAAGCAGTCAGCCACCACCAGAGAAAGCTCCTGCTCATCGACCCAGTAGATCTTTCTTTTCTCGAGGTCTACCCGGTAAGGAGCCTGCCCGGCTCCATGCTCTTCCAAAAATTGGAGAAATCTGGACTGCTTCTCTTCCCAGTTACTCATTGACGGGATACATTTCCTCTCTAAATCTGCTGGATCAAGTTGATCATCGGCATGAAAGTGCCAAGAACGATAAAGCCGATGACGATTCCCATTATACCGAGCAAGACGGGCTCCACGAAGGTCGTCAGGGTTTGCAAGCTCGTCTCAAAGTCTTCTTCATACAAATCTGCGATTTTCGAAAGAAGAAACGGAAGTTTGCCTGATTCTTCCCCCAGGAGAACCACCCCGGTGACCAGGGGCGGAAAGCCTCCGGCTAGAGTTAGGGATTCGGCCATGGGAGTACCGTCTTTGATGTGAATCAGAACGTTGGTGTAGTGGCGTCGGTACACAGGGCTCCCCCCTACTTCTCCGGTAATGCCGAGCACATCAGTCATGGGTAGACCTGACTCGATCAAGGCCGACATCGTGCCCAGGGATCGGGTCAGGATGGCCAGTCGATAGAGTTTGCCAAAGAGTGGGAGCCTCAGGAGCATGACGTCCCAATAAAGTTGTAGAACGGGGAAACGGCTTCCCCTCAGGACCATCCTGTAAAAGAGCAGGCCACCCAAAAAAACCAACAAACCGGCTGTGAAGATGATGGGGAGCGAGGTTGATAATTCGCTGATGGAGATCAGGATCCGAGTTGGCAGGGGAAGCGTGGCTCCGATTTCCCGAAAGGAGGGAGCCAGCCCCGGTACCACAACCACCACCAGAATCCAGAAGATGGCGAGGGCCACCAGGGAGATCAGGACGGGGTAGGTCAGGGCCGCCTTCAACCTCTTTCGTAGCGCCCAACGGCGCTCCAGGAGATCGGCCAGTCGCTTGAAGGTCACGTGGAGTCGCCCGGACCGTTCAGCGGCTCGGCACATACCGATGAAGGAGTGGTCGAACACCATTTGCCAGCGGGATAGAGAAGCCGAGAGACTGCGCCCGATCCGAATGGAGTTTCCGATATCCAGCATGACGTCGTTCAAGAAGCCGTCTTCACCGTTGGCTGAGACATCGAAAATCTGGGCCAGCGGCAAGCCGGCGTCGAGCATAACGGCCATACCTTTGGTGTACACCGGCAGTGAGTCGTTGCTTCGAAAAAAGGTTGACAGGTGCTGGCGCCAGTCGCTTTCGACCACTTCCTCCAGGGTGAGCAGGTGAGCAAAACGCAAATGCAATTGCTCTCTGGCCGCTTCCCGGCTGTGGGCCCGGATGGTTCCTTGAGCGGGACTCTTGTCTTCCTGAATGGCTGTGAACCTGTAAAGAGGAATACGGTCTGACTTATGTGGGGGTTGATCGTTTGACACGCCTTCGCGTACCATTCCTCAGAAAGTCCGCTCATCCCTATTTTCAACGTATTACCGGGGGAACTTTAATGTACCGGGATGGTTAGGACTTAGGAACATCGAGCCGAAAGGATGACTCATGAAAAAAAATAGAATTCTCTGCGCATTGCTCTCCCTTTTTCTATTGACGGGAGTGGCTCTGGCCGATAAGAGCGGGCCGACCTGGTATACCGACTGGAACAAGGCAGCCGCCGCCGCGAAAAAAGAAAATAAACCGATCCTGATGGATTTTACGGGCAGTGACTGGTGTGGCTGGTGCATCAAACTGCACGATGAAGTCTTTAGTAAGGATGAGTTCAAGACCTGGGCCTCTAAAAATGCGATCCTGATGGTGATCGATTTCCCCCGCAAGAGCAACATGACAGCGGCCCAAAAATCCAGCAACCAAGCCCTGGCAAGGAAGTACGGAATTCGGGGATATCCCACCATCGTGGTGGTAGATGCCGCGGGCAAGAAGCAAGGACAACTGGGCTATGTAGCGGGAGGCCCTTCCGCCTGGATCAAAGAGGCCCAAAAGCAGATGAAATAGGCTTGTTCTAAGGATACGCTCCACGAGGCACCGGGGAAACCCGGTGTTTTTATTTACTCTCGCTACTGATTTTACATGCTGTTAACAAAAAAGCACTTTACCAGGCCCTTTCTCGAGGGAAAACAGTTTCACACAGACTGGAGGACATCGAAAGTGGCAATAAATTTTTTCCCAGGATATCAAAGAATCGGCGGTTCTTACCCCTACCGACCACCTGGTCAATTTCATCAAACGAGCGAAGATATTCATATGGGTGGGGGAAGCCACTTCTGGAGTCGACGCGGTCACTGGTTTGGCGGACGCGGTACCGACGGTTACGGGATCAACCTGAATCAACGTCCCGGACATCAGCGCGGTCAGGACGGTGCCCTGGTTTTCCCCGATTCGCGAGGTCGTTATAACAGACGAGCGGTACAGGACACCAACGACATGATGAAAGCCGCCCGGGGCGATTACGACTTCAACAACGATGGTCGAACCGACATGTTCGAGCGTATGCGTGGACGTGGCCTCCAGAACAAGTACAATCAACTTGATCGAAATCGTGATGGGCGTCTGAGCGCTCACGAGATCTCCGCCGGGGGTGGACGCGTTTGGGTCGACCACAACCGCAACGGAAACGTGAGCGGTAACGAGCTTCACTCTCCTTACAGCGTCCCGACCAACGATGGCTGGGGTCGGCGCGGCACCTCTCGACTGGACTTCGTGGATCCCCACTCCCGTACTGCTCACACCACGCCAAACCGGCCCTGGTACTCCGGTGGTTACCCCCACGGGTGCGGCTGCGGGCACGGCGGTTTCAACTACGGGAATCATTTTCCTCGCTTCCCGGGAGGCGGACACTTCTTCTAAGAAGTGGATTTCAAGAGCTTTAAGCGATTTTAGAAAATCAGCGGGCCCTGGCAATAGTTTGGCAACAAGTGTTAACCTCGAGTTTACATTTGTAGCGAAACTGTAATTGCCAGGGCTTTATTTCTATCTTAATTCTTTTTATTCTTATAATTAAGGACATCGAGGAGCAGACTGAAAAAGATAAGATGATGAAAGCCGCTTACGAATACTATAGACAGAACCACAAAGCCACTCGGAAAGTGACCAACACCGTGACCCTGGGTTCCCTGAACACCAACGCCACCGCCCGCGTCAGCCTCAAAAAACGCCCCCCCAGAAAACCTGCACCACAACTCACTTCGGCCGAGCAAGCCCTGCTCAAACTTGTAGACTCAGGAATGATCGGTGCTGTGATCGCCTACCACGCGCCACCGGCCCAAGACTTTTAAGCCATTTCTTCCCATACGAGAGTCAGCTCTTCACATTCTCTCCGGGTTTTTTCATAGCTTTCACTGACCCGCCTTTGCTCTATAGGATCGGAGTAGAGTTCCGGGTCTGCTAGCTTTCGGGTGAGTTCGTCCAGCTGTTCTTCCAGGGCGTAAATCTTTTTTTCCAGAGCCTCCAATTTCCAGGGCGTCCTCTTGGCTCTGTCACTTTTTGGAGTAGATTTGAGCTGGCTGGGCACCGTTTCGGATTTTGGGGCGCGTGAGGCTTTGATCCGGCTCTGCTCCTGGAGTTTCTCTTTATGTTTTTGTCTGCGGTACTCCTCAAAAGTTCCTTCGAAGAGTGATGGCTCAGGTGAAGAAAGATCCAGTACTCGGGTGGCCAGGTGTTGCATCAGGGCCCGGTCGTGGGTCACAAAGATGATGGTTCCTTCATAGAGGTCCAGAGCGTCTTGCAGCGCTTCTCGGCTTTCAATATCTAAATGGTTGGTGGGCTCGTCAAGGAGCAAAACGTTGCTGGCCATCAGCACACATTTGGTCAGGGCCACGCGACTTTTCTCGCCCCCGCTCAGCACTGCTACAGATTTAAAGACCTCGTCGCCGGTGAAGAGAAAGCAACCCAAGAGGGTCCTTACCTCGGTTTGGGTCACCGAGGAGGGAGCCACCGCTTCCACTTCCTCCAGGACCGTTTTCGACGGGTCGAGGGCTTCGGCCTGATGCTGGGCGAAGTAGACCTTTTCGGCGAATTCGTCAAACTTCACCCGTCCTTCATCGGCCGTTTCATGGCCGGCCAGGATGCGCAGGAGCGTGGTCTTGCCGGAGCCGTTGGCGCCGACCAGGGCCAGTCGCTCACCTCGCTGCAATTTGAAGGAGAGATTTTGCAGAACCGTGTGGGTGTAAGACTTCCCCAGGCCCTTGACCTGCAGCACCTGGGAGCCGGAGCTCTCCGCCTGCTGAAACGACATCCTGACAGATTTCTTGCGGGCGTCCGGCAGTTCTTCCATTTCTCGCTTGGCCAACATCTTCTCCCGGCTCTTGACCCGGCTGGAGAGGGTGGCTTTGTAGCGAAAGCGCTCGATGAAACGACGCTCTTGCTCCAGCTTTTTTTGCTGATTTTTGTACCGCTGCAGGCGCAACTGGTACCGCTTGTCCGCCTCTTCCAGATAGAAACTGTAGTTGCCGGCGTACTCTTCGAGATCCCCGCTTCGTAGTTCTATAGTGCGCTGAGCCACTTTGTCCAGAAAGACCCGGTCGTGGCTCACCATCAGCACCGCCCCCGAATAGCTCAAGAGGTACTCTTCCAGCCACTCCATGGCTTCCAGATCCAGGTGGTTGGTGGGTTCGTCCAGGAGCAAGCAGTCCGGGGCACGCAGCAGCAAACGGGCCATGGCGCCCCGCATCTGCCAGCCTCCACTGAAGACCTTGCAGTCTTTTTGCAGATCCTCAGAGGAAAATCCCAGGCCACCGGTCACTTTGTGAATACGGGCATCCAGGGTGCGAGGATCCGCGTGTTCAAAGCGTGACTGCACCAGGGAGTACTCTTCCATGATGCGGCGCAGGGTTTCTCCCTCGGCTCCCGCCATCCGGGTTTCCAATTCCCGCATGCGCTGTTCCAGCGCTTCGACGTGGCTGAAGATCTCCATCATCTCCTGATAAAGAGTGCGGCCGGGGGTCAACTGTCCTTCCTGGCCCAGATAACCGATGTGGGCTCCCGGACCCAGAATGACCATGCCTCCATCCGGCTCTTGTTGGCCCGCGATGATCTTAAACAGAGTGGTTTTCCCCGAGCCGTTGGCCCCTACTAGAGCTACCCGCTCCCCCCGGGTAACCGAGAGGGAGATCTCGTCCAATACGGTCGATCCACCGAAGTGTTTTTGCAGCTTAACCACACTGATCATCGCTTCCTGGCTACCTCGGACGCGGGCAAACACCTCCTGGAAAAGTTTTCCTTAAGTAATTTTGAGAAAGGGTTTGGGTACTGTATAGTGAATTCTGGTTATTGATCGAATAGATGTAACGTCCCACGAATGAATTTTCGAAGCAACAAAGAAGGTGGGCCCGAGAGTACGGGCGCTTTGCAAAACGGCGGGGCGCGGTGGAGGAATAATTAACTAAATGGATCCGATAACATTAGCCGTTGGTACGGTAGTAGTAATTATGGGCCTGGTCTTTTTTAAGAAGATCAAGCCCACACTGATTAAGGTGGAGCAGGGGAACGCGGTCATTCGTAACCGTCCCGAAAGGTTTCCCGGGGGCGGAATCTCGGTGTTCTTCAGTGGTAACTACGTGATCGAGATGTTCGACGTTTGGGAGATCATGGATATCTCGGTGCGGACCATCGAGATCGACCGGCGTGGTCGTGAGGGCCTGATCTGTAAAGACAACATCCGGGCCGATATCAGCGTGTCGTTCTATGTGAAAGTGCCGAAGGATCCCGACAATGTGGTTCGGGTCGCGGAGACCGTGGGGGTGGATCGCGCCTCCGACCTGGGAACCCTAAAAGAGCTCTTCACGGCGAAGTTTTCCGAAGCTCTCAAGACCGCCGGTAAGAATTTGGACTTCGAAGAGCTGTACACCCAGAGGCAGGAATTTCGGGCGGCCATCATCGAGGTCATCGGAGACGATCTCAACGGATACGTTTTGGAAGATGTGGCTATCGACTTCCTGGAGCAAACACCCCTGGAGAGCTTGGACCCCGAGAATATTCTCGATGCCGAAGGTATCACCAAGATCACCGACCGCACCGCCAGGCAGCACGTGGCCACCAATAAGTTACGACGGAGCGCCGAGAAAGAAGTCAAGCGCGAGGATACGGAAGCTCGGGAAGTGATCCTGGAGTTGGAGCGCCAGGAGAAGGACAAAGAAGCCGAGCAAGCCCGTTTGATCGCCACCAAGGCAGCCGCCGAACAGTCCACCACTCGAGTCGCTCAAGCAGAAGAGATGGCACGTTCGGAAGAAGCTCGCATTCGGGCCCAGGAAAAGATCGAGATAGAGAACGAGAACAAAGTTCGCGAAGTCGAAGTGGCCAAAAAGAACCGTGAGCGCGTGGTTGCCGTGGAAGAGGAACGAGTCGTGAAGGACCGTTCCCTGGAAGCGATTCAGCGGGAGCGCGAAGTCGAATTGCGCCGGATCGAGAAGGAAAAAGAACTCGAGGTAGAGCGCAAGAACATCCAGGACGTTATCGCCGAGCGAGTAGCGGTAGAAAAGAACGTGGCTCAGGAAGAAGAGCGCATCAAAGAACTACGACTTCTTGAAGAAGCTAGACGCAACAAAGAGGCGAAGGTCATCACCGCCCAGGCGGAGGCCGAGGAGCTAGCCATCGCACAGACCCGTGCCGCCGAAGCAGCGGAAGTGGTGGCCAAGTCTAACGCCCGGGCGCAACTGACCAAAGTCGAAGCCGAACTGGAAGCTGCCGAGCGACAGGCTCAAGCCAAGATCCGGATGGCCGAAGGGGTTCAGGCAGAGCAAGCCGCCTCCGGTCTGGCCGAGGCCAGGGTCAAGGAAGCGATGGCCACCGCTGAAGAGAAAGAAGGCCTGGCCAAAGCTCGAGTGATGGAAGCTCAGGCTCCGGCCGAAGAGAAACTCGGCATGTCGAAGGTCAACGTGCAAAGAGCGCAGTTCGAGACTCACGCCGACGGTACTCGCCAGAAGATGACTGCCGAGGCCGAGGGGACTCAGGCCAAGCTGGCAGCCGAGGCTGAAGGGGCACGACTCAAAGCGCTGGCCGAGGCCGAAGGTATCGCCAAGAAGGCCGAGTCCATGAAGCAATTGTCGGAGGCGACCCAGGCACACGAAGAGTTTCGCCTCCGCCTGGAGATGGAGAAAGAGGTGGCTCTGGAGCGGATCGAGGCGGAGATGCAGATCGCCGAAGCCCAGGCCCGGGTTCTGGGCGAGGCTTTCAAGTCGGCCAAGATCGATATCATCGGTGGCGATGGCGCCATGATCGACAAGATCTATCAGGCGGCCTCTTTCGGCAAGTCTCTGGATGCCTTTGCCAACGGGGGCAAAATGAGCCAGGCTCTGGTCAGCGGTTACGCCAACGGCTCTCGCAATCTGGCCGGCGACATCAAGGACGTGTTGAGTGGAGTGAAGTCCGAAGACATTCGCAATCTGTCTCTGGCCAAGTTACTCGCCAAGCTGTCCGAGGATAGTTCCGGTGCCGAGAGGGTGAAACTGAAGAAGGTCCTGGAGGCGGTGAATACCATGGGCCTCTCGGAACTGATGCTCAAGGGCGCTGAAGCCAGCGGAAAAGAATAACTCGTGGCCCAGGAGGAAGTCCAAGCCGAAGCCGGAGCCTCCGAAGAGATTGAGCAAGGTGCCTACGACCTTCTCAAATCTCGTCTGGAAGGTCAGGCCGTCGAGCTCAAAAAAAAGGTCGACGCACTAAACGCCAAGCGAGCCGAGCTTTTTGGTGGGCGTGAGCTTACGGTGCTCGGCACCGAGAGGATCCGCACCGAGAACAACTGTATTCCGGTGGACATCACCTCGGTCGGCGATTTGCTTCTCCTGGGCTACAACGTAGAACTGGTACGGGCCGAGAAGACCGTAGGCGATCTTTTCGCACTCCATCGCTTCGAGGCCCAGGAGGGCACCTTCGGGTTTCCACCTCTGGCCAAGGATGATGCCCGAAATTTTCTCCAGGACGCCAAGTTTCAGACGGAGTTCGGGGAACTCGTGAAATACAACAAGATGCTGAACGTGCGCATGCTACGCCAGCAGGGCACCGCCATTCAGGCCCGCTTGCAAACCGGAGAGAATAAGTCGGATCGCAAGGTGCTGGAGTGGGTCACCACGCGGGACCGGGGAGTTGTTTACTCGGGAGACAAAGGGGAGATCGTCTACCCCAATAGCCACGACTTCAAGTGGAGAGAAACCACCCGCAAGGACCACACTTCAGGCACCCATCCCCACGTGAACATCGCCAACAAGGTCTTCGTGGAATGCGTGGGCGGCGATCTCACGGTGAAGATCGAGGATAATAGCGAGGACGGGATGGGGGTCTACCGAGAGCCGGTAGAGCAGCCTAATCAGGCGCTTCACGATGCCCAAATTCACTACCACGACGCCGAGGAACTGATTCTTTTGAAGATTCTACCGTACCGGGAGAAGTTGTGGCGCTATCTGGTCTATAACACTCGCAACAAATCGGTGACCAGGATCGATCAGATCGGTAACTCCTGTGTCATGCTGCCGGAGAATCACGGTATTGTCTTTCCCGGCGGCTACTATTTGCTGGAAGGGTCTCTCAAACTCTTTGAGGGGAGCTTCGAGGGCCTGGTACTGGCTCGCCCGCCGTTGGCTTCTCCCAATGGTGAGGACGTTCTTTATGTATTTCGCAACCCCGAAACCACCGAGACGGTGATTCTGTCTTACAATCTGGTTTCCCGGGAGATGAGCACCCCCATCCGCTGTCACGGCTTTTCCATTTTCGATGACGGCACCACCGTGATTTTCCGCTCCGACGAGAATCAGGAGCCTTCCAAGGTTCATCCCCTTCAGATCTGGCAAACCCCGTTCATGACGGCCGAGAACTACGAACTGGCTCCCCGCTCCGGGGCCTATTTGGAAAAGATCGGCAACGCGGAGTTGGTGCGCGGGGTTTCTGACACTCTGTCGGTGGCCCGGCGGATCCGAGAGCAGAAGCCCTCCACCATCACCTACAACGACCTGATTCGTTCGGTGACCAAGGCCCTGGATACCCATCATTGGTTAAACCATGAGGAAGTGGGTGAGATCGACGGGATCCTGAAAGAGATTCGAAGTACCGCTGAGCTGGTATTGCAGGAGTTCGACAAGGTCGAGAAGCTCAGAAAGCAGGCCAAAAAAGACGCCGAGGATATCGAGGCTGAACTTGCTAAGCAGAGACGCACCTGGCGACACGAAGACTGGACCGAACTGGACCCCTTTGTGGCTTCCCTGGATAGCCTGCGCTCTATGCGTGGTAAGATCATTACCGTCGCTGAACAGAAGTATGCTCTGACCGAGCAACTCCAGAAGAACGAAAAAGAAGTTGTCGATAAGTTCGACGAGATCAGTGGCGCGGCCGTCAAATTTCTCATCGAAAACGATGCATTTGCTCCCTATCGGGAGCGGATCACCGTGGTCGAACAGCAGGTGGCTCAGGTCCAAAAGGCGTCCGAAGTCACGCCGCTTGCCGAAGAGTTGGCTGATGTGGCCCGGGGTCTGGAGATCCTGCAGGAGATCGTGGCCACCTTGCAGGTTGATGACCCCACCTTGCGGACTCAGATCTTAGAGCAGATCTCCGAGGTCACCAGCCTCTTGAACCGGGTCCGGGCTCAGGTGGTCAATGCCAGGAAGAGCTACGGCGAAAAGGAATCGATGGCCGAGTTTTCGGTTCAGTTCAAGCTCTTCAGCCAAAATGTTCAAAGCGCGCTCTCTCTTGCCGACACCCCCGAGAAGGTCGATGAGAGTCTCTCCTCATTGCTGCTTTCTCTGGAAGAGCTGGAAGCAAAATTCGGTGAGTTCGATATCTTTCTGGAGGATCTCTACCAAAAGCGTGAAGAGATCATGTCGAGCTTTGGCTCCAAGAAGCAACTGCTCAGCGATCAGCGCCAGCGCAAGGTCGATCAACTCCTTTCTGCAGCAGACCGGGTCCTGGAGGGTATCGTTCGGCGGGCCACCACTCTGCAAGACAATGAGAAACTCAATACCTTCTTCGCGTCCGACCCCATGGTGATGAAGGTGAGGGACCTGGCCGATAAACTGCGGGCTCACAACAGCGACGTAAAAGCCGAGGAATTGCTGGCTCGTTTAAAGGTCGCCCGCCAGGACTCAGCGCGGGGCTTGAGAGACCGTCAGGAGCTCTTCGAGGGGGGCGACAATCTGGTCAAGTTGGGGCGCCACCGCTTCAACGTCAACACTGAACCCATGGGCCTCTCCCTGGTACCCCGGGACGGGGCCATGGCGTTTCACGTTACCGGGACCGATTTCTTTGAGAAGGTGGAAGACGAGACGTTTGCCCACACCAAAGAGTTTTGGGATCAAGAGTTTGTGTCGGAAAACAAAGAGGTGTATCGTTCCGAGTACCTGGCTTTCTGCTTGCTGGACGACGTGCGCCAGAATAAACACCCCGATCTCGATCTGAGAGAACTGATGAAGGCTCATCTGGAGGGGGACAATCGGCTCCTGGAGATCGTACGGGCGTACTCGGCTGAGCGTTACGATGAGGGGTACGATAGAGGTGTCCACGATGAAGACGCGGTGAAGATTCTGCACAGCCTGCTGGGGGTTTACAAGGCTGCGGGATGGCTCCGCTATACCGCTCGGGCACGTTCGGCGGCTATCCTTGCCTGGACTTTCGGAGTCCACCCTAAAGGCAAGGACGTCTGGCTGAATCAAGCCCGGAGCTTAACCCTATTGAAGACGGTCTTTAGTGGAGCCGGAGATTCTGATGCCTTTGAAGCGGAAGTGGCGCAGAAAATTCTAGAATTTTGCAATAGCAAAGGCTTTGACCTACCCGAACCTTTAGCCAAGCAGTCTGCGGAGTATCTCATCGCCGAACTCGGAGAGCGAGAGCTTCGATTTGTGACCAGTGGAGATGCTGCCAGGATCAAGACGGGCTTCACGGCTCACCTGCAAAAGGGTGGTCATGAAGACGTTTTTCTTGCTCATCTAGAAGCTCTGAAGGGACAGATCGAGCGGCAGTACGATCTGTGTCTGACCTGGATCCGAAGCTTTGTGGAGAGTCTGGGCCGGGGCAAGGATAAGACCCTGGCTCGAGCCATGCTGGTTCAAGAAGAAGCTGCCGTGATGCTGATGACCGATGGATTGGTGGATCGAGAACTCTCCTCGGCGGCTACGGTGGTCAAGATCGAGGGTCTACTAGGGCAACACCCCGGGCTCAAGGAGGGAGTCCTGGAGATCCGGTTGGATGAGTTCCTGAGCCGTCTGGAAACATTCCGCTATCTTCGGGTGCCCGCCTTTCGAGAGTACCAGAAAGCCCGCCTTTCGTTAATGGAGAAGGAGCGCCACCGGCTGCGTCTCGATGAGTACACTCCCAAGGTCATGAGTGCATTCGTTCGCAATAAGCTGATCAACGAGGTTTATCTTCCTTTGATCGGTGACAACCTGGCCAAGCAGATGGGTAGCGCCGGGGCTGACAAGCGGACCGACCAGATGGGTCTGCTGCTCTTGATCTCGCCTCCCGGCTACGGAAAGACGACGTTGATGGAGTACGTGGCCAGCCGATTGGGTCTCATTTTTGTAAAAGTCAACGGTCCGGCCCTGGGACACTCGGTCACTTCCCTGGATCCTAACGAGGCGGACAATGCCACCTCGGCTCAAGAGGTAGAAAAAGTCAACTTCGGCCTGGAGATGGGAAACAACGTGATGTTGTATCTCGACGACATTCAGCACTGTGATCCTGAGTTTCTTCAAAAATTCATCTCACTCTGTGACGGTCAACGACGAATCGAGGGGGTTTGGAAGGGCAGGACCCGGACCTACGACATGAAGGGGAAGCGGTTTTGTATCATCATGGCCGGTAACCCTTACACCGAGACGGGCTCGAAGTTTCAGATTCCAGATATGTTGGCCAACCGGGCTGATACCTACAATCTGGGTGATATTCTCTCTGGTAAACAGCAGGTTTTCGAGATGTCCTACATAGAGAACTCCCTGACTTCCAATCCCACTTTGTCCCCTCTGGCTGCCCGCGATCAGGAGGATCTCTACAAGTTTATCCAGATCGCGGATGGCACCCCCATCCCCATCAGCGAAATGAAGCACAATTACGCTGCCGCTGAAGCGGATGAAATCGTGACCGTTCTGAAAAAGCTGATGAAGATCCAGGAAACCGTGTTGATGGTGAATCAGGAGTACATCAACAGCGCTTCCAAAGACGATAAGTATCGTACCGAGCCACCCTTCAAGCTCCAGGGCTCCTATCGAAATATGAACAAGATGGCCGAAAAAGTCGTACCAGTCATGAATGAGAAAGAATTGGAGAGCCTGATCGCCGACCACTACGTGGGCGAATCCCAAACCTTGACCACCGGCGCCGAGCAGAACCTGTTGAAGCTGGCTGAATTGCGCGGCTCTCTTAGCGAGACTCAAGCAGTCCGCTGGTCTGCCATCAAGAAGGACTTTACCCGCAACAAGATCATGGGGGGCGACGAGAACGATCCGGTGATGAAGATGACCAGTGTGCTGGCTGTTCTGGGCGAAAAGCTTGAGGAGATTCAGGGCAGCATTCTCAAAGCCGGCGAGAACAGTCGGGTGGAGATCACCGCTCCGACTCCTCAGGCCAGTGCCAACGGACCAGAGTTTGCAAAGTACCTCCAGGGCTTGCAGGACGCCATCACCAGGCTGGCCGACCGGCCTGCTCCCACTGTTACGGTGCAGGCGGAGATTCCTCCGGGGGCCCTGGCGGCCGCTGCGCCACCGGCTACCCCCGCCCCGGCTGCGCCGGAACCGACTCCTGCACCGAGCATGCCACCCCCGGCGCCCACCATGCCACCCCCTCACCAGGCCATCGAACCGGTCGGACCCGCCCCTTCGGCGGCTCTATCGGAATTGGGCGGCAAGGTGGTGCCCGCCTTGAGACAGGTTGCAGAAATGATCAGAGGTCCGCACTCCAAGACGATCTTGCTGGACGGGAAACTGGTCGATGCCTTCGACGCCCTCCGGGACGCCCAGGACCTAGACGACGTGATGCGGGCACTGAGCCCGCTGCGACGAAACGCTCCTAGGGTGACCTGAATTGCACCGGTGAGCTATAGCTGCTTTGGGCTCTAGTGGGTACTTGTCCAGGGTGGTTGCGGGTAGAGGGCTTACTGTACGCTCTTTCGAGCGCTCCACGGTGGGATGCTGGAGTAGTCTTTGGAATGTAGGGTGCCGGCGGTGAATATGTCCGGGGGGAATACGAAGAACCACTGGATTGGTAATAAATTTGGTCGCTGAACTCTGGCTCCGGGGTTCGAGCGGTGGGATAAGAGGCACCCCCACCTACCGAGGTTCTTGCTCTTCTGGGAGATCTGAGATGGCTCAGACCGAGCGTCGAGGTCGAGCTCCGATAAGGTTGATAGGCGGAGTAGCTGTTTCCATTGGAGGATTGGCTCGCGTATTTGGTTGCAGCTCGTTCGATGGCCGCCGAGTCGATCTTGCTTTTAGGGATGTATCCTTCGTTGTTGGCGATCGCTCTGCTGCGGCTGGCTATAGTGGCCTTTCGAAGGTCGTTTGCCAGGGTCCGGTTGGCCTGCGTATCACCTTCGCTCTCTCTGGCCTGGTTCAGGAAGGTTTCTGAGCGCTCGAACTCATCGAGTTGCATGGAGCAACGAGCCGCCATCCGGTAGGCTCCTGCGAGTTGCTGTTTGGATCCCTCACCCTTTTCAAACCCCTCGATCGCTAGCTCTGCTTCTACGAACGCTTCACCGAAGGAGTTGGGGTAGAACAATTCCTGGGCACTGGCTAAGTGCTGGGCAGCGGACATACGGTGGCATTTCTTGATGGCAAGATCTACGGAATCATCGGGTTGAACGTTCTGGGCGTGTTGTAGGACGGCCAACGCCTCGGAAAAGTTCTTGGCTCGAATATGGCATCGGCTCAGTCCCAGCAAAGCCTGTGCCTGTCCGGCTTTATCGAGCCCTTGCTGATAGGCATCGAAGGCGTCTTCCCAGGAGGAGATCGCGCGTTCGTAGTGACCGCTCTCAAAATGGGCTTCAGCTATCTGCTGCGATTCAGACCCTTGAGAGCGATGGGAATGAACCCACCAGAAGCCACCCAGGACCATAAAGCAGAGAGCTACTGCGGCCGAGAGCAGGCCACCCCGGAGGTTGTGATAGATGCGATAGATAGGTGATGAAGGAGAAAACGAAACGGGTAGACTGGGAAGGTTGATTTGCGAATGGGAGCTTACAGTTGGATTGAGGCTGGTCTCGGAGGCCACGTCACGGGTAAATCGGCTCCCGACAATCACCTGCGTTTTTAGGCAACGGGGACAGATCTCGTCGCCCGCTTGCAAAACCGCTGTACACCCCCGGCAATGGCTGCTCAATACACTCCCTCTCTTCCCGTTCCCTGGAGTCTTCGCCATTGCGGGCAAAAATACTTCCGGGGATGAAACCGGGCTTGCGGCTCGAACCAGGAGCTGTGGCCGATGGCAAGCGATACGATTCCCTGCAAGCCCTGTTGGACAACTTGCGAGAGGCGGGGGTGGACTCGGAGGGCAGGTTCACTCTGAACCCGGCTCGGGCCAGAGAACTTCTAGAACAGTTTCAATTGCCCGATCCTGCTTACTATGTGTTGCACCTGATGTCGTTTCTAGTAGGGAGCGGGGCTCGGGAACTCAAGGTCTCTTCGAGCCGATCGGAGCTTCGAATGGAAGCCCCGGGCGCAAGCATCAATAAGGAATCCCTGGCCAACCCCTTTTCGGTTCTCTTACGGAGTGGAGCCGAAGCCTATCAGGCAGAACTGGCTCTGGGCTTGAACGCCATTTTGGGTCAATCGGGCGGGCGCGCAACCCTCCGGTACGACAGGTGGACCGCTCGTTACACTCCCCAGAGCGTCGAGGTGGAAGAAGCCGAGCAGGCGGTACCGTCCATGACCATCGCCTGCAGTCCGCGTTGCAGTCGGCAGGGAAAAGACCGGGAACTCGAACTCCTCAGAGAGTCGTTTCGATGGTGCCCGGTACCAGTGAGGATCAACGGAAATCTCCTGCCGGATCCTAGCTCCACCTACCCTGCAGAAGGCCTGCAAATCTTGCTTCACAATCCTGACTTCCCGGTCTTTTGTGAGCCCGCTCCTTCAAACCGGATAACCAAGACGATTCAAGCTCCTTTCAGCGCCCTGATTCGTCTGGGGCGATTCAAATCGGGCTTTCGCATAATTTTTTTGGGGAGAGAGTACCCCCGGGTCTTGCCCTGGGGATTCATGTTGCCTGGCTGGCAGGTTGACGTCACGATAGCCTCGGATCGCTTTAAGAAGGACCTCTCTCAGCAAAGCATCCTCGAGAACGAACTCTACACCAACCTCATGACCTCTTTGCGGGTGCAGTTGGAACGGGCTTCCGAGTTGCTGTTGACCCATTTCCCTCCCTGGACCGGATCGGAAGAGTTGGTGGACGATCTTTTGGAAAATCTTTACGGCAAGGGTCAGAGAGAACTGGTTTATGCCTATCAACAACGACTCGTCGAGCATTTGGCGCTGAGCGAGAATTCGCTCCAAAAAGGTCGGGCTATCTATCGAATGGCACTCCTAGAGAAGGCGAGCGGTCATCGGAGCCACCAGCGTTTAACCCTGGCGACCAACCTGCTGCAAGGTCTTACCAGGCTCCCTCGCTTTGAGCCTCAATGGTCGATTTTGAAGGCGGAGATGGCCTTCGACCTGGACCCCCGGATAGAATCTCAGGTACAAGGGCTGGTCAATCGCGTCGACACTCCCGATTTTATCAAAGAACATTGCTACCGCTGGTTGATGGGCGTATCCGGGCAGAGTGCGAAGTCCCGAGCCTGGCACCGGTTATCACTCGCGGCCTGTATTTTTCGGGTGGGCCGGTTGGACGAAGCGCTGACCGAAGTGGATCTGGCGGAGTCGGAGGCCGAGCCCTTCCCTATGGAGGACCACCAGGCCCTGGTGATCGAGTTGAAGGCTAAGATCGCAGTGGAGTCGGGGCACCTGGAGAAAGCGCTCGAACTTTTTGGGCGGCACCTGTCGATGCTCCGGGAGAGCCACGGGCAGTATGATTTGCGCCTCGGCCTGACCCTCACCAGATTGGCCAAGTTGTTGGAGCACGCAGGTCAGAAGAAACAAGCTCGGGAGTACCTGGCTTGGAGCCGGCGATTGCACGCATGAAGGTGAGGCGCTCTGAATCGCCAACTTGGTTTGCCGGAAGAAACGCGCTTGTGATAAAATTCACAAAGTAGGAGCAGCGAATGAGTCTAACGAGAAGCCGCTCAAAGGATCTGTTGATCCAGGCTGAAAAATTGATGCCCGGGGGGGTGAACAGCCCGGTCAGAGCTTTTCGAGCGGTGGGCGGAGAACCGGTCGTCATTGAATCGGCTCGGGGTTGCCGGATCCGGGACGTGGACGGCAACGAGTATATCGATTTCATCGGCTCCTGGGGACCGATGCTCCTGGGTCATGCTCACGAGCATGTGATCGAAGCCGTGGAGAAGGCTGTGCGCTCAGGGCTTTCCTTCGGCGCCACCAATCCATTTGAAGTCGAACTCGCCGAGCTGATCGTGGAGATGGTCCCTTCGGTAGAAAAGTTGCGCCTGGTCAACTCTGGCACAGAAGCCACCATGAGCGCGGTCCGGTTAGCTCGCGGCTACACCGGACGTCACGATATCATCAAGTTCGAAGGATGCTATCACGGACATTCGGACTGCCTTTTAGCCCGAGCCGGTTCAGGGGCCATGACGCTGGCCCTCCCGGACTCCGCCGGGGTACCTCCGGCAGTCACTCAAAACACCATCATTCTTCCCTACAACGACCGAGAGGCTCTTTCTGCGGTCTTTGCCGAAAAGGGTGAGGAGATTGCGGGGGTCATCATTGAGCCCGTGGCCGGTAACATGGGCGTGATCGATCCGGGGTCGGACTATCTCAGGACGCTGCGTGAGTTGTGCACGAAGCACGGCTCGGTATTGATATTCGATGAAGTCATGACCGGGTTTCGAGTGGCTCTGGGGGGAGCTCAAGAGTACTTCAATATCATGCCGGATCTCACTTGTCTCGGCAAAGTGGTAGGTGGAGGGATGCCCCTCGCTGTCTACGGAGGCCGCTCCGAGATTATGGATTGCGTGGCTCCCAGCGGACCGGTCTATCAGGCTGGTACTCTCTCAGGAAACCCCATTGCCACTGCCGCAGGACGCGCGACTTTAGAGATATTGAGGAGTGATCCAGGGCTTTATGACCGCTTGGAAGCTCGGTCCAGCGCTTTGGAAAACGGTTTGAAAGAGCTGGCTGCAAGACATGGGGTTCCGGTCTGTAGCAATCGGGTAGGATCCATGATGACCATGTTTTTCCAGAAGGGTCCGGTTACCGACTACACCTCGGCTAAGGCTTGTGATACGGTGGCCTATGGAAAGTTTTTCAGAGGGATGCTGGCGGAAGGGATCTATCTCGCACCCTCGCAGTTCGAAGCAGCTTTCGTAGGCACGGCTCACGGTGACCTTGAGATTGAACAAACTCTGACGGCGGCCGATAAGGTGCTGAGGGAGAGCGCGAGGTAAGATTTTGGTAATAGCCCCGCTTGCCGACTTGGAGCAAGATTTAGCAAGAGTTGAACAAGAACTGCAGGGCGTGATCGCCGAGCGGGCCGGTTCCCTGCGCTCTTCCGCCGAGGTGATGTTTCAGTCGGGAGGCAAGCGCCTACGTCCCGCCCTGGTACTCATGGTGGCCAAGCTTTTCGGCCCGGTGGAGGCGGGGATGGTGCGTATCGCTGCCGCCATCGAGATGATCCACGGAGCCTCCCTTATCCATGACGACGTCATCGACAATACCACCACGCGGCGAGGCTCCCCCACCATGAACGCCCAGCGCGGAAACCACTTCAGCGTGTTGTTAGGTGATTTTTTGTTGTGCCAGGCCCTTCTGGCAGTGTCCGAACTGAACAGGGTTGACCTCCTCCAGGTCATTTCTCAAGGTGTCGCCGACATGACTGAAGGCCAGATTCTGGAAGCCCATCTGCAGGGGGATGTGACGGTTTCGGAAGAGTCCTATCTCAAAGTCGTCGATGGGAAGACATCATCGCTGATGGCGGCGGGTTGTAAGCTGGCGGCGTTGTTTTCGGATGCCAATCCGGTACAGGTTCAGGCCGCCGAGGACTTTGGTCGAAATATCGGCTTTGCGTTTCAGATCGTGGACGATATTCTGGATATCTGGGGAGACCCGAACGTGCTTGGAAAGCCGGTAGGCTCAGACTTGCAGGAAAAGAAATACACCTTGCCTTTCGTCATCAGCTATCGCTCTTCAGCCGAAGACGAGCGCCGTCAGATTCAGGGATTTCTCAAAAATGGCAGCTACCCCGGAGAACATCTGCACGAGATCGTCCTGTGGATGGAGAGGCATCAAGGTCGTTCCCTGGCCAGTCAGAAAGCCACGGAATACTCCAATGTAGCTAGAACCGCGCTGGAGAAACTGCCTGCCGGGAAGGCCCGAAGCGATCTTTCCCAGTTGATCGATTTTCTGATGGAGCGTCAGAAGTAGATGGAGTTGTACGGCTATGTGGGTGTCTTCTTTGTCGGCGGCCTGTTGTTCGTGTGCTTCAATTTCGCTCTGGCTAGCTTTGTCACCAGGCTCATCCGGGCCCACCGCCCCCATTACGCCAAGAATCTGACTTACGAGTGCGGTGAAGCGCCTCAATCGGAAGCCTGGGTGCAGTACAACGCCCGCTACTATTTGTTCGCCATGATGTTTGTCTTGTTTGACGTAGAGGCGGCTTTTCTCTTGCCCTGGGCGGTTGGTTTCCAGAGCATGTGGGTGGAACTCGGATGGCTGGCTCTTATCGAAATGGTTATCTTTTTGGGGATACTGGGCCTGGGGCTGGTCTATGCTTGGAGAAAAGGAGCACTTGAATGGGTATAGTGGACGGACTTCCAGCTCACATCGAGAAGTTTCCCGGCGGTGGTCTCTTAATGACCGGGGTGAACTACATCTTGAACGAAGCCAAGGCTTCCTCCATGTGGTATATGCTCTTCGGTTTGGCATGCTGTGCTATCGAACTTATGGCCACTGGAGCTTCCAGATATGATTTCGACCGCCTGGGAATGATCTTTAGGGCGACTCCCCGGCAGACCGATCTGATGATCGTGGCCGGTACCTTGACTTTAAAGATGGCCCCGCGGGTGAAACTGCTCTACGACCAGATGCCAGAACCCAAGTACGTGATCGCTATGGGTGGGTGCACCATTCACGGAGGACCCTTCTATCACGACTCGTACTCGGTGCTTAAAGGCGTGGATAAGATCATTCCGGTAGATATTCATGTGGCCGGTTGCCCTCCACGACCGGAAGCGCTGATGAACGGTTGCGTCGCGCTTCAAAATTTGATCCGCACAGAGAGGCTGGGACACGATCGAGACCGGCCGGGCTTAAGACAACTCACGGCTCGCCAAATTCCCGGTGAACCTCCACTCACCCGCTTGGCTCCGGGTGGAGCCCTCATCCGACCCGGCGAAATCCCGATTCTGAGGTCATAATGGCTCTGAAATTCCCAGAAATTCGTGACCGGATTCGACAGGTCTTCCCTTCCCAGATAGTTGTGGAGGATCTGGAAAATTCTGACTGCTTGGTGGTGCCCGAAGGGCTTTATCGCAGGGTTGCGGAGTTCTTAAAGTCGGACGAGGAACTGTGCTTTGACTATTTGGAGTTTCAGACTTGCACTGATCACCCGCCCGAATTGTTGGACTTTGTGGCCTACTTTCGCTCCATCGAAAAAGGTCACCGAATAGGTCTGAAGGTCAAATTGAATCGCCAGCATCCGGCTTTACCGAGTCTTTCTGATCTGTGGGCCAACGCTGATTGGAACGAACGGGAGGTGTTCGATCTCTTTGGCGTGGTTTTTCACGATCACCCGGATCTGCGACGCTTGATGATGCCGGAGGACTGGTCGGGACACCCTCTACGCAAGGACTATCTCCATCCCAACGTGGTGAAGCGCCCGGATTAGAGAGGAGCGAGCAGTGCTAGCTACCGAAGAGTTTGAATTAAATATGGGTCCTCAGCATCCGTCTACTCACGGAGTGCTGAGAATGGTTCTGAAAATGGACGGAGAGCGGGTAGTGACCTGCGACCCCATCGTGGGTTATCTTCATCGATCTATTGAAAAGATGGCCGAGAATCGGACTTTCACTCAGGTCATCCCCGTCACCGACCGACTGGACTACTGCACCTCCATGACTTCGAACTACGTCTATGTGTTGGCCGTGGAAGAGCTGGCGGATGTCACCCCTCCAGCCCGGGGGGAGTACATCCGGGTCATCATGACCGAACTCAATCGGATCGCGAGTCATCTCCTCTGGTATGGTACCTTTTGCCTGGAGATCGGTGCAACCACACCGTTTCTTTATGCTTTTGCCGATCGAGAGAAGGTTCTGGACCTTTTTGAAATGGCCTCGGGGGCCCGACTTCTCTACAACTTCATCCGCATAGGCGGAGTGGGACGTGATATCGGTCAGAAGTTTCTAGATGGAATGATGGAGTTCTTGGACGGGTGGGAACCCCGGATTCCTATGTATGAGGCTCTGTTGGATGAGAATCCGATCTTCTACAACCGGACCAAGGGAGTGGGATACCTTTCTCCTGAGAAGGCAAAATTTTATGGAGTGAGCGGCCCGAACATCCGGGCTTCCGGTATCCCGATGGATATCCGTAAAGACAAACCGTTTGCAGTCTATGAAGACCTCAAGTTCGAAATCCCCGTCTTCGAGGAGGGGGACGTTTTCGCGCGCTATCGAGCTCGGATGGAAGAACTCCGCCAGTCGGCGTTGATTCTGCGCCAATGCTTTGAAAAGATCCCGGGTGGTCCGGCCACCATACCCTTGAACTATCGGATCAAAGTGCCCGAAGGCGAAACCTACCAACACATCGAGTCGCCCCGAGGAGATATCGGTTGCTACCTGGTATCAAGAGGCGGAGACATGCCCTGGCGCTGCAAATTCAGGACCCCGTCCTTTGTGCATATTCAGATTTTCCGCGATTTACTTCCAGGCGTCTTGATCCCCGATATCATGGCGATTTGCGCCTCTTTCGATATCGTACTGCCCGAAACTGATCGATAGCGCTTCTGTCTTTTTCTCCTCTGTTAAGAAATTTTTAATATCTCCATGATATGATGGACGTATAGATTAGCTTTTGAGTGCTTTAAAGCACGGTCGAGGATATAAAATGAAAACGAAACTCTCCATCATATTCGCCTTAATTATTCTCTTGCTTCTGGGTGGAACCGCTACGGCCCAGCAATTTAATACCCCCCAATTTCGTAATCCCAGGTTTCAAAATCCCAGGTTCACTACACCCAGATTTACTCAGACTACATCCCGTACTCAGCGCGCGGTCACCCCTCGATTCAACCAGGTCCGCTTTCTGCGCGGACAGTTCCAGCGCCCTAACTTTCGACAATTGGAATATCGCCAGGAGCGTTTCCAGCCTCTCCGATTTCGCGTCACCGGTTCCGGGTCCAATTCCACCAGAAACTAAACACCTTTCCCGGAAGGCTTAGCAATCCGGTGGCGCGAAACGGCAGACCGCTGTGAGCGATTCCTGGATCTATAGCCCCGCCGGCGAATACCTGAACCGGCTGTCCGAGCATCATTTGGGGCGGGAGATACCCGCCCTTTTGCTCATGGTGCTGATGCTGGTAGTAATGCTGGTCTTCCTGGCCGTCTCGGCTCTCTTTCTGATCTGGTTAGAGCGAAAAATTTCCGCCCGTATTCAAAACAGAATGGGTCCCATGCTTTCCGGTCCCGCGTTTCTTCGAAATCGATCAATGTGGGTGGGGGGGGCTTTCCAGACCGCTTTTGATGCTATCAAGCTCCTACTCAAGGAGTTGATTGTACCGGGAAGAGCTGATCCCGTCCCGTTCGTACTGGCTCCGGTCCTGATCTTCGGGGTCTCGGTGGCAGCCTTCCTCGTCATACCCTGGGCACCGGCCCTGTCGGTTGCCGATCTCAATATCGGCCTGCTCTACGTGGTATCGGTATCATCACTCACCGTGCTGTCGATCATCATGGCGGGCTGGTCGTCCAACAACAAGTACTCTCTGTTGGGGGGGCTGCGCTCCGCCGCCCAGATGCTTTCTTACGAGATTCCGCTTTTGTTCGCCCTTATGGGGCCCGTGCTGATGGCTGGAACGCTGAGCATGCAGGGCATCATCGAGGCCCAGAGAGAGCTTGGAGTGTGGTTCCTGGTTCCGAGTTTTCTGGGAGCCGTGATCTACTACGTGGCGGCTATCGCCGAGGTGAATCGCCCCCCTTTCGATATCCCGGAGGCAGAATCCGAACTGGTAGCTGGCTACGTCTCGGAGTATTCCGGGATGATGTTTGCCATGTTTTTTCTGGCCGAGTTTTCCAACATGATGCTGGTCTCAGCCATCGCCACCACGGTCTTTTTGGGGGGCTGGGCGGTTCCGGGCTTCCCCCTTCCGGAACAACCGGATCTGCTCTATACTCTGCTCGGCGGTGCCATTTTCTTTCTGAAGATGTACGCCCTGATCTTGCTGATGATGTGGATTCGCTGGACTTTTCCTCGGGTCCGACCGGACCATCTGATGAACATGGGCTGGAAATTTCTGTTGCCGCTGGCCTTCGTCAATCTGATGATTTGCGCTGGGGTGGCTATCATGCAGGCGGAGGCTCGGGCTGCGGGAGAGCCTGTGAGTAGGTTGGCCGTATGGGGAATCGGAGTGGGGGCCCTGCTCCTCATCGTGGGGGCCCTTTCTCTTTTTAGAGAGGCCGAACGCCCTTATCATCTTATTCCCAGTCCCTCGGAGAAAGTTTGAGTCCTCTTTTATTTTATACGGTAGCCCTGGTGATCATTGTGCCGGCCTTGGCTGTGGTCTTATCGGAGAACCTCTTTCACGCCGGACTCTCCATGATCGTCAGCTTTCTAGGGATTGCGGCGGTTTATCTCATGCTTTCGGCGCCCTTTGTCGCAGCCATGCAGGTACTGGTCTATGCCGGAGCCATCGCGGTGATCCTGCTCTTTGCCTTCATGCTGACCCACGACATTATGCAGCCTCAACGACAATCGGCGAAGTTTCAGCAGACCGCTGCAGGCGCCGTGTGCCTTATTTTAGCGGGCTTTATGGGGCGAGTAGCCCTCTCGAGCAACTGGGGTGATCTCAACCGACAGGCCACGGAAGGCGTGCCTCTGGGGGTTCTGGGCAAGAGCTTTCTGACGGACTATCTGGTGCCGTTCGAGCTGATTTCTTTGCTGCTATTGATGACCCTGGTGGGAGCCATCGTGATCGCCCGTAAAGAAGAGAAGGACCGGACGGTCTGGCCTGAAGACGAAGTGGGTACGGACTCTTGATCACGATCTTTCACTACCTGAGCCTGGCAGCGATTCTGTTTTGTATCGGCCTCTACGGAGTGTTAACTCGTCGAAACGCCGTGGCGGTGCTCATGTCGCTGGAACTCATGTTCAATGCGGTCAACATCAATCTGGTGGCCTTTTCCCACTACCGCCCGGAGATAACCGGAATCGCCTTCAGCCTCTTCGTGATTGCGGTGGCCGCTTGCGAAGCCACGGTGGGAGTGGCTCTCGTCCTGGCGGTTTACCGCAATCAAAAAGACATCGATCTCGAGCGTGCCAATAAACTGCGCTGGTGATCAGGCCCTAAACGACGGTCACGCAGTTTCGGCCGTTTTCTTTAGAGCGATAAAGCCCCTGATCAGCCCTGGTCAAGGACTCTCTCCAATCGGACGCGTTCTCCAGCGAGACCACCCCGGCGCTGAAAGTCACGGCGATCTCCCTGGCCACTCCTATCGGAATCAGGGTGGCGCTGATCAGGTTTCTCAACCTGTCGAGGAGCTTTTTCGCACCCACCAAATCGGATTGTCGGACGTAAACCACAAACTCCTCACCTCCCCACCGACCGACCAAGTCTCCGGTGCGCACTTCCCTCTGCAGAATCGCAGCCACCTCTCGTAAGACTTCGTCTCCCGCATCGTGTCCGTGGTTATCGTTGATCGACTTGAAGTGGTCGATGTCCAGGATGGCAAGACAAGAGAGTAGCCCATGCCGTTTAGTGACCGAGAACTCCTCATCCATGCGTTCTTCGAAGGCTCGACGGTTCAGCAGGTTGGTGAGGGGGTCGATCTTGGAGCTGCGATACATCTCGTCGATCAAGGTATGGAGGCCTCCGTCGGTGGACTCCAGTCGGACCTTGAGTTCGGGCCCCAATCCAAAGACGTCGCCGGCGAAGAGACGCTTCTCGGAGATACGCACCCCTTGAACAAAGACGCCGTTGGTCGACCCGTTGTCTACTAAAGTAACTTTTCCGTCCTCCACCAGAAGGGTGGCATGGACCCGGCTGATCCCTTTGCCGAAGACGGGCATGTCGGTTCGTTCCGACCTGCCCAGGGTGGTCTGCCCGTAAGTCAGGTTGTGGACCGCTCCCTTTCCGGGGCCGGTCATCACGACCAGACAAAAGGATTCTGAGGACTCAAAGCCCTGAACCTGCCCGGTAGACAGTTTGAGGTTTTCTGTTTGAGGTTCATCCATTTTCTAATATTTGCGTTGATCGTTTGAATGCCCTCCGTGGAGTTGGAGTCGGTCCGGTTTTAGAACTCGCTCGACCCAGGGTTCGTTTGCTCGAATAGAGAAAGCTGGAATTCTATGCAACGACTTAAGGTAACTCCGTTTCATTCAAGAACCTCCGCCCTCATGCAGGGGGCTGAATGGCGTCGTTGGGGTGGCTATCAGGTGGCCAGTTGCTACGAAATGGTGCCGGACCGGGAGTACTACTCGGTCCGATCCAGTACCGCTATGTTCGATGTGTCGCCCCTGGCGAAGTATCGCATCAAAGGACTCGAGGCACGTCCTTTTTTACAGAAACTCCTGACCCGAAATATTCAGAGCCTGGTTCCCGGCAAGGTGATCTATTCTCCCTGGTGCGACTCTCGGGGCAAAGTCGTAGACGACGGAACCCTGGCCTGTTTCGCCGAGGATGATTTTCAGTTGACGGCCGCCGAGCAGGGGGAGGCCTGGCTCAAGAGAGTGGCCACGGGCTTTCAGGTCACCATCGACAATATTTCCGATGACTACGGCATCCTGGCTCTGCAGGGTCCAACCAGCCGGGGGCTTCTTAACGAGTTGGTGGGAGAAGGTATCGACCAACTCGGTTTTAGTGAAGCCGCCTCTTTTGAAGTCGAAGACGTACCGGTCTGGATCTCTCGCACCGGCTATACCGGCGACCTTGGATATGAAGTGTGGGTGAAGGCTCAGCATGCCGAAAAGCTCTGGGACCGATTGGTGGAGATCGGGTTTTCTTTCGCCCTGATGCCGGCCGGGATCTGGGCTCTGGATGTGGCTCGAGTAGAGGCCGGTCTCATCATGCTGGACGTGGATTACCTCTCGGCCCTCCGTACCGAGTCACTGGCCCAGACCTCGTCGCCGTTCGAGTTGGGGCTGGGGTGGTCGGTCCATTTCAAAAAAGGCGATTTCGTGGGACGGGAAGCCCTCTGGAGAGAGAAAGAAGAGAACTCGACGCCGTATCGTTTCGTGACTCTGGTCATGGACGACCTGGCCTATCGAGAGGCTTTTCAGCAGGTAGGTCTGGCGGTCGATCTGCCGGTGCAAGCCTGGCGTGGCATGCATCCTCTTTTTGATGCCCAGGGCGAGCAGCCGGGATATGCCACCTGCGGCACCTGGTCTCCCACCACTCAAAAGTACATCATGCTGGCTCAGGTGGAGCCAGCATACAGTGCTGAAGGCAGTGAACTGCTTTTTGACGCCGTGGTGGATCGAAAGCGACGGAAGTTTCCTTGCCGGGTGGTGAAAACACCGGTGTTCGAGACCTCAAGAAAGAAGGAGTGCTATGCAAAAGTATGACGCCGTAGTCATCGGAGGAGGGCACAACGGCCTGGTCAACGCGGCTTACCTGGGTAAAGCCGGCTTGAAGGTGGCTCTTTTGGAGCGTCGCCCCGTGGTGGGTGGGGCCACCATCACCGAGGAGATCTACCCCGGATTTAAATATCTCACGGGATCCTATCTGATCAGCCTGCTTCGCCCTCAGGTTATCAGGGAATTGGAACTGCCGAAGCACGGACTGGAGATTTTGCCGCTGGAATCCACCGTGGCTCCTCTTCTTGACGGCGACTATTTTGCCGACTGGCCCGACCACGACATGACCCGTCAGGAGATCGAGCGCTTCAGCCGTAAGGATGCCGAAAGCTACGATGAGTTCAACGCCACCATGCGCCGGATCGTCTTCGGTGTCAAACCGATCTTGGATATGATTCCTCCCGACCCCACCAGCTTGGAACCCCACGATTTGGCGCAGATGGCTCGAGTTCGTGGGACTCTGGACCGAATGGAAAGGCGTGATTTCCACACTCTTTGTCGGCTGATGACCATGAGTGCCGCGGACTTTTTGGACGAGTGGTTCGAAACCGCTCCCCTCAAGGCTATCAAATCGACCAGCGGCATCATTGGGACCTTTCTTGGTGTTCGTTCCGCAGGGACAGGTTACGTTTTACTTCACCACTACCTGGGAGAACTCAATGGAGTCCCGCGCGCCTGGGGGTTTGCCAAGGGTGGAACCGGGGGATTGAGCCAGTCCATCGCCCGTTCCGCCCGAGCCCACGGGGTGGAGATCTTTGAAGACACGCCGGTGGAGCGGATCCTGGTGGAAAACGGCCGGGCCGTGGGAGTGGCCACTGCTAAGGGAGATGAATTCCGAGCCGACCGAGTCATTTCGGGCGCCCACGCCCATCCCACCTTTCTCAAGATGATGGACCCCGGAGACCTTCCCGAGGAGTACCTGGCCGATATCAATCGCTGGCGGACCAGGGGCCCTTCCTGCAAGGTGAATCTGGCTCTGGACGGTCTGCCGGACTTCCCCGCCATCCCCAAGAACAAGCGGGCCTTGCTGAGGGGATCCATTGAAATCGCCCCCAGCGTGGACTATCTGGAGAAGGCTTACGACGACGCCAAGTACGGGGGCTGGTCCAGGAGGCCGTTTATGGACGCTCTGATGCCGTCTTTGCTGGATCCTGGCATGGCGCCCCCGGGTAAGCACATCATGAGCCTGTTTGTGCAGTACGCCGACGCCGACCTGAAAGGTGGATGGACGGAGCAGAAGAAGGCAGAGTTTCTGGAGGTGGTGGTGGACACCCTCAGCGAGCACTCTCCCGACCTCAAGGACAAGATCTTGCACAAGCACATCATGACACCGGACGACCTGGAGAGGGTGTTCGGGCTGACCGGCGGTCACATTTTCCACGGTGAACTGACCCTGCCTCAACTCTTTTTTATGAGGCCTTCTCCCCAGTGGGCCAACTATCGAACTCCCATCAAGAACCTCTGGATGTGCGGCTCTAGTTGTCATCCGGGTGGTTGCATCACCGGTGCCCCAGGGCGCAACGCGGCTCTGGAGATTCTGTCCGAAGTGAAAGAGCAGGTTCCGGTATGAAGGTCATCGTCGCAGGTTCGGATGCCAACGCCTGGGCCTGTGCCTTGAAGATGAAGCAGGCTGGCCACGAAGTGGAGATAGTGACCGGTGGCGATGGGGTAGCGACTTTGCTGCCCGGGTCTCCGCTCTCTCCTGAAGTGGCCTCCGAGTTTGCCCTCGGGGCGGTTCTTAAGATCGTGGGCCGAGTCGGTGTGTCACCGCAGAAAAAAACGGTGCAACTAAAGCTGAAAGAGATCTCGGGGGAAGTGACCCCTCGAGACCAGGAACGTTGGCCGGACTTTGTCCGCGTCATGAATAACGCTTCGGAGATCTGGCGAGGACTTTTCCAGGAAAAACTGGACGTGGCAGGACGCTGGAGGGAGTTTGGGCGGCGCCAGGCTATGGAGGTGCTGCGGGTTCCCTGTCAGGGCCTGTCGGAGTTGCTGGACGATTGGTTCGAGAGCGACCTTTTGAAAGCGACCCTGGGGGCTACCGCTCTACGGGGTTGCCGACAGGGGCCGTTTGCTCCCGGGACGGCTTTCTTGCTGCTGCAGCGATGGGCCCGGGGTGAGGTCTTTGGTCGGAGCAAAGTGGGGCCCGGAGTCCTGGCTTCTCAAGGCGAAGGAATTAGAATTCACGATCTTGCCATTGAGAGCTACTCGGTCGCCCTCGGGCGGATTGAAAGTTTGCGGACCATCGGGGGCCCGGAGCTGACCGCTGACATTTTCGTGAGTTCCGAAGACCCGGTAACCACGCTGGGCAAGCGAGTCGGTCTTACCAGGCTGGAGCTAGACACTGCCGCGACCGTATCCCATTGGGATGCCCGCTCCACCACGGCGGTAGCTCGGGTTGCCGCAAGCGAGAAATGGGGTGGTGCCATGATCAATTTCTGCTCCACCCTCGAGGATCTCGAGAAGGCCTACGATCCTACCAAATACGGCGGCTTCTCGGAGTCCCCGTTCGCCGAGTTCGACTCCGAAAGTGGCTTGCTTTATGTCCAGCATTTAGGCGACGAAGAGGCTGCCAACAAGGTTTCTGAACTTTGTGCTCTGCACGAGTTGGGAGAGGTGGAAGAACTGCTCTTGCCGGCCCAGATCGCCGAGAGGTACAACGCGCAAGGGGGGCATCTGTTCGGTGGAGAGCGCGCCCTGTGGCAATCCTATGGCCTCCGGGAGAGGCTCCGGCGCCCGTTTTCTAATTTCTATTTATGTGGAGCTGGCACTGGTCCCGGCGATCACGGCGGAGCCTCCGGGCTGATGTGTGCACGCTGTGTTCGGCAGCCGGTTGCCACTTCATGAAGGAGATTGGGTCTTGTTGTCGCTAACTCTCGGCCCAAGATGTCACGCCTACTGGTCACCGGGAGTCTAGCTTACGATTATATCTTAAAGTACCCCGGCTTGCTCCAGGAGAGCTTTCGAAACTTCCACGAAAAAGAAACGAGCAGCATCTTTTTTCATACCGACAGTATGAATCGGTATTTTGGTGGCTGTGGCGGCAATGTTTCTTACACCCTGGCGCTCCTGGGGGAGCACCCTCGCTTGTTGTCGGTGGCGGGAATGGACACCGAAGACTACTTCAAACACTTACAAGAGGTGGGTGTGGATTGTGATTTCATCCGTTTGATCGAGGATGAACGTAGCGCCACTTGTCTGATCGTCAACGATCAGGCCGAGAATCGATACGTGGCGTTTCACGGTGGAGTGGTGGACCGGGCCTCCGAACTGAGCGTGAAAGGGGCGGTCGATGAAGGAGTGATAGGCTGTCTGATCACTCCCGACGACGTGCCCGCTATGGTGAAGTTTGCCTCCGAATGCCGGGAACTGGGTCTACCCTTTTACTTTGACTTCGGCTCCCAGGTGACGTGGATGACCGGTGAGCAGTTGCGAGATAGCCTGGAGGGGGCGAGAGCCGCCTTTTGTAATGAGTACGAGTTCTCAGTTTTTGAAAAGAAAACTGGCTGGGATCTGCCCCGACTGTTGGAGAGTGTTCCCACCATGGTGATCACCCGCGGTCGGGAAGGTTGTGATCTGTTTCGACGAGGCGAGGAGGCCTTTCACCTGTCGGCCTGTCCTCTGAGAAAGGGCTCCCTGGATCCCTCCGGGGCGGGGGACGCCTTCAGGGCGGGTTTCGGATTTGGTCGAATACACGGTTGGCCCTGGGAGGCCGCTGCCATGCTGGCCAGCACGGCAGCGGCTTTCGCCCTGGAGGCTCGGGGCACTCAGGGGCATCGTTTCACCCTGGAGGAGTTGCTGGAGCGCTGCCAGGAGGCCTACGGAAAGCTTCCCCAGGAACTGCTTTCTAAAGTGGCCGTTTCCTGAATTTCGTTTTCACTGGGATAGCCAGGATTTGACCGGGTCGAGGATGGACTCCACTATTACAGCGTAGCCCTCGGAGTTAGGGTGCTTGCCGTCCTCATTGTTGAGTTCGGGAACCCTGGCGACACCCTCTAAGAAGAACGGGATAAGGGGGACCTGGTGTTTTTCAGCCACCGCAGGATAAACGCTCTCGAATTTTTCGGTGTAATCAGCTCCCAGGTTGGGTGGAGCTTTCATACCTCCCAGCATGACCTTGATCTTTTGCTCTCTTAGACGAGCGACCAGCGTGTCGAGGTTTTGTCGGGTGAGGTCGGGGTCGAGTCCACGCAGGCCATCATTGGCCCCGGTCACCAGCAGGACCGCGTCCGGCTCGAGCTTGAGGATCCACTCCAGGCGGCTGAGCGCGCCGCTGGAAGTTTCTCCGCTGACCCCCGAATTGATGACCTTCCAGTTCAGACCGGCTTCCCGCAAGCGGGATTCGAGTTGGGCGGGATAGGCGCTTTCCGGGTCCACCCCCAGCCCCTCGGTCAAGGAGTCGCCTACCGCCACCAGGAGTGGTTGGTCGGCAGAAGGTGTACTCGACGCTATTGGAGGCGCGGAGGTGGAGCGACAGCCGATGAATGCAAGCAGGGCGACCAGTAGATAAAAGTGTTTCACAAAGGTCGGCCTTCGATTTTTACCTCCCAATACCCTCACCAGGAGCGTGTCGGAAGAAGAGCCCCCGGAGCAATCTCCGGGGGCTCAATGCGGGTCCTTCTCAATGTTCCGGCGGTGAAGCCGAACTTTTTAAGGTTTGGGGTTTCGCTGAGTTGTTGTAAAGCTATTATGGCCCGCCGGAGAACACTGCATATCCTTCGTTGGATCAAAGCCGACGTATACCAGGGGTGGGTACCTGCTAACCTTCTCTAAGATAGGGTGCGGGGCGGGTCGTTACGACCTTGCGGCCGGACAGCCAACCGATGAGAGCCACGGCCAACCCGGGTAGCAAAAACATCCAGGCTAGCTGCCCGGCCATGGCTGGGAAAGGAACGTCCAGCCTCCAGCGGCAGAGCAGATAGCTGGAGAGTAAGGCCAGGCCCAGCCCCACCGCCGAAGTCAGAAGCCCCAGGACCAGGTTTTCGGCCCAGATGACCCGGGTCAGAAATCTGGTGTCCGCACCCATGATCTTGTAATATGCAGATTCCCGAGAGCGCCTCTGGCGGGCCGACCAGGTCGCACTCACCAGAATCAGAATCCCAGCCAGGATGCCGCTCCAGAGAAAGTACGTGACCAGGCCGACCATCTGGGCCAGGCGTTCGGTGATCAGCTTGATGGTGAGACTCAGGTCCATCGAGACCACCCCCGGAAAGGTCCTGGCCAGTCGGGCCTGCAGTGGCCCTATCTCCTCCTCGGGGATGCGGGTGGTGGCGAAAACGGTTCGAGGAGCCCCTTCTACTAACTCCGGTGGAAAGAGCAGCTCAAAGCGGGGCTTAAAGCCTTCCCGTCCGGAGCGCCGGATGCTGGTGACGGTGGCCTGGAGAGGGACCCCTTGCAAGCCCAGGGTGAGTTGGTCTCCCAGCTTCAAGTTTAGGGGTCGGGCGATATCGTTCCTCACCGAAACTGCCGCCTGGGCGCCGCCGTACAGTGTTTCACCCTCCAGCAGGTCGTCGTTGAGGGGAAGCTCGGTGGTGGGCAGACCGTCCAATTTGCCGCGGCCGTCTCGCTGCCAATACTCGCGTTTGCCACTGCGATCGAGCGGCTGTCCGTTGATTTCCATGACCCTGGCCCGCAAATTTTCGTAGATCGCCATGGGGTGTCCCACCTCTTTTTTCAAGGCTTCCACCTGGGGAGGCTGGATATCGAGCAGGATAAGGTTGGGCGACTCCGGCGGCATGGCGTCCACCCAGGTCTGTCGGAGTGCCTGTTCGCAGATCACCGCGGTATACAGAACCGCCAGACACATTCCCAGAATAAAGACCACCAATTCGGTGCGAGCTTCCGGGGCTCTCCAGGATCCCAGGGCGGTTCTCAGGACCAGAGAGCGAGGTCTCAGCTTTTTGAGGGAGCGCACGGCCAGGTAAGAAAAAACGGCGCAGACCAGGGCGACGGCTCCCAGCGCTAGCGCGATCCAAAACGCCTTGAGGGGGTCACCCACCAGAAGACTCAGCAGCCCGCAAAGGCTCAATAGCAGAATTCCGGTCAGCCCGACGCGAGCGCTTCGAGAGACCGGGGTCTCCTCTTGCCGCAGCACCGCCGCAGGTCTGGTCTGTCCCGCCAGGTAGAGGGGCCAGGAAGCGAAGGCGAGCGATACGGTCAGGCAGAGAAAACCCGACTCCAGGACGGCCCTTCCGGAAAGCTCCGGGGCGACCTGCACCGGCAGCATCTGACTGAGGTACTCACCCGAACTAAATAACGCCAAATGTGCTCCCAGCAACCCCAGGACAAACCCCAGCAACGCGGCGGCCAGAACGATCAGGGTGTAGTGAAGGAGAATGAAGTTTCGAGTGGCCCCCAGGGTACGGGTGACGGCCACCGTCTGAGTACGGCTGCCGAGCCAGGCAGAAAGGGTGCTCCGCATCCCCAGTCCACCCAGGGCTACAGCCACCACCGTCATCATGTCCAGGAAGGTGAAAAAGTTATTGACGTACCGCTCCATATTGACCGGGGGGCGCTCCCAGGTTTCGATCCGTTCCTGGTCCGGCACGGCCACCTGGTGCAGTCGCTCGGCTACCTCGGAAGCCTGCGAAGGATCTTCGAGTTTGAGGTGAAGCCGGCGCTCCAGGTAGCTATCGGGGCGTAGAAGTTCGGTGGCCTCAAGACCCTGGAAAGAGATAAAAATCCGAGGTGAGACGCCCCACATCCCCATGGGCCGATCCGGTTCGGAGAGGGCTACATCGGAAATGCTGAATACCTGGTTTCCGATCTTGAGCGGGTCGCCCACCTGCAACTCCAGACGCTCCAAGACCCGCTCCTCCACCACTAACCCATCCTGCAGGGCCTGGTGGAGGTCTCGTCCGGACTGCAGGGGCACCTCCCCGAAGTACGGATAGCCGTCTTCTACTGCCTTGAGTTTGGAAAATAGGGTTCGGTCCTGGCTCGGGGAGAGGGCCACGGTGAACATCTCGGTGGTGCGAATGTGCTGGAAACTTTCCACGGCCTGCAGGAGCGGAGACGAAAACGGTTCGGTGGAGAAGGCGACAACGTCTCCTCCGGCCCCTTTCCTGGTCTCTTCGGCCATGGCGCTATCCACCGAGTGGCGCCAACCGCTGACCACGGAAAGAGCCAGGGAAGCGAGCAAGACGCAGACTGCGAAAAGGGCGAGCTGAGGAGCGCCGGCTCGGGCTTCGCGGCGCAAAAAACCGGGGTGCCAGTTCATTCCACGATGATCCCGTCGCGCATGTTGATGACTCGGTCAGCCCGCGCCACCACCTCGGCGCTGTGGCTGACCAGCACCAGGCTCGCTCCTTCTTCTTTCTGCAGGCCGATGAGAAGCTCCAAGACCTGCTCACCGTTGGTGGTATCCAGGTTGCCCGTGGGTTCATCGGCGAAGATGAGCCGGGCTCGATTGACCAGGGCCCGGCAGAGTGCCACTCGCTGTTTTTCGCCACCGGAGAGTTGGTGAGGAAAGCTTTCCATTCGGTCGGACAGGCCCACCTGATCGAGCAGCCGGCGAGCTCTTTCCACGGCATCGCTCCGTCCCGCGAGTTCGGCCGGGAAGGCCACGTTTTCCAGAGCGGTCATGGAGGCCACCAGATGAAAGGATTGAAACACAAAGCCGATCTCTTTGTTGCGAAGTTCAGCAAGCTCCTGTTCGGAACTGGCCGTGATCTCTCGCCCTGCGATCCGTACCTCTCCGCTGCTGGGCAGATCCAGGCCGGACAAAACCGTGAGCAGAGTGCTCTTGCCGCAGCCACTGGGTCCGGTGATGGCCACGAACTCCCCGGGTTGTACCACCAGATCCACCCCCCGCAAAGCGCTCACCTCGGGAGCGTCTTCCCGAGAATAGATCTTGTGCACCTGTTTTGCTTCCAGAATGGGGGTCATGATTGTATCAACTGCCGAGACTCATTCTCGTTTCCACGTGTCGGTCGCTTCAAGAATCCGGATTCGAAAGACACGCTCTCCCCCTCTTCAGCAGATCTACCACCGCCCGGTTGTTGGCAAGTTCCACGGCCCCGTGCCGGATAGCGACCTCTCGAAACTCGGGAGGAAGGTCGTAGTGAGGTCGAGGATGGCCCGGAGGGTCGTGAAAAGCTCTGGGCGGAACGCCGATCTGAGCGGCGAATTCGTGCAATTTTTGCAAGCCTTCGGGAGAAAAATCGTCGCAGAGCAAATGGCACCACCAGCTACCCCGTGCCTGAAATAGCCTGTCGACAGCTATCACCGTAGATTCTTTCATCTGGCTGGTAGTTTAAACAGGGTCAGTTTCAGGCCTTCTCGAAAGCTACCCGTTCGGTAAGCAGAGGGTACGATCCGAGCGGCTACTCGGCTCGTACCTCCAGGCGCTTCCGTATGAAAGGGGTATGAATGCTATCACCGGAACAGATCGACGAAAACTTCAAAGACATCAAACCACCATTGTCCGACGACCACGCCAGGGTAGAGGCAAACCGTTGCCTGTACTGCTACGATGCTCCCTGTGCGGTGGCTTGTCCCACCCACATCGACATTCCTGAGTTCATCCGTAGAATCGGTACGGGCAATGTGGTGGGAGCGGCGGAGACGATTTTGGATAGCAATATCCTGGGCTCCAGTTGTGCCCGGGTTTGTCCTGTAGAGGTCTTGTGTGAAGGGTCTTGTGTTTATCTTGACCTGGATGCACCGGCCATCGATATAGGTAGGCTCCAACGATACGCCACCGACCACGTTATCGAGCAAGGCATTCAGGTTTTTGAGGCGCCCGCCGAAAAGTCCCTGGGCAGAGTGGCTCTGGTGGGGGGCGGGCCGGCCAGTCTGGCCTGCGCGGCTGAACTGGGCCGACTTGGCATTCAGGCGGTGGTGTTTGAAGAGAAGCCGGAGGCGGGTGGCCTAAACCGCTACGGAATAGCGCCCTACAAACTCAGCAACGACGAGACCCGCCAGGAGATCCAGTACATCCAGAACATGACCGGTTTTGAGATCAAGACCGGTGTGCGGGTGGGGCGGGACGTAAGTTTTGCGCAATTGGAGCAGGAGTACGATTTCATCTTCCTGGGGGTGGGAGTGTCCGACAGTCGGAAGCTGGGTATCCCCGGAGAAGAGAAAGACGGGGTGGTGGGAGCCACCGAGTGGATCGAAGAGCTTCGAAAGAAACCTCTCCATCAGACTCAGGTGGGTCCGAAAGTGATCGTGGTGGGGGCTGGGAATACCGCCATCGACGCGGCCACCGAAGCAGCCCGATTGGGGGCCCGGGAGGTCACCATCGTGTACCGGCGCGGTAAGGACGAGATGCCGGCCTACGAATTCGAATACGAGTTGGCTCTCAAGGATAAGGTTCGATTCCAGTGGTTCACCCAGCCGCTGGAGGTCCTGGGCAATGGGCGAGTGGAGGGCCTCAAGTGCCACCGGATGCAAGCCGGCTCGCTCGATGAGTCGGGCCGGCCGGTTCCGGTGCCGGTTCCCGATTCGGACTTCGTGATCGAGGCCGATACGGTGATCAAGGCCACCGGCCAGGTCAAGCACAACTTTTTGTCTGAGATCAAGGGAGTGGAACTGCAGTGGGGCCTGGTCAAGGTGGATGAGAACTATCGAACCAGCAATCCCAGATATTACGCCGGTGGCGATTGCGTCAACGGTGGAAAAGAAGTCGTCAACGCCGTCTATCACGCAAAGCAAGCGGCCCAGGCCATGCATCGCACGCTATCCCAAGGAGGCAAGTAAATGGCAGATCTCACTTCGAATTTTGCGGGGATCAAGTCCCCCAACCCATTCTGGCTGGCCTCCGCGCCACCCACCAACTCCGGCTACCAGGTCAACCGGGCTTTTGAGGCCGGATGGGGCGGGGCCGTGTGGAAGACCCTGGGTGGTCCCATCGTCAACGTGAACTCCCGCTACGGGGCGCTCTCTTACCGGGGCCACCGGGTCATGGGGTTGAACAACATCGAGTTGATCACCGACCGGCCCATCGAGACCAACCTGAAAGAGATCCGTCAGGTCAAAAAGCTCTGGCCTGACCACGCGGTCATCGTTTCTCTGATGGTGGAGTCCAATCAGCAAACCTGGCACGAAATGGTCAAGCGGGTCAACGACACCGGTGCCGACGGCATCGAACTCAACTTCGGCTGCCCTCACGGTATGTCGGAGCGGGGCATGGGTTCGGCCGTGGGCCAGGTTCCTCAGTACTGCGAACAGATCACCACCTGGGTCATGGAAGCCGCCGAAATTCCGGTGATCGTGAAACTGACTCCCAACGTGGCCGATATCGTACCGCCTGGCATGGCTGCCCAGCGAGGAGGGGCCAACGCGGTGAGTCTGATCAATACCATAAACTCCGTGACCGGGGTGAACTTGGACACCCTGGTGCCCAACCCCGCCGTCAACGGGAGATCGGCCCACGGCGGCTACTGCGGTCCGGCGGTCCGTCCTATCGCCTTGAATATGGTGGGCTCCCTCTCCCACCACCCGGAGTTCAATTTGCCCATCTCCGGGATCGGTGGGGTGGAAACCTGGCGGGATGCAGCCGAGTTTATCTTGATGGGCGCGTCTTCGGTCCAGGTGTGCACCGCGGTCATGAAGCACGGTTTTCGAATCGTGACCGATCTGACCACCGGGTTGAGTAAGTGGATGGACGAAAAGGGCTTCCGGACCATTGCCGATTTCAGTGGGTTGTCGGCCGCCAAACTCTCCGATTGGGGGGATCTCGATCTGAACCATCGGGTGGTCGCCAGCATCGACAAGGAAAAGTGCATCGGTTGCCAGGTCTGCTACATCGCGTGTGAGGACGGAGCGCACCAGGCCATCCTGTTGTCCAAGAATAACGGCTCTCGAATACCGGTGATCAATGAAGAGTGCTGCGTGGGGTGCAACCTTTGCAGCCTGGTCTGTCCGGTGGACGGTTGCATCACAATGGTGGTCCAGAACCCTAGCGAGCCGGCCCGCAGCCACAACCAGTATCTGGCAGCCGGAGAGGAGCCGATCGGCAATTATCCTCGCCACACGGCGCAGATTCCGAGCTGATCTCTCTCCCCCAAGGCACGGGGACTTTTCGAAGTCCCCGTGCTTTCATGGTTACTCCTAGTTCGAGTACATCCTCATCATTCGCTCCTGGGAGGCCTTGTCGAACTCGGCTTGACTAACTTTCCGGTATCCCTCGAGGCTGAAGAGCGTTGAGTCCAACTCGGCGGTGGAGTACTCCACCAGTTCTCGGGTCATCATCTTCTTACCGTCTTGATAGAAGATCTCTTTGACCACTTGTCGGCTCAGGGCCTGGTTGAAGAGAGAGACGTCACCGGTGACTTCATTTTTTACTTTGCAGCCGTCGAAGGTGCTTTCCGCCCACTGACCGCTCAGAATCGGGCAGTTGAAGGTGGGAAGGTCTGCCGTCCAGATCTCTCGCTGCGACGAATAGGCGAATTCGCCGATGCACCCCGAGCCGCTCGTGTCCGTATCGAGAATCCAATGACGGGCGTCGTGACCGGCGACCTTCTCGGCCCCTTTGTCCTGCACTTTGACGTGGGTCTTGATGGTTCCGGTGCCTTCCTTTAGCTCCCGGTCCGGGTCGGTGGCTCCCTCCAAGTTGCCGGGTAGCAGGCTGCGGACGGTATAGATCTTGGCTTCCGGATCTAGGCTCGCTTCTTGTTCGGTGTCGCACATGACCAGCCTCACCTGGACAATTTTATGACCCGCCACCTCGGTGATATCTTCGACGCGCTGGCGTTTACCCTTGGTCAGCGTGACCTGGGTCATCTTGAAGCCCTCCATGCCGGACTCGGCCATGGTGGTCCGCATAGTGATGCGGTGGTCGGCGAGAGCAGTGGCTCCCAAGCAGAAAAAGAGGAAGAGGATCAAATATTTTTTCATAAGCGAGAATATACTCCAGGATCAAAAACTTGGCTACACCTCACCACAAGGGTAGCCCGTCGGTGCCTATACCTGGGGGTCGGGGATAAGCCTTCTACCAGATAAGAGGTATTGCTTCGTTTCGCGCTAGGATCGCTATAGAACGCCGAAGGAGAAGCTTGTCCATGTCCACTTCAAGAGAAATTCGTTCCAAAAAACCCAGAACTGGAATTCAGATCGCTGCAGGAGCCTTGCTCACGCTGCTTCTGTTGGGTCTCTTCTGGGTCTACCACGGAGTAAGAGAGAAAGAGCGTCTGCTTACTCACGATACCGAGATCGTCGTCAACGACAAGACCGATGTTTTACGGCGGAACCAGCCCTTGGTGGTGCAGACGATGGATCTGAGCAAGCAGGACACCGAAGCCCAGTTTTTGCGTGAAGACTCCCGGGTGGAGCAGGCTCCCCGTTAGATGCTCCGCCTATCGAGGCTATCCAGGTGGCTCCCTGAGCCATCCAAAGAGGATCTCGGGCAGCGGAGACTCACCCCGGTTCCAGCAGACCTGATGCCGGGAAGTATGAACCAGTTGCCAGTGACTGGAGAGAGGTAGTGGTTTGCCCAGACAGGCCATGGCGCGCAGGGTTTGGTGTCGGTCAATCCGGCCAGCGAGTTGCTCGAGTACCGCTTCGCTGAACCGGGCCGAGGCCGCGTAAGCCACCGTGGCTTCGGGCCAGGGGTGGCTCAAAAAATCTCCCTCGATGAGATGACAGGCCGGATTTCCGTTTTGCTCCAAGAAGTGCTGACCGGTCTGCACCAGAGCAGGGTTTTGCTCGATCCCGTAGGCACTAATCCCCAGCGAGAGTAGCCTCGCCACAAACCCTCCGGCCCCCGCGCCCAGATCGAGGAACCGATCGGTTGTGGTTAGAGAGAATAGGTCTAGGATCATGTCTTGCAACTCTTTGGGTGTTTCGCCGTAGGCCGCGTTTGAGATCCTCTCATCAAGATCGCCCTCGGACTCCTCCAGCCAGCGGGGAATGAGCACCTTCAACAGGGCTCGATGACTCAGATTGTGCAGGTCGAACGAGGCGGAGAACTCCTCGAAGTCGCTAGCTTTCACAAGAGCTTGAACAAGCTTTCCGCCTTGCTCAAGATCTTCTTTTCATTGAGATAGGAGAGCTTTTTCTTGGCCACCCCGGGATCATACCAACCCACCGAGTCGGCTTCCTGATCTCTGGGCTGGGCGTCCTCTTTTTCCAGTTTCATCAAGAAAAAGGTCACCGTTTTGTGGTAGAACGTATTGTTTTCCTTGAGGAAGAAGTAGTACTCGATTCGGTCCAGTTGATCCAGGACACAGCCTTGATGGCCGGTCTCTTCAAGGACTTCCCGGACCGCCGTCTCCTGCAGGCTCTCGCCCTTGTCAACTCGGCCTTTGGGGAAAGCCCAGACTCTGCCCCCCTTCTTGGAGACCAGGCAGATTTGGGCCCGATTGCCTCGCTTCTTTACCAACAATCCACCCGCCGAATGCTGCTCGGCTTTCTTGGCGCCGAAAACACCAGCGGCGCCTTCCTTGCCCCCCAGAAAGGCTCTCTGAGACTTCTTGTTATTCTCCTCCAAAGTCCAGATCCTCGGCTTCCCGGCGTGGGTTTTTCACATCCCGGGCCAGGGTTAGATCGAAGAAGACCCATCCTTTGGCATTGACGCCGCCGTTTCGAGTGTAGCTCAATCTCGAGATACCAGGATATACGTTAATGGGGTTGTCGGGATTGGCCGAGTACGCCTGTCTTTGATATTCGGCGACCAGAGTCCTGATGAGATAGGGGTGGTACTCGTACATCATCGGTACCACAAAGTCCACCGGCCAATCCAGCCAGGCCTGGGCCGAGTAGTCGTATCCGCTGGTCCGAAATTTTCTGGCGTCACGATCCCGGTAGTAGAGTGGAAGGACCGCAGCCGACAGGGTCATACGGCGAGGCAACTGTCGAGAGATCTCTTTCACCACGTCGGTCAGGGCGTTGCGGCGGCGCTCGAGGGTGGCCGAAAGGTACTCGTACTCCCGCATCTCCACGGGATCTGAAGCACTGAAATACCGGTATTTCCCATCCTCCACACCGGTTCTGGGATCAAGCCCCTGCCCGTCCACGGGATAGCGGATGTGGTCCAGATGAATGCCCCCCAGTCCGGGGTGGTTGCGGGCTATATTGACTACGGCCTCGATCAGGTACTGCTGGACCTGAGGGTTCTCGGGATCGACGTAGACCGAGCGAAGGTGGGTATTGCGAGGGGCTGGAAAAGGTTCGTCGTCGGAACCGAGCAGGAGAAAGTCGGGCCGCTGCCCCCCGGCCCGGATGATTTCCCGGATCAGGGTTCCCAGAGGGTGTCCATCGGAGCGGATGCCGTGTTCGTTCATCAGGGCTTCCAGCCTTCGAGTGTCGCATCCTTTGGAAAACAGTGTGGCGGCGCTGCTCAGCAGACCCGCGGGAAGGTCGCCCTCCAGCATCCCCAGGGCGATCTGTTCGTAGCCGGGTCGGACCGAGACATCCTGCACCAGGGCCAACCGGGCGGCTTGCTCACGCAGGTATTGTTCCATCAGGTGACCCCAGAGGGTGGGCCCATTGTGCCACGGCAGCATGATGTCGTTGTTGTCCATGCGCCAGTAAAACAAGTGGACCCAGGCGTGCACCTCGATACCAGCGGCAAGCCCTTCTTCAACGAAGATCTGCAGCGGATCCAGTACCGTATCAAATTCGACCTTGTAGTTCCAGCTCAGGTGGGGATAGACCGGGTGCCCGGTCTTTCCGGCGGAATAGGCGACCACATTGGCGGTCCTGGTCGACTCGTCTCGGGCGATGGCGGGGCAGATCCCGTAGCCCCGAAGAAAGGTCTCCAGGAAAATGGTATCGACATCTTTGGACTGGAGGTCTTCCATGACCAACCGGGCGGTTTGTCGCACTTCGCTCTCGGTATACCGTCGATCTCCGGGAAAGAACCAGTCCGGTGACAACCAGACCCCGGTCATATCTTCCCGGGCAAGGCTCGGGGCCAGGCAGCACAAGAAGAGGGCACAGATGAGCGCCACCAACCTCTGAGATCTCACAATGACCACCGTTTGGCCGTTCCATACGGGGCATGCAATCCCTCTGTGAGGAGTACCTTGAAAAGCGAGCGTAGGGGGTATGGATCTGCTATAATTCGGAAAGTATGGGTTTACTACGACGGGGAAACCGGGGCGGCCGAGAGGGGCTAACCTTATTAGAGACGATGCTGGCTCTGATGATGATGAGCCTGTTGATCGTGGGCGTCCTCGGCTTGCTGGGGAGTTTGCTGGTGGCCAGTACCAAGTCTTCCGATATGACCGCAGGCACCTTCGTGGGCCAGTATCTGTTTGAAAAGGCTAAAGTGGAGGGACCACCCGCTCCGGAAGGGGGAATTACCGAAGGAGCGGAGCAGATTTTATCCCACGAAGAGGAACATCCGGTTAGTTTCAATTATCGAATGATCTGGACGCTGGTGGCGGAGCGAGAGAGTTACGAAGTTCATTCTGTTTCAACAAAGAACCAATACGGATCCGATCTTTATCACGTCGAGGTGCAGGTGTGGTGGATGGTCAAAGACGCCGAGTCAGGTAGGGCAGAAGGTGGGGGCAGGCGAGCCGTGACTCTGGAGCGTTTGATTTCATTCGCACCGGAGGGTGCTAAATGATTCGGGTGGGGCGGCACCGCACGCCCGGTTTCACCTTGACCGAAGCGCTGGTGACTGTGCTGGTTTTTACTTTTTTTATGGGGACGCTTTTCGCCATCATTTCCCACGGATTCAGGTCCTATTCGATTGCTGTGGCTCGGGCGGATGTGACCACCGAAGCCCGCCGGTTGGTGCTCTTTCTTGAACACGAACTACGGAGCACGGAGTATTTCTCGATTGCCTTGGAAAGCCGAACCATCCAGGGGGTTCACCGAGATGGCTTTTCCTTTGTCTCCATGCGGGACTGGGCCGGTCCGAATTCTTTCGATGCCATCGAGGCGCGGCCCAACTGGGACCGCTATTTCATCTACTACGCCACCCAGGAACTCCCCACCGGTCAACTGGTCAGGATGGTCATCGACCCCTCCTCCTCCAGTGACGTAGGTTCTTATCCTTATTCCCTTTTCGCCAGTTCCCCGGATACATTTATGCCCGATGATCCCCTCGAGGTTCCCAAAACTGATTTGACAAGCTCTCGGGTTCTCGCGGGCAAAGTGAAAAATTTTGAGGTAAAATTGCTACCAGTGACCCAGGAGATCGACATAACGATTCTGCTTCGCCAGAACGGGATCATGACCCGGCGGGCAGATCGTACTCGCGAGGGTGGAACTTTTGAGCTACATTATAGAGTAAAGCCTCAGAACACGAAGTAAGGTAGATAGTCGTGAAAAGCCTAAAAAATGTAAGCAAAGGCTCTCCCAACGGTATCGCTCTGGTGAGCGTATTGATGGTGGGTGTCATCTTTTTGGCTCTAGCCGGGGCCTTTTTTGCTTCCCATAAGACCGATCTGGTGCTGATGGGGGCCTCGATCAAGCTTGAGCACACCAAGAATGCGGCTCTTTCGGCAGCGGAGTTTTTTCAGTACAAGCTCGAGAATAACCGTCATTTCGGAGCGACTGCTCTGCCTAATGAGATCGTGTACTTCCCAGAGGGAGCCGGGGATGCCGATGCGATCATGAAGGTCACCTACTCTTCGGACGGCACACTCCCTAGTTCCAACCTGATCAAGGGCGAGATCCTGCAGACGGGGCTTACCTTTGAAGGGCGCATTCTCAATAACCTGGAGCAGACTTCCGAGGGTGTGCATCCCCTGGGAAACACCCCACCGAGAACGGTCCGGGTCTGGATCACGACCAAACAGGGTGTCATCACCAAGAACATGGACTTTATCTTGAAGCGGAGCCCTTTTAGCTCTGTTTCCATGCTCTCCGGTGGGAGTATCGAGGTCGACCTTGACAACGGCGCAGATGGCCTCTGGTGGTTGGGGGCTCGCCAGCCTTCAGGCAACGCTGTACGTGCCAATGGCGAAGTCATCGGACCGGAGGTCCTGAGTGAAACCGGGCAAGGCCTTCTTTTTGAGCCACCTCAAGGTCTAGAGACGAAAGTTCAGCCGCCCTATGGGGTGATCCAGGGTTCAAACCTGAACATGCGCATGAATGGGACCAAGACGGATATTCAACTCGATGATAGTCGCCTGGAGGATGTAGAGAACAATATTAAGGGAGTCTTGAGCCCCGGAGGGTCGGGTGTTGAAGTCCCGGTCCTCAAACCGGAGGAACTGACTTCCCCTACCAAGAGATTTACATTGCCAGCTAAGCAAGTAACCTTCAACACGCACCAGACAGAGAGCGGGGTCATCCACCAATTGCTCCAGGATGGAGAAGTTGTGGCTACGTACTCCAACAACGATCCCGGAAGTCGGTTCTATCGATGGGGAGAGGGTACGGACGTGGCGGCCGAGTTCGATCTGGAGACCCGAACCATGAAAGTCATGGAAAACTTTGAACTGGCAACCGGGTACCAGGGCGAGAGTTTTACTTTGTCCGGTCGCACCGATTCTGGTCAGGATGAAGGAAGCCAGCCGACCCTGGTGCTCGGGAGTGAAATCGGGCAATCCAGCATCAGCGCCGACGGGATCACGATCAAGGGCTCGGTGGGTGGTAAAGGGTCCCTCAAGGCAGGCGATGGCGATCTAAAGATCCGGGCCAAGAGTAACCTCTCCACCATTCCTGATTTTGGAGTCGCGCTCCATTCCAGCAAAGATGTCGTCTTGTCCAAACCTGGTAGCTCAACTTCCGACGGTATCGCTTCGGATTGGGATGCTTTTTCCATGGCCAAGGTCGCAGACACCAACTCCAATCTTGATGATTGGATGGATCCTTCGGTACGACAGGGCGTGACGAATAAACTTTCTAAGTTCGTTCTCTCAGAGCCTGGAACTCAATGGGGCGAAGATCCGGTATTGGGGAGGTTGGCAGGCGAATTTTCTGATGTCGATGAGGAAGCTAAGGAGGCTTACGAGCGCTGGACCCAAGAATATGTAGAGGCGGTGGAGGGTCCTGACCCCGAGTGGGTCGAGCCCGAAGAGCCGGAGCCCCCCCTTATTCCACAGGTCGATGTCGATGGATTTCCTGTGTTGGATCCCGATGGCGAACCGGTGATGATTCCCGATCCTGACTGGGTGTGGGATCCGGGTACCGCACCTGATGTGGAACTTGAACCGGCTATACCCGCGGGTCCGGGAATGACCCTGGCCAACTATATCCGAATGCGAGAGTACCTAAAAACTCTGGAGAAGGGTGCCCCCGACGATTCCTGGTTCGAGCCGAACAAGCACCAGGAAGATGTGACAGCGTTGATCACGAACCAATTGACTTCCTATCAGCTTTTGGCCGGTCAGACCAGTGATGTCAAGGACGGCGCAGTCGTTTTGGAATGGAATCCACTCACGGCTTATCTCACAGGAAGCAATCCTTTTATCACGGGATATAACCCTGACATGAAGTTCCGTGGTCTTGTCTATGCGGGTGGCAACTTTACCTTTGATACGGAAAAACTGGGGATCGAGATTGAAGGAGCCCTGGTGGCCGGGGGCGATATCAATATCATCGGGGCCACCGGAGCCCGGATCATTTACAACTCCGAACTCCTGGAAAATCTGTTTATGGCCAACGAAGGTGACACCAGTGCCAAACTCGAGAGGGCCTACTGGGCCTACTACTAACCTGACTACCGAGCAGGTGGTCGAACTCATCCGCTCCCACACGCAGTTCAAGACCGGGATCGGATACGACGTTCATCAGTTTGTGGAAGGTAGACCGTTGATCCTCGGGGGAGTTGAAATCCCCCACAGCCACGGGCTACTCGGTCATTCCGACGCCGACGTGGTGACTCACGCCGCCATGGATGCGGTCCTGGGAGCCTGCGGCTGCGCCGACATCGGAACTTACTTCCCGGACGATGATCCTCGATACGAAGGTGCCGACTCCATCGCATTGGCTCGGCAGGTTCGCGAGATCATCGATGAGCAGGGCTATGAGCTACAGGGCCTGGACATCATGGTGGTAACCGAGGTGCCCAAACTGAAGCCCCACATGCCGGCCCTCAAAGAACGCCTCTCCCAAACTTTTGGCCTGCCTTTGGATCAACTGGGTCTAAAGGCCACGACCAATGAAAAGATGGGTTGGATCGGACGTCAGGAAGGCATCGCGTGCCTGGCCAGCGCGCTGGTACGCAAGCAAGTCTAGGGTATTCCGGTCGAGCGTGGAAGGGTGCACCACCATTTTCTTAGATTTTCTTAGGAGGCACCGATGAAAATACGCTATTACGGCCATTCCGTTATCTCTTGCAGCAACGACAAGCACACCGTGGTGTTCGACCCGTTCTTCACGGGCAACCCCAGTAACGGCGACGTACCGGCCGATCTTAAACCGGATACCATCATCCTGACTCACGGACACGAGGACCACGTGGGCGACACAGAAAGCATCGCCAAAGCGGCGGGGTCCAAAGTTGTCGGGGTTTTTGAACTAGCCACCTTTCTAGGAGAGAAAGGGGTGGAGACGATTCCCTGCGGCCTGGGCGGTCGAGTCGATCACGACTGGGGTTGGAGCAAATTTGTGCCGGCGTTTCACAGTTCCTCGTACGAAGGCAAGTACATGGGCATGCCCGCCGGAGTGATCATCGATTTTGCCGGGGTTCGGATTTACAACACCGGGGACACCTGCATATTCGGCGACATGAAGCTCATCGCCGAACTGTATAAGCCGGAAGTCTTAATTCTGCCGGTGGGCGGTCGATTCACCATGGACGTCTTCGAAGCTCGCAAAGCGGTGGAACTGGTAGCCCCGAAAATCGTGATTCCCGTTCACTACAACACCTGGCCTCCTCTGGAGATGGACGTGCAGAAGTTTAAATCGGAGGTGGAGTCCTCCACCAGTGCTAATGTGCAGGTCTTGAAAGTCGAAGAAGCCTTCGAGTTGGTGGCCGGGCAGGTCTGAAACTCTTTTTTGAGAATTTAGTTTTATTCAAACATGATAAAACGTTGCGCTTTGCTCTTGTTTCTTTTCTCGACCTTATCGGCGACGGCCCAGGTGGATCTTGATAAGATCGTGGCGGTCCGCCACTCGACGGAGGGGGATACGGTCAAGTTGGTGGTGGAGACCCAGAAAAGGGTTCCCCGGGCCAGTGCCTATTTCCTGAGCGGGCCGGACCGCCTGGTGGTGGAGTTGAACGACACCCTGGGGAGTCCGAGCCTGGGCAAGAAGCCGGCTTCTGGCATGATCACCTCCTGGGGTTTAAAGCCCAGCGCCCTCAATCGATGCAAGCTGATCGTGAATCTTGCTTACGCACCTTCCAGCTCCGAGGTAAAGGTTTCAACCCTGAGCGCCCCTCCGCGGGTGGTGGTAGAGTTTTCGGCCCGTACCGAAATTCGGGAAAAGGTCGCGCTGACCAAGGGGGTGACCTGGATCCGTGAAGACGTGGTGGTGAGCGGCCGCTGGACCCGCTTCAACCGCCTCCTGTTCGACCCGGAGGACCCGGAGGTTGAAGTGCTCCTGGGCCTGGCCCAGGAGAAAACCAACGCCCGGGAGACCGTGAGTTCCATGGTGCGGCGCTACGGGGCGCTGGCCGGGATCAACGGAGGCTTCTTCGCCAGCAACGGGGGAGCTCTCGGGCTGGTCTATCGGGAAGGGCAGATGCTGGCACCTCACGTCTCTCGCCGTCCTCCTCGTTCGGGGTTTGGCATTACCAAAGACGGCAAGGCCCTATTCGGTCGGATCGCTGCTACCGGGCAGAAGATCAAGGACCTGGACGGGGGCGACTGGTCGGACGCGTGGATCGCTCTGGGGGGTGGGCCCAGGCTGATGCAAGACGGCTTGGCCAAAATTACCTCGGATCTCGAAGAGCTGGGCCCCAAGGGAAATGACATCACTCGCCTGGCAGCTCGCACCGTGGTGGGATTGAACCGGGAAGGTAAGTTGCTCTTTGCCACTGTCACCGGATACCGGGACAACCACCAGGAAGGGCTTCAATTTGGACCCCTGGTCAACTGGCTGAAGGGTGATAATATTGTGGAGGCGGTCAACTTCGACGGTGGCGCCTCGGTGGATATGGTCATCGGTGGCCACATCGTCTCCGACGGTCCGGGTAATCGCACCAAAGAAAAACCCGTGGCCACCGCCCTACTGCTCAAGGACCAGCGCGAGCGAATGGATTGCCAGCAGGCCACCTGGAATTTCGAACAGACCTGGCTGCCCGCCGATGGAACCTCTGAATGTACTTTGGACCTGGCTTTGCTCACCGCCAGCGGTAAACCGGTAGCCGACGGCACACCGGTTCGCTTGATGGCACGAGGAGTGGTGGTTGAACCCGCTGTCGGCAAGACCGAGGGCGGTCGCTTTCGGACCACCGTCCGTTCGGTGATAAATCCGGGCCAGGGAGTGCTCACCCTGATGGTGGGTCCCCTTACCGAGCACAAGAGCTTCGCCTTGCGCTCCGGCCCGGTGGAGAAGTTCGTGATTCAGCAGAACAAAGCGGTAGCAGTGAAAGATGCAGAGAACACTCAACGGGTCCTGGTCAAGGTGCAGGCCCTCGACACCTGGGGTAATTCGGTCCAGGGGGAAGCCTTTGAGTGCTCTTTAGACGGAGGAGAGAAGTCCCAGTTCACCACCGGCGACAACGGTATCATGTCGTTGGAGTTAGACCTTCCCCGGTCGGGAGGGCAGTTTACCGTGCACCACAGTTCCGGAGAGGTGCCACACCGCATCGGTCCGTTGGATTGAGCACCAGGATCGTTATAGCCACCGTGAACTCGCGCTTTCAGCACGCGGCCTTCGGCATGCGGTACCTGTTCGCCAATCTGGGGCCTCTGAAAGAGCAGGCCAGGCTCTGTGAGTGGAGCCTGGGGGTCAGAGAACGCGACGTGGTGGAACAGATTCTGGCCTGTCAGCCCGAAGTAGTGGGTCTCTCTGTCTATATCTGGAACGTAACTGTGCTGACTCGAGTGGCCCGGATCCTCAAGAAGGTTTCCCCCCGGACCGTCCTGGTTATCGGCGGACCGGAAGTGAGCTTCGAATGGGAGAACACGGCCATTTTCAAGTCGGCCGACTATTTGATTCGGGGGGAAGGGGAGCTTGCTTTTGCCGAACTCTGCGGGGAGTTGCTGAATGGGCGCAGGCCGGCAGAAAAGGTCATTGGGGGTGGCTTACCGCCGCTTGCCGAACTGGCCTGGCCGTATCCTCATTACTCCGATTTTGATCTGGAGCACGGCCGGATCGTCTACGTGGAGGCCTCGAGAGGCTGCCCCTTCCAGTGTCACTTTTGTCTTTCATCGTTGGATAAACAGGTACGAGCCTTTCCTCTGGAGGAGTTTCTGGAGCAACTGGAGCTTTTGATGTCTCGCGGTTTCATGCGGTTTAAGTTCGTGGACCGGACGTTTAATCTGAAAGCGGCCACGTCTCTGCGAATTCTCTCCTTTTTTCTGGAAAGATACCGGGAAGGCATGTTCCTGCACTTCGAAATGATCCCGGACCGACTACCGCCTGAACTCCGCCCGGTGATCGCCGCCTTCCCTCCGGGAGTTCTTCAGTTTGAGGTGGGTATCCAGAGCTTTAATCCTGAGGTTTGTACTCGTATCGGCAGGCGACAGAAGTTTGAAGCGATCGAGGAGAACCTCAAATTTCTGGCCGAAGACACCGGGGTCCACGTGCACGCCGACCTGATCGCGGGGCTGCCCGGGGAGGGTCTGGAGAGTTTCTCCGCAGGCTTCGATCGCTTGTATGCTCTGGGAGTAAGTGAGATTCAGTTGGGCATCCTCAAGAGACTTCGGGGGACTCCCATCACCACTGCCGGAGAGCAGTGGGGCATGGTCTACGCTTCTGAGGCCCCTTACGAAGTGCTCCAGACGGCGCATCTTAGTTTTCAAGAATTGCAACGGCTGCAGCGGATCTCCCGATACTGGGACCTGGTGGTCAACAGCGGGCGCTTCCCCACCCTGAGCCGGGCCGTAACTCAGGGGGAATCAGCGTTTTGGGAGTTCGACAGGTTTGCCGACTGGCTGTGGCGCGAGACTCGGGAGACAGCCGGGCTTTCCCAGAAGCGACTGGGGCGAATGCTGGTTCGATACCTGGGCGAAGAAAAGTCCATCCCGGAGGCTCAGCAGATGCTGGAGCGGGATCGGCGTGCGGTCGGCTCCGTCTCTAACGACCTACCGCAAAGGCAAGCCCGTCACCGAGCGCTCACTCCATTAGGAACTGGCCCGTGAACGGATTCGATCTCCAGGCTTTTCTTGCGGAGCAGCGCTCTGAAGGGGTTCAAGATTCAGAAGGTAGCTTCACCGTGGCGCGGGAGAAAGCGCTCACAAAAATGGCTCACTATGCGCTGCCCGATCCTTATAGCTGGGCTTTGAAGATCGTCCAGGCCGCCAACAGTTGGGAGGCGGACCTTCTGGAGATCGCTCAGTCCAGAATTGCGACCTCCTTCTTCTTCAGGCCGAAAAACGAGGAGGACTTACCCACGGACGAAGAGATAGTCTCGGTCTTGCAGTCCGGGAAGTTGGAAGGCTCCATCGGGTTGTTGGGCATGGCGCTTTGCGCTCTGGTGCAGCAGGCCAAGCTATCTTTTGTGCTGGCTGTCAGACGGGGGCCTGATACTCAAAAGCCGATCTACGCAGGGGATGATACCAGCGCCCTGGATCAAGAAACGCGGGAGAAATGGACTGCCATGTCCAGACCGGGGATTCGTCTCACGGTCAGCCATTTTCGTGGTGACGAGAGCTTTCTTGGTCGTTACACGCCCACCGTCTTGGGAGTACCCAGACGCGATATTGAGATCGTGCGTATCCTGGAGGAGCAAGCCTTTGCCTCACCCACTGCCATCACCGTGGATCGCCGTTTGTTGACTTCAGTGAGATGCTCCAAACTCGGAATGTTTGAAGCCATCTACCGCCCCTTTATGTCGGGACGATTTCAGGAAGATCGAGTAGAGGCTACCATCCATTCTCCGCTGCCTGAACGGCAACACTTCAGCTCCATCAGGTTGGCTCCACCCCAGCGAGGTCCTCACTTTCTGGTTTGCAGCCTGGAGTGGCGAGTGCAGAGAGCGCTGGCCACCGGAATGGGACCGTTCGCCGGCCTGCCGGCTCCCCCTCGACACCGAGTGTACTGGGTTCGCCACGGTGTGGTCGTAGAGAAAAAGAGTGTTCTCAATACCTCTTCAGGTACGGTCCTCAGTCTCTTTCTGCCGGCTGACTCCTATCGCTCGGACCTCACCGGGTTGTCCGTCGAGCTACCCGAGAAGGAGAAAGGCGTAGTGGTCGATCTCGTCGTTCAAGCGGCTTCATCATTGATAAATGAGGGTGCGAACTATCTTGCTACGATTCAAACTTTCGGAGGGGAGGATTCAAGAGAGTGGAGCTTTGAACCCCAACCGACCGGCAGCATCACCGCTGCGGGCTTTTCGCTTGCCACGGAATCGCTCGGGACGCTGGCGGAGTACGCCCGGAGCATGAGAGATAGGGCCCTGGAAGCCCTCAACGAAATGGTGCAATTCCCGGGCACTCGAAAGAAGCTATTGGACAACTGGCGGGTCTTTTTGGGGGCAGATTTTGAAGCGGTCCAGCGCGATGTCGAAGGCTTTCGAGAGGCACGATTCTAAATGCCATGGCCGGACTGAGCGAAGCACTAAGGGATAAGGAATTCTGCCTCTTGACCACGTTTAAAAAGAACGGAGACTCGGTCTCTACGGTCATGTGGTTTGCCCTGCGGGGCGAGACGGTCTACTTGACCACCCGCGGTCAGTCCTGGAAGATGAAGCGAATTCGCCGCGAGCCTCAGGTGACGATCGGCTGGAGCAGCTCCTCGGGCAGCAGCCGCGGCAAGTTCTTCGAGGCGACCGCAACCGAGGTCCTGGACCCTGAAGAGCGTGAGTCGGCAATCCGCCTCCTGAATAAGAAGTACGGACTGAAGAAGAGGCTCATGGACTTTGGATTACGATTTGCTAAGGACAAAACGGAGGCCGTCATTCGAGTTGAGGCACACGGGCTTCTGGGACAAGAGTTTACAAATTTGTAACAAGCGATCGAGTTCATCCCACTCTCACGACATTTTCGACTGCGATACTCGGAGTATGGAACTCAAACAGCTCACCCAAATTCAAGATAAAATCTCTTCCAACCGACTGCGTCGCCGTCGCACCCTCCGTAAACTCCGAGGAAACGGAATCTCCGGACGCGCCCTCATCAATCAGAAGATGGAAACCTCATCAAACTCCGGTCAAGACCGCCTGGTAGTCACCCAGGTGCGTTGCAACAGCAAGAGGACCGAGACGGCCGAGGAGATCTGCAAGCGTTTGTTCGCGGCCTCCGGCTGGGTCGTCCGTAGTCATTTCAACGACCCGAACTTCCGAGTGGAGGCCCTGCAAGACCGTAACGTGGCCTTCACCCTGCGAGGGGAGAACAACGAACTTTTAAAGTACAGCGGAGTCTTGCAGGGAGTCAGCAAAGCCGGTTCCGCACTGTTTCGCCTGGTCGGGCAAGAAGGTGTTTTCAACAGCAATCTGGTGAGCTTTATGGCCACTCGGCCCGAGGTATGCGTTAGCAAGTAAAAAAGGTTTCACCGCTCTCGGCGTGGTGCTGTTTCAGGGGAAGCAAGTCCTTGACTTCAAACCCGCTCCGCTGGTCGAGAATGATGGAGTCGTCCAGGTTGTCGGACAAAGACTGCAAGTGGTGAGCTTGTCTGACCGGCAAACCGAAAACGGAGTACTGCATCTGCCCTGCTATTCCCAGAAGACTCAAGGTGATCCGACCGGTCGTGATCCCTGCCCCCACTCGGAGAGTACCCGGTTCCAGTTGCGCTTCTCGAGCGACCTCTTCCAGGATTGCGGGAATACCCTGCGCCGATCGCACTGCGTTCAGGACCGGATTCTTGAGTTTTTGTAGGGGGCCAAACACCACGATCTGGGCATCTCCCTGGTAGGTCAGGAGATGCCCACCGAAGCGTTCGTAGATCCGGGCCGTTTTTTCATGATAGCTATTGAGGAGGTTCAAGATTTCCCTGGGTGAGCGCCCTTCCGAGAGGGTGGTGTATCCACGAATATCAGTTAGGAGAATAGTCCCCGTGGTGGTCACGTCAGCCACCATTCCTTCGGTTTCGAGCTTTTGTTGGAGTTTGCGAGGGATATACTGCCCCACCGCTTTTTTGGCATCGAGAACCGCGATGATGCGAGCTAGCATGATCGCTACCGGCACAGCGATCAAGATTTTGGTCCCTAAGTAAAACCCGATTTTAGCGGCAAACCTGATGGTCACGGTGGCGAACAAACAGCCTCCGACGAGTAAGGCGAACTGACTTCCCACTCCTTCTGCTTGCCAGGAGACAAACAGGATGAGCATACCAAGCAGGAAAGCCAGGACAAAGGCCAGGCCACTGTCCTGCAACTCCACGATGATTTCGTCGTTGAGTATCGTTGACAAACTCTGGGCGTGAATCATGGCCCCTTTCATCAGACCTCGGGGAGTTTCGAAGGCGTCCATGGAACTGTCGAGATTCGCTCCGGCAAAGACGATTTTTCCCTCCATTTGAGAAAACACCGGATCCTTTGGATCGAGGAGCCGATGATAGGAAACCCGGGGTGGAGCCGGGCCCCAGCGGATGAGAAAATCGTTCTTCTGGTCTAAACGGGGATATTCTCCTTCCAGGAGATTAAACAGTTTCTTGGCCACCCCGGGCACCCGGGACGAACCGATGGGCATTTCCCACACGGCGTAGCGCATGCGGTTGCCTTCATTGAGAGGGGAATGATTGATCAGGCCCCACTGTCCCGAACTTAGCAAGCGGGGCAGAATCTCGGGAGGTTGAGGTTGCTGTATTTCATTGGGTATTGCGGCCGCCGCGACCACCACTCGAGGCTCCTGCTCTACAAAGGAGGCCAACTTTTCATCCTCCTGAGGCGTAGAGGAGTCTTCGAACAGAAAGTCCAGAAAAACTGCACGAGCCCCTGCATCCAGACAATTTTTGGCGATCGTGGCGTGCCGACTTCGGGGCCAGGGCCAGGGTTCGGCCGCCATGCTCTCCTCATCCAATCCGGCAAAAATGGCCGAACTTTGGGAATGGGTGACGGTGAGACTATCCAGCATCAACGTATTCAGCGGCAAGGTTTGATCGAGGAAAAAGATCAGGAAGGCTTCCAGTACGAGGGATGCCATAAAAGCTATGATCGGCAGCCGGAAGCCACCCGCCACGTCCACAGCCAGGGGCGTGGGAGGAGTGCTGAAAGTACTGACTTTCCAGGCTTCCAGGGGCTTTTCTCGACCTTTGACGGTCAGTTCGCCCGCTTTCTCCACCGTGGCCCGAGGACCGAGAGACGAGACCGTTTCCTGGCTGGCCAACACAGGGACGTTGAGCTTTTTGGCCTGTCCCATCAGCCTGGCCGCACTGTTGGTGGTATCTCCGATGGCAGCCACACCCCGATATTGACCTCCGCCCACCAGGCCCACGGCCACCGGGCCGGTCACGATCCCGCAGTGCACACAGTTTTGTTCGGGGGTGTCGAGCAAGGCGTTGACCCGTTGGACGATCTCCAGCCCACAGGCCACGGCC
>JBAYRN010000022.1:0-61940 GCA_041676625.1 Vulcanimicrobiota bacterium
GAGGAGACCCTGGTGCCGAGGGACCCCAAGGGCCGCAGGGAGACCCTGGTGCCGAGGGACCCCAAGGGCCGCAGGGAGACCCTGGTGCCGAGGGACCCCAGGGGCCGCAGGGAGACCCTGGTGCCGAGGGACCCCAGGGGCCGCAGGGAGACCCTGGTGCCGAGGGACCCCAAGGGCCGCAGGGAGACCCTGGTGCCGAGGGACCCCAGGGGCCGCAGGGAGACCCTGGTGCCGAGGGACCCCAAGGGCCGCAGGGAGACCCCGGCCCCGAAGGTCCCCAGGGTCCGCAAGGAGAGCCCGGTCCCACCGGCTCGCTGACGATAGCCCATGGAAGCTACCTCTACACCGGAGAAAGCGGACTCATCCTCGATTTCGGGCAGCCTCTTACTACTAACGGCGTCTATCGACACTCTGTCGGTCGCTACTATGTTCCCCTGGATGGGGACTACCTCGTCTCCATCACGTTGACTACAGGCGCGGGCTCATCGCAGCCTATGAACCTCTACATCGACGACGCCGCTTCCACGACTTTCGTTGTTGGCTCTGCCGTTTCCGGAAGCTTGAATACCCAGACAGCGCAATTTATCGTTTCGCTGCGGCAGGGTGATCTCTTGAGCGTAAGGCGGAACGGTGATACAGGACTTCCCATCACTAATGGTTCCCTCTCGGTTACGAGAACCGGTCCGGTGAGCAGTAACATTGAGAGGATCTCTGTGTCTTCGCAAGGCGAACAGGCTGACAACCATTCCGTTTCATCCTCTTTTCGGCAGGTCTCGATGTCTCCGGATGGTCGCTTTGTAGCATTTACATCCTCAGCGCGAAACATCCACCCTGCAGACACAGACACTAGAAAAGACATTTACTTGCGAGACCGGTACCTAGGTACGACTGAACTTATCTCGGTCAGTTCAGACGGGACCAAGAGCAATTCCGACAGCGGAAGACCCACGGTTTCGGCAGATGGTCGCTACGTGGCTTTTGACAGCAACGCGACCAACCTGGTCCCGGGTGACACTCGGGCTACGGACGTCTTCCTGCGAGACAGACTGGCAGGAACAACCGAACTGGTGACCGTCGATAGCAACGAGGTAAAGGGTTCTGGATCTTCTCCCAGCATGTCTAACGACGGGCGATTCGTGGCTTTCTGGTCGGGCGAGCAACTTGTGAATGAAGACACGAATGGAAGACCTGACATGTACGTGAGGGATCGTCTCAGTGGGACAACCAGTCTCGCTTCCAAGAGTAGCGACGGCACTGTCGGGAATACTCTTACCCAACCGGGCCGACTATCTGGAAACGGTCGTTTTGTGGTCTGGCACACAGGTTCCACGAATCACTCGCCGTTAGACGACGATTCCCTATGGGATGTTTACCTGCACGACCGTCAGAGCGGCACGACGGAACTGATCTCGGTGAATACCGCCGGTGAGAAAGGAAATGACTCAAGCTTTCACCCTTGTGTCTCCGACGATGGTCGATTTGTCGCGTTCTTCTCGCCTGCCACGAATCTCTCTCCTGAAGACAGCGACGATCTACACGATGTCTTCGTTCGCGATAGGGTGAATAGCACCACGACACTCATTTCGAAGAGCAGCCTTGGGGTGAAGGGTAATGACTGGAGTAGGAGTCCTTCCATCTCAGCCGACGGCCAGTTCGTGGTCTACCTTTCCAATTCGTCTAATCTGTCGCCGGAGGACGGAGACAGTTTGTCAGATGTGTACGTGCACGACCTCAGTAATAGTAGTACGACTCTTGCGTCGGTAGGCGTGAACCGTACAAAGGGTGACTCTGTCTCGGACTACACGACCATTTCCGGCGACGGACTTGTTGTGGCCTTCGTCTCTCTTGCGCAAAACCTGATCTTCAACGATACGAACGGGCGTTTCGATGTCTTCACAGTTAGGAATCCGGTAGTCCGATAGAATGAAGCTCTCGCGTGCCGTCGCGGTATTGTTCAAGAGCTGGGCGCCGCTGGAGTTAAAGACCCGGGAGGGTCTTTTTCCTTCTTCGCGGTTTAACGCTCAAGCCGTGAGTTCGTCCACGAACTCTACATCCATTTCACCGATCCGCACCCCGTTGGAGCGAGCCTTCTCCATCAGCTCATCCTTGTTCTCGGCCAGGATCTCCCGGGTCAATTTGGAGGTAGTCTGGAAGGTGGCTTTCACGCCGCCCTCTTTGTCGTGGATCAACGAAATTTTGACTTCGCCCAGATACTCCGGGTTCAGACGCAGCTGCATTTCGGTCTGATTGGCCACGTTTCTCACCTGAATCTTGGTGAGCAGCTGATCCATGACCGCCCGTCTCTGCTCGGCTCGAGCCGTCTCACCGGCTTCCTTGGGCATACCCGCTGCAGCGAAGTCTTGAATATTAAAGTTGGCAGGCTCTTTAGCGGCGTTGTTGTTTTGAGCCGAGTTCATCTGCTCTTTCAACTGGGCCACGGTTTCCTCATCGACCTTAACCCCCATCGCCTTCATCTGAGACATCATTTTGCCCAGCTCCTTGGTGTCCATGCGGCTCAGCAGCGACATGATCTGTTGGGGCGTGAAGGAAGTCATATCGATGCCCTGGCTCTGCAGCATCTGCATCATGCTGGACATGGGTTTCTGGTTGGCCGCGAACTCACCCATACGGAAGGTTTGGCGCTCGGCCATGGATAGGGCGGCGGGGTCTTTACCGGTGGTAATGTTTTTCAAAAACTCGTTGACCTGGCCTTTCTTCTGCTTGGCCTCGTCATTCTTGGCTGCCTGCTTGTCGGCTTGCTCGTTGTCGCGCTTTTTGGCCTCGGCCTTGTCGACTTCTTTTTCCTTAGCCGACTTATCTTTGCTAATCAGTTCGGCTTTCTTAGAGCCCTCAGCGTCGGCCGATTCGGCCGCTCCCATGGCGGAGGAGAAAGCATCGGCATCCCCGGGGCTAGAAGTGCTTTTCTTCTTTTTACTGCTGTCGGCCGTGCCCGTGAGGGCTCCTATGCTGCTACTGTCCATCCTGCTGTCCATTAATCCTTACGCTTTAAAATCCGAGTAGTTGTTGAGAACCTTTTCCACGTAGTCCTGGGTCTCCTTGAAAGGCGGCACCCCGCCGTACTTCTGGACGTTTCCGGGACCGGCGTTGTAACCGGCCAGCACCTTGGTCAGGTTGCCATCGAACATCTCCATCAACTGGCTGAGATACTTGGCTCCGCCCATCACGTTTTCTCTGGGGTCGAAAGGGTTGTTCACACCCAGGTCCTTGGCCGTCCCGGGCATCAGCTGCATAAGACCCTGGGCTCCGACGTAAGATTTAGCCGAGGCGTTGTAGGCCGACTCTTGCTTGATAACCGCTTCGATCAAGGCGGGGTCCACGTTGTACTTGGCCGCGGCTTCCTGCACGTAAGGACGGACCGAAGCCGAATCCAACTGCTGCTTCTGCGTGGGCCGATAAGAGGAGGAAGCCTGGGGCTGAAATTTTTGGTCGGACAGTGAATTCACGAGGCTCGTAAAACTGACCCCACCGGGCTCGCTCCGCTCAGCCTTGCCTATTTTCCCGGTGGGTGCTGCCGAATCCGATAGGCGAGACTCCAGCGAGTTGATCTTGTTTTCGATGGCGTTGATCCTGTTAAAAATCGACAAACGAGTTCCTCCTACTTAAGACGGGCATCAGTGCTCTCATTCTAATCGCAATTGCGAAAAGTCGCAACAGCGTGCTTTCCGTCCACTCTAACCAGCTTAGCCGCCCCCTTTTGCATCCATGAGGCCGGAGTGTTACCAAAGTGTTAACAACAAATACCCAGAAGCCTGTGTTTCCGATCACCGAAAAGTGGAAAAAATCTGCTTAGGATGAGGGAATGATCATACATCAGCCAGTGCGACCCCGAGGGAATATCCTCGCCATCGCTATGGCCCTGATGTTCACTCTGGTGGTGGTGGTCATCGCCCTGCACGCCTCCCAAAGTCGAGCCATGCGCACCGTGGCTCAGGCCGAGGCTGAACTCCAGTTTCGTCAGTCCGCGGAGTTTGCCGGCGCCGAATTGTTCTCCACCGCCCAGCCCCTCCCGGAGGAGCTACGAGTTTCCGCCCCCGACGAACTGGTGGGGGACCACCAGATGCCCGAGAAATTCGGAACTCTCCTGTGGAGCGGTCTTCCCAACTGGAATCCGAAGGATCAAAAATTTGCTCCCGGTCATCGGACCTACCGCTTGGACCCCACCACCTCAGACGACGCCCTCAAGGTCTTCGCCGGCAAGCACACCTGGCTGGTGGGGCACAGCCACGGTGGATATTCGGTCTACGCCCCCAAGGGCAACATCACCATCGGTCGGGCCGTGGGCTGGGCCAATCCGGCCTTCGGAGACGAGCGCTCTTCGCCGGAAGCGTACAGCGGCGTTCCGTTCCTGGCTGCCGCTAGCGGAGACATCTCCATCCAGCAACTGCCCCACGGCAGCGCTTACACCAGCGGCGGCACTCTGGAATTGGGCAACGACCCCAACGGGATGGCACTGGGATTTAAGGGTCCTCTTCCCCTGCGCGCCTATGAAGATGCCCTGAGGTCGAGCTTACAAGACGCCCGAGATGAGTTAGAGTCGGCCGCCGGGTCGGGAGATAAGACCGCTCTGCTCAATGGGGGTGCGCTGTCTGCGGTGGGGGCCGTGCTGGACATGCTAACCTCGGGGCAGCCCAACCTCGATATGAGCCTGGAGCAGGCCATGGGCTTTCCCTTTCCCATGATCCCCGGTTTTTCGGCGACCGTGCCCGGAGTCTTCTTTGAGTTCTGGTTTCATGTCCCTTATCCGCCGGACTTCTCCAGCCCCGGTTCGAGCGACAACGGCTTCTCCGAGCAAGCCGGAACCAAAGCCAAGGAATTGGAAGATGCCATCACTTCACTCAACGCCCAGATCGAGGCAGAGGAGAATGAAGCCAAGCGAAACCTCTTGATCCTCCAGCGGCAAGAAAAACTGGACGAATTAGAACTACTGCAAGAGCAGATCGAAGACTTTTCCGAACAGATGTTGGAGGAGATTCAGGGCAAAGTCGGCGCTGTCCCTGACGCCCCCGTCACCCGCAATGATGACCAGGGGATCCCCAAAGACGGTCAAAAAGGTTGGAACTACTCCCGGCTCCTCTCGGGTATGCTCGACCTGCTCCTCAACACCATCTCCGGAAACCTGGAAGGGATCGCCAAGAGCGTCTCGGCCGACGTTCGACTGGTGCATTTTGGCCGTCAGGACAACGTTCCGGATTTCCGCTTCTCGGAGGGTTTTTACAGCAAATCCGGCTGGACGGTGCCTCGCGGTCGGAGCTTTCGGTACAGCGGAAACATGACCATCGTGGGTGACCTCTGGCTGCAAAAAGGCTCCCTGATGCAGGTGACCGGAAACCTGCGCCTGCGCAATCCCGAGCCGGGCTCCTCCCCTCTCAAACCGAGCGGAAAGATCGTGCTGGAAGAAGGCTCCTCGTTGATCGTGGGGGGGGACCTGGCAAGCGAGGGAGACCCGAGGTTCGGATCGCTCTGGGTCTGCTCACCCCCCACACGAATAGCTCCCGTGTCCACTTCGATCTTCGTCCAGGGCTCCGCGCATTTCCCTTACGGGTCCTTTTCCGCCACCAATCTGGGGGACGCGGCCCGGGCCATCGAAGGATTGGAAGGTCTGGGCGACGGCCTGGACACCCTGCTGGGAGAGTTCACCCCGAACCTGGCCAAGTTTGCCGGACCGTTCCACGAGAGGCAGCCGTACTTCGCGAGCTACGCCACCACCTTTCAGTTGACCATCGTCTACACCCTCTTCGGCCCTATCCCGGTGCCCACGCCGATCCCGCTTCCCAAGAAAAACATCCTGGTCCCGATCTTCCGGGTCATGACCATGATTTACAGCGGCGCCATGAACGCCAATCTGGGGGAGAACCTGTATCTCCACAGTGACTGGTGGGCACTGGGCGACGGCGTCGTTCCGGCCATGATCAAGCTGGACCCGAGTGGACCGATGAACTCCCTCAAGAGCCTCAATCTCAATGGCTTGAAACCCGATATCGATTGGGACGACTTCTTGCAAAACCTGGCCACTACCGTGCTGGAAGAAGGTGCCAAGTTTGCCATCAAGGAGGTCGGACAGAAACTCGTGCAACAGGTGATGGCCTCGGTTCTGCCCGGAGGCTCTGTGTTGGACACCATTCTGGGCGAAGTGGTGGGCCTTATCGACAACAAGGGGAGTACCCTGGATGATCTTCGCGAGAAGGTGCTCGAAGCGACGATCGGCCCGTTCGTCAATCAGTTTGAGACTCTCCAGGACAAATTGGATGGCGAGGTCAAGAACGCCCTGAGCAGCGCCTACATGCGAGAGGTCGCAGGGCCGCTGATCTACGCCCGCTCGATTCGGGCCGGAGACGAAGGCGACTCTCTCTTGATGGCCGGCATGCTGGTGGCCGAAGACGAGATCATCATCGATTCGGAGTCCTTCGTCGGCTCTCTCACCTCTTTTAACGGCGATATCGAAGCCAGAAACGTTTACTACACTCCCCTCTTTCACCGGGCCTCGCTCTACAAGCCGAAGGCCACTTCCACCAACTCCCTCGCCCGCATGCTGGAATTCCGCTACGGCAAGAGCTTCGACAGCAACCAGGCCGTCGACGTGGGAACCGGCCTCAACCGGGTCACCACCGAAAGCTGGAGCCGCTGATGGGAGTTTGCCTTCGAATCCGGGCCTTTTCCATAGTGGAGCTGGTGATCGCCTTGGCCGTGATCGTGGTGGGCTTCTTTACCTTTTTCTCGGTCTTTTCCACCAGTTCGCAGCACGCCATCCAAACTCAAAATCGAGCCGCCGCGAATATGCTCGCCCAGAGTTACATGGACGAATTTAAAGAGCACATTTTCGGCACTCCTTCCCCCGAATCTTGGAACCAGGAGATCGATGAACCGTTGCGGATGGTGGTCAAGGATCGCGAGACCAACTTTGTCTTTCATAAAAGGATCGAATTCAAGACCGGAGCTTTTATCGGAGACTCAGACGGAGACACGGATGTCGTGACCCTGGTCGTGACCTGGAGAGAAGCTGCCGGCTCCGATCAGACCACAGGGGCGCCCACAGGCCATCCCGAGGACAACAAGATGCTCAAGGTGGAGATGCCGGTATGGCGGTAAGCACCAGGAGAGGCTTTACTCTCATCGAGATCATCATTTACTTCGCCCTCTCGGTGGCTGCGCTGGCTATCCTCTACTCCTTATTCACCGTACTGCGACGGACCGGAGAGCACACCTACGCCCAGTATCTGGTCTCCGGAGACCTCTCCACCACCATGCGAATGGTTCGTAAGGATCTCCAATCCACGGCGCTAGCCAGTATCACTTCCCAAGGCGCCGAAGCGGGCGAAGAGCCCGGCGTTTCTTGTGTGTCAGGATACAATCAGGACGGGGAACTCCAACTCGGTGCCTACGGAGTTCCTCATTGGCAGAAGCACGTCTACTACACCCTGGACACCGAAGGCGCCATCACCCGCTGGAGCAAAGACATCGCCGACAAGAACTACCTGCCGAGTCTGGCCCCACCTTTAGTGAAAGACCAGAGCGGGCGGGTCTTAATGAGCGACGCTTTACCCCCCAATACCTCGGTGGGTCAATGGCACACCGGCTCCAGCTACGGGGGCCTGGAGGTGGGATTCGTACGCCGGGACGGAGCGGCCGAATCGGTGGTACCTCAAAACCCTCGAGAATCCACCGACCCGGAGCAAAACACCAGACTGGTTCAGGTCATTCTCCGCCTGCTCGAAGAGGAAGGTCCGAACTTTCTGGAGATCAAGTTTCGGGTCTTTCCGAAGTATTAGGGCCCGGGCCTAAAGCTCTGCGGTGGGCTCCTTGCCCTGGCGATTGGGAGGATAGAGGGTGAGGAGCAGTTGCTGGGTGGCCGCGTCGCCCGAAAGGTCCCGATCGCCGATCGGTTTTTCGCGCCGGGCTCGATCGATGGCGGTGGCTCTGAGGTCGAGAACAACTCCCCTAGTGGCCGGCTCCAAAGTGGCGCGAAAGGTCAAAATATTTCCGGAGACCGGGCGCACTTCCACGTTCGGTTGAATCATGCCGCTGACGTCGTAGCCGGCCGGCCGGTCTAAGAAAGCCAGCAGATCGGAATAAGAGATTAGAGGTTCAGGATCGCTATCAGGGTCGGTGACTTCCCCGAAGTCGATCTCTTTACGAATCAGAACCTTGAAAGGGCAGGCGCTCTCATAGTCTCCCTGGTTAAAGCCCGCCCCCGTAAAGCCGAACGTTTCCAGGCTGGTCGGGGTGACCGCGTAGTACAGAATGTTTCGCTGCCAGTGGGGCTTGCCTTCTCGGCGGACGAAATTCCCACTCACCGGGTCCACCGCGGACAAGAACCACAGCACATCTCCATCGGCCCCGGTCAGGTGCACGAGTTCTGCCGGTGCCTTTTCGATGCGGATGGTCTCACGTCCGTCTTCTGTTTCATAGGCCGCGCCCGCCAGGTCCCGCTCCAAAAAGCTTTGAGCTTTGTAGAGTTGCTGCTGGGCGTCGGCGTTGGCGTTGACTTTCCACCAGGTGTCGATGGTGCGCACCAGTAGAGCCTGGGTCACGGCAAAGATCAGCGCCGTGATGGTCATGGCCAGCAGCATCTCAAGGACCGTCATTCCTCTTTGAGAATTACGGTTCACGAAGGTCCGATTCCCGGATCAAGCGAGTCGCGGTCAGGGTCAGGCGACCGTATCCTGGCTTGCCCTCTTCCCCGTTCCACCAACCGACGGTCAGGTCCACCTTGCGCAGGCGATTGTCGGGCTGTTCCTTGCCCAGCAAGGCGGTGCCACCAGCTGCCCCCACCGAAACGTAGCGGTACTCGTAGGTGAAGGCGGTTCGGTTTGAAGTGCTCTCGCTCAAGGCTCCAGCCCCGCTGTACTTCTGATACTCGGAAACGCTGTCAGGGGCACTCCAAAACTCCGAGCGGGCAGAGCTACCGACCACACTCACCGCCCGGGCAAAGCGATTCAATTCGGCATCGGCTGCCGACAGGGCTACCTGGGTCATCTCGGCCTTAGAATCCCCGCTGAGGGCGGCCGTGGAGAGGGCAATGATGGAGAGGATCAGGACCGCAGCCAGACCGATGCCGATCACGGCCTCCACCATGCTGAAACCTAAACGCTTTGATACTGCCATCGGCGGATCATACCTCCACTCACAAATAACAGTCCCCTGGGAGTAGTTTTATCAAAATATTTGCTACAATGCATTTTATGAAGGCTCCAAATCGAGGCATCGTAATTGTAAGTATTCTTGTTCTGACCCTGCTAGCCACCTTCTTTTTAGGTGCTCTTATCCAGATGAACCCCAGCAGGCTCAGGAGAAACGTCCACGACGAAAAGCGGGATCGGGCCAGCATGGCAGCCCGAGCCGGGGTGGATTACGTCTTGAACCGCTTTAAATCCGATGCCGAGTGGTCGGGTGACTCCAACACAAAAACGGTGGAAATGGAAGACCTGGTCATCCGGGAGGACCACGGCAACGTGCTGGGCTGGATCCGGACCGAGGACGGCAACTGGGCCGGTTTTCGAGTACGCTTCAACGCCCAGGACGGAGACGGGGGTTTCGACAACCGCTCGAACCCCACCTATCCGATCAACAACGAGGCGATTTCACTGAACAACCTGATGGCCGGCAACCTGAAATCGGTACCCAAAGCGACTGCCAACGGGGTGGCCGTAGTGGATCACACCGACCCCCTCGATCCCAACGCCGTCATGAAGGTACCCGCTAATGCCCTGGCCCTGCAGGTGGAAGGGCTCGTGGGCCCGGACCTCCAACCCGACGACCCCAAGGGGCTGGCTCAAAGCCGGGGCGAGACGGTACGAACCGTGGAAGGGATCTACGCCATCAGCGAGGTGGTGTCCGGCTCCGATGAATCGGCAGTATTGAGCGCGGGGGGACAACACAGTTCTATCACCGTGGGAGAATACGCGGACCCTTTGCCCGGAAAATTTGAGGGAGTGCTGAGCCTGCAATCGGGCACCGACAACACCGCGGTCATTCGGGCCAAAGGAGAACTCAAACTCGAGCGGGGTCAGGGAAGTGAAGCGTACACCATGTTCGACCCTGACGAAGACGCCGAAGTGAGGACCCCTTCCGCGGACCCCTTTAATCCGAGGCTCGCCGACGGCTCGTACTTCTCCGGAGGGGTGGAAGACAACGACGCCACCTTTCAGAAGATCGAGTGGGAGAGAGTGAAGGACACGGAGCAGGCAGACTCCCTGACCCTACCGGGAGGGGTTTACATCTTTACCGAGGGGGACAAGGACAGCGGGCGTAGCCTGGCCGACAACGTCAAGTACTTCGACATGAGCTGGGCCGAGTACAAGACCGCACTGATGGATCCTGATCCCAACATACCCCGCCCCTCCACCATGCCTGATGGTTTTCTGGATATGGTGGAACTGGATAAAGAAAGCGTGTCGCTGACCCGAAACGACAGTGAAGATAACAGCGTGAGCCAGGAAAAGCGAGACGTCATCACCATTTCGGGAGATGTGGTCGTGGATGATCCCAACGAAAAAGGGCTGACCATTGTGCCGGAGCGGGGGGCTCGGCAGAAGGCAGGGGAAGAGAGTGGCGAGACGGCACCTGACCAGGTGACTCCTATTACGACCGAGCAGCTGGATACGTTGGCAGCCTCGGACCCTCAGCGCGTAACCGACCTCGGGACGCTGATCATGGACCACATCGTTGCGAATTATCAGGGGCCTAGAACAGGCCCCGGAGGTTCCATCGCCTGGGACTGGGGCAACCAAACCAACCTGGTTTTTTCCTACGACCCGAATGTTGGCTTCGTCTCAGGTGTTCCCGGGCAACCAGCCACCGGTGCCAGATTTCTACTTACTGAAATTCTTACAGGTGGAACAATTTTGTTTCCTGGTGGAGACATTAATCCACTGCCTGCCGGAATGTCACTAGCCAATTCTCCCCCCCCTCCCGGTACTGATGTTACCGTAATCCCACAATACAAATTCGATCCTGCAGATTTCCTCGCAAGCCTGGATGGCGTTGAGTCACTCTACGAGGGTACCATAGCCGGCGGCGGCGGCACCCACTCCGACCCCCTCCACATCCCGGACACCGACCCCGAGACCGGAGAACCCATCTCCCTGGACGGCGGGGAGGCCGACCGCACCGTGCCCCAGGATATCGAGGTTGTTTTCAAGCCGAAAGAGGGGAACGACACCGCCTTCATCCGCTCCGAGACCGACATCTTCCTGGGTACGCACATCTCCGGTGAAGGGGGCGGGGTGATCTCCAATCAGGAGGTCCACCTGGTGGGCTTCGGCATCAACATCGACGCCCGCACCCAGCAAAACCAGGGTGAGATCCAGGAACGTACCGGGGTCGCCATCTATGGAAAAGAAGGCGTCAACATTTCCACCTACGACGAGCGCCGCAACAACTACTGGGACGCCGAGATCAAAGGGGCGGTCTTCACCGAAGGCAATATCTCCATTCGCTTAGGCGAAGAGAAACTGGCCGGCGGAGGAGATGATCCCCCCTGGGGCCTCTTTAGCTACGAGGGGGCCATGATCGCCCTCGGAAACGCCAAGGCATCCGGTGGAGGAGGAATAGGGAACGCGATGCCCGACCCTCCTCCAAGACACAGCGTAACCAACAAAGGGGGCCAGGTCGATCTCATCGGCCGTGGAATTCGCCTCTTCTACAATCCCAGCTACCTGGCTCCCTACCTGGAAAAGGCCGCCATGAACCCCACTTTCTCGGCTCTCTCCGTGGTCGAGCGCTGATAGAGCCTTAGGATCTGGCCAGAAATAACTTTCTGGCCAAATCCTTAGTCCTCTTCTCGCTGTTGGCGAGCAAAGTTGATGGTTGCCAGTTCGTCGAGCATGATGGCCTCTTTGCGGGCCTCTTCGGCTTTCCAGTTCTCCTCGCTCTTCTCTCTGTGTTTTTCGTAGACCTGGCGCTGCTGGGCTGCGTGAAGCAACGCTTTTCGTTGCTCGATGATCCGGATAGCGATCTCTTTTAGGCGCAATTCCTGGTTTCGAATCTGCATCTTGATGGCCTGAATGTGACCGGGATAGTAACGGAGTTCCTCTACGGCCAGACGGCCGGTGGCCTGCTTCTCCCTCAACTCCTGCTGAACATCGAGAAGCTTCTGCTTGAGTTGTGCGAGCTTCTGTTTTTCCAGGACCTCAAGCTCCAGGAGTTTGGCGAGCTTTTCTTTCTCCTCTTCCTCCAGCTTTTCTTTAAACTCGAGGATCTTTTGCAGTCGGTAAACGAACTTCTTCGCCATCTATCTTCTCTTACCGAAACTGCATCGCGACTTCAGGAAAAATACCGCGCAGGTGCTCCATCATCTGATCGAAGCTATTGCGCTCGAAGATACCCTGTCTCAAGAAGTCTTGCACGTCGTCGATCTTGTCGATGGCGTAGTCGATCTTGGGGTTGTTGCCGCGTTGATAGGCACCGATGTTGATCAGGTCTTCGTTCTGGCGGTACATATCGAGCACTTCTCGAATCTTATTCGCAAGAGCCTTGTGCTCGTCGTCAGTCACCTCGGTGAAGACCCGGGAGACGGACTGCAGTACGTCCACGGCCGGATAGATGTTGCGGTGGGCGATCTTCCGGCTGAGCACGATGTGACCGTCTAGAATACCCCGAACGGTATCGGCGATCGGCTCTGACATATCGTCTCCCTGCACCAGCACGGTGTAGATGGCCGTGATCGTCCCCTTGGGAGACGTGCCGGCCCGTTCCATGAGCTTGGGCAAGAGCGCAAAGCAACTCGGGGTATAGCCCTGGGTTGCCGGAGGCTCACCGACGGCCAACCCGATCTCGCGCTGGGCCATGGCAAAACGGGTGACCGAGTCCATCATCAGCATAACGTCGTGCCCGGCATCGCGAAAGAACTCGGCCACGGCGGTACCCGTGTAGGATGCTTTGAGACGAACCAGCGCAGGGGTATCGGAAGTGGCCACCGTGACCACCGACCGTTTCATACCTTCAGGGCCCAGGTCTCGCTCCAGGAAGTCTCGCAACTCCCGACCCCGCTCACCGATCAAGGCCAATATGTTGATGTCGGCCTTGGCAAAGCGCGCCACCATGGAAAGGGTGGTTGACTTACCGACGCCGGAACCTGCGAAGATTCCGACCCGTTGCCCCTTGCCGAAAGTGAGGGTGGAGTCCAGCACCCTGATCCCCATCTCCATACGGTGTTCTACCCGGGGGCGTAGAAACGGGTTAGGAGGCTCGGCGTAGATCGGAACTTCATCTTCACAGTCCAGAGGACCGAGCCCGTCGATAGGCTCTCCCAGACCGTCCAGAACGCGGCCCAGGAGATTCCAGCCAACCTTGACCATCAGGGGTTTCCCGGTCGCTCTCACCTCGCTGCCGGGGCCCACACCACCCAGATCGCCCAGCGGCATCAGTTGCACGATGTTTCCCTTGAAACCCACGACCTCGGACCGGACCACGCCTCCCCGGGGGTTCACGATCAAGCACATCTCCCCCATCATGACCGCCGGTCCCTCGGACTCGATGATGAGGCCCACGATTTTACTGACCCGGCCGTGCTGCTTGATAGTGGTGATCTTGGGCAAAGTCTCAAAATAACGGGTCAGATCCGGTTCGAACGTTGCTTCCTTGGGTCCGGTCATTGGTGCCTCATCCTCCCTGCATCTGCTGTAGATAGGCTTGTTGTTGTTGATAAGCTTCCATGTACTCTTGCTGCTGCTCGGGAGTGAGTTGAGCAAAGAGCTCTTCGGTGGGCTCCGGTAGCAGCTCCATTTGTTGTTCCTGCTCTTGGGCCATCTGGTTTTGCAGGTGCTCCAAATAGGCTTGCTGTTGTTGATAGGCCTCTAGATACTCTTGCTGCTGCTCGGGAGTGAGTTGGGCGAAGAGTTCTTCGGTGGGTTCGGGCAACAGTTCCATTTCTCCGGGCTGTTGTTGGTACTGCTCGTCGGCGCCCTGGTCTTCCGGTGCTTCCTCCTGGGGCCCGTGGCTCTCTTCCTGGGAAAGCTCGGCGTGCTCCCGTTCCTTCATGCGTTGCTCAAAGTCCGGATCGCCCGGCACCTCTACCGGCAAAGCCTCCACTTGCTCACCACGCTCGAACTGACGGATCTTGGTCATCTCTTCTAAGCCTAACCGGATGGCCTCGAATTGGGTTTCTATGCGGGCGTCCACGTTGCCCAGATTGGTCTCGATGGCGCAACTACCAAGTTCGATCGCACCATCCGGCTGAATCACGAACTTTTTCAGTCCTTCGATCATGGCTTCCAGGGCTTGTTGGTGTGGCTTGACCGATTCAAACTCCGCCGGATTCACCCGAATCAAGATCTCGTCTCGTTCACCCAGGGTCGCCAGGGCCGAACGGACAACTCCCACGATGACTTCCCGGTTCTTTACGATCTCGTCGCCCACCACCCGCCTGGCGATCTCGATGGACAGACGAATGATCTCAGGCTCCATATCGAGCACGATCTTGCGGCGAAGACGTACCATCTCCACAAACTGAAACTTCAAGTGCTCGATCATCTGCTGATGTTGCACTTCGCCGGCTTGCCGTCCCTCGGCCAGACCCGCTTCTCGACCTTCTTGATAGCCCTGCTCTGCGGCCTGGCGACGGGCCTCCTCGGCAGCCTGCTGGGCCTGAGCCATGGCGTCGTTCACGATCTGTTGAGCCTGCATCTGGGCCTGCTCCATCATCTGCTGGGCCTGGGCGATGATCTGCTGAGCTTCGGCCTGGGCTTCTTCGAGGATCTCCTGACGGGCCTGTTGCGAGGGCGGAGGCTGATACTGCTGATTGGCCACCATGGTCTGATCCAGAGGGTCCGGGTAGTCCCCTTCCTCCTCATTGTCTCCCGGCAGGCCTGGAGCCACCGGGGTAGGAGGCTCCGGCTCGCCTCCGGTTGGCACCTCCTTGAGGCCGTCCGGTCCGATGATGACGGTTCGCTTGTATTCAGGAAGGCTTGAGGTCTTTTCTCCCTTACTGCTGCCTCCTCCCAGGACCCGCCCGGCTCGTCGAGTCGGAGGTGCCGGAAAGTCATCGAAGGCAGGTTCGCCAGAGGAGCCAGGCTGTTCGACTTCATCCTCGGCAAGATCTTCCTCGGGCAGGATGGGATCCACGCGGGAACGGAATAGAGACGATTTTCGCTCCTCGGGAGTGGAGCCTGATTCTTTTCTATTGCCTTTATAAAGGGCCAGCGGTCTAAATCCTTACTTAAAACGTATCTTACCCAGGCTCACCAGGCCTCGGAGAATATTCCGAATCTGTTGCTGGGCCGCCCGAATATCTTCCCAGGACACCTGGGCTACCGACTCAACATCACTGCGAATCGTATTGGCCTTGTCAGGCCCGTACACCCGATAAACTCGCTCTGCAAGTTCCTTGTTGGCCCCTTTGAGGGCCAGGATGAGGTCTTTGTCGTCGACCAGACGCAGAACCTGGGAAAGGGAGGCCTGGTCAATGGAGTTCAGATCCTCAAAATCGCAAAGCTTGGTCTTGATATCGCTAGCCAGATGAGGGCTGGTTTGGGTCAGCCCGAAAATGACAGACTCTTCGGTTCCCCGGTCAGCCTTGTTCAAGATCTTGAAGAGCCGATCTTTCCCGTCATAACTCGACTCGAAGCCCTCGTCGATGGCCTTCTGCAGTTTGCTTTCCAGCACTTTTTCCAGTTCTCGAAGCACTTCCTTAGGCACTTCACCAAGGCTTGCCAATCGGTGTGCCACCTCGGTCTGAACCGAAGGAATCAGGTTGTCCAGAATAGACGATGCTTGTTCGGTTTCCAGATAGGAAAGGATGACAGCGATGGTTTGGGGGTGCTCCCGGGAGATCAGTTGGGAGGCGGTGTTCGCTTCGATCCTACGCAAGAATCCGAAAGGGCGATTGATGGCGGCGGCCGGGCCGGTAGGCATGACCCCCATACCGGCCGGCATACTGGAGGTGGAAAAGCGCTGGGTGGCCATGCCTCGGGAAGGCTCCATCTGAGTCGCTGCTGCTGCTCCTCCACCGCCGGAAGAATTCAAAAACTCGTTGATCACCGAAGCCCGGACTTCGGGTGCAATACTGGGTAGCTGAGTGATCTCAAGCGTGATCGCTTGTACCTCTTCGGGACCGAGTTCACTAAAAAGCTGAGCCGACATCTCGGGGGGGAGACTCATAAACAAGACGGCTGCCTTTTGCTTGGGCGATAGCTGCTGTGAAATCTTAACTTCCTCCTGCTCTTTCTAGTTTCGGCCCGAGGTTGCCGACCCCTTCACGAACCCAACCAGTGAGACCGGATCCTATTTACCACCGCTTCAGGCTTGCGCCTGATCATGTAGCCCATGGCCTTCCCCAGGACGTGGATCGGCTGTTGCCCCGCGTCTCTTCCGTCGGTGGCTGCCATGAGCTCCTGGAGCACGGCTTTTCGAAGCTCGGTGTCCACATTCCCAAGCCGCTCAATGGTCTCCAGGAGGGGATCCACCTCAGCCTCGTCCATTCTGGTCAGCAAACGAAAAGCCAGAGGGAGAGATAGCGATTGAAAAAAGACGGCCGCCTTCTCCAGGTTGCTGAGCACCTCAGAGGGTGCGGTCCGTGCATGCGAAGAAACCGAGACCACAGCCTGCTCGGTCAGCCAAAGACCCTGAAGCCGTCGAGCTACTCCCTGGGGATCGCTTCGCACAAAGGTCTCCACCACCACCGGCAGGCCCACGTCATCCACGGTCAGACCCGGAATACCCAGGCTGACCCCTTCCATAAACTCCGCCAGGACTAGTTCTCGGGCCTCGGGCAGCACAAAAGGCAGATCCACCAGGATGCCGGTCACCAGATGCACCAGACCGGGCGGGAATTCCGCCAGCACCATAGCCGAAAGCTCCGGAGGCAGCCACATCATAAAGACAGCCGCTTTTTGAGCGGATTCAAGAGCTTCAAAGTCCAGTTCCAGCAACGGTTCGTCGTCAAGGGAGCCTTCCTCAAGCTCGGTCTCAAGCCACAGCTCTCTCATCCGCTCAGCCACCTTCTGCGGCTCGGCCCGAACAAACGCCCTGGCCACATCGGGCAGTTCATCCCGGGCTACATAAGGGGGCAGATGGTCGGTCGTCAGGCCCTGCAGATACTCTTCCAAGACCTCCGGGACCAGGGCCCGATCTGCTTCACTCACCCGCTGGACTTCGAACTTGAGGAGCCGATGTTCGTCGGCCAGAAAGTGTTCGAATAGAAGATCGGCGTGCTCCTGTCCGAGGACTGCCAAAAAGACAGCAGCCCGGTGCAAGGAGTCCGATTCCACGCCCCGGAGTCGACGTGAAACCCGAGGTGCTCGACTGCCTACCCGCCAGCGCAGAATCTTGATAAAGCTCATTCCATTCCCTTTCGAAGCTCTTATAGCGCGAAGAAAGGAGGGAATCTGCATTCCCTCCTTCCCCTATTTGTCGACTTCCTCCTGAGAAGAAGCTCTTAGGACCTGGCCTTAACTCTGGCTAAGCCAGGTGCTCTTCAGCATCTCAGCCACTTTGGTGGGACGTTCCTTGACCAATTTCTCCAGTTCATCCGTGGTATTGACCTGGGTGGCCGCGGAACTTGCGGGGGCATTGGTCTTACCAGATTTTTCGGTGAAGTGATCGGTAATGCTGGTCGCCATGATGCTGCTGGAGCCAGAGGAGATGATGGCTCCCTGGTCGGCCTGCACCTTGTGTTGCTTGACGAAGAACACACCCAGCAGACCGAGCACGAAGATGGCTCCTACCGCTACTCCGGCTGCCAGATGTTGGCCGCTAAGGGCGCTTCCGGCTGCGGGTTGGTTCTGATTGGCACCGCCCAGGCCGAGGGTGGCGTGGTTATTAAACATGTTCTCACGTTGAAAGGGCAGGTTCTCCACCACAACCTCGTCACCCCGACTTTCGTCGGCGCCGATGGCGCGCTTCACCAGACCACTGATGGCCTGCAGTTCATCGTCAGAAACGTTGTCGGCCACCACGCTGGCGGTGATCCGCTTGATCCTGAAGCCGGTGTCCACGGTCTTTATGGTGTGCTTGGCAACCTCAAAGTTCTCGGCTTGCTTCTCGTTGACGTAGTCGGAGCCGTCCGTCGGCTTGTTTCCACCGGCGAGCAGTTCGCCGTCAGAGTCGGAGCCTTTTTCACCTTTATTCAACTTCTCCCGGGTGACCTGGCGACTGGACACCACGACCCCGTCGTCAGCGGCCCCACCCGGGGTGTAGCGCTGCTCTTCTCGCTTGGAGAAATCCATCTCCAGGTTGACTCCAACTTTCGTCTTCCCGGGCAGAGCTCGCTCAAGCATTTCTTGAGCCTTCTCCTGCAGACGTCTCTCTTCGAGGGCCTGAATCTCCAACTGAGTCCCGGAGGCCACGAAGCCGTTTTCATCCGAGGGTACTCGAGCGGAAAGATTGACGCCTTGAGAATCAATGATCTGTACGTTCTTGGTCTCCAACTCCGGAACCGAGGCCGCCACCAGCGACAGCATGCCGCCGATCTGTTCCCGGCTGGGGTCGTGGCCCTGCTTCAGGTTCAGGAGAACTCGGGCGGTGACGGCTTTGTTGTCGTCCTGGAAGTAAGTCTTATCGGGAATGGCCAGCTTGACCATCGCGTCGTTCACGCCTTCCATTTGGCGCAGGGCCAGGGTGATATCACCCTCCAGCAACTGCTGCCTGATGGCCTTTTGCTCGGCCGCGGTCTTACCCATACCGCCCTCGACTTTGTCGTGGGTCAGGACCGGCTGGCGAGGCAGATTCATCTCGGCCAGTTTCACCTGGGCCGGGATCCGCTGATCGGGATGGAGCATGATGCCTTCCACCAGATCGATGTTGTGGGAAATCTGCATCGAGGTTAGCGCGGATGAAATCTCTTGAATGTCGTTATCAGAGAGCTTCGCGGGATAAAGCTTTACGTAAGCGTTGCTGGCAGAATACAGATACAAACCGCTGCCGGCGAAAACTAAAACAGCGACCAGCACACTGATGCCGATCTTAGCGCCTTTACCCAGGCCTTTCCAGATATCTCCGAGTTTTCCGAGCGGCCCCCCGCCGCTTCCGGGTGCTCCTTTACCGAGTTGCGAATTCCGGGAAATACCGCTGCGGCTTCCCCTGTTCATTCCTGTCTGTATCCCGGTTGCCATTTAGTGCGCTCCTCCTACTTAAAGCCTGTCGTGTCTTCCGTCGTCGCGGTCTGTGTAAGTTTGTTCCCGCTTTTTATATCTGCATCTGAAACAGTTGGGTGGTAGCCTGGGCCAACTTCGAAGTGATGTTGGTGGTCAGCTTCATCATAATCCCGGACTTCGTGCTGGCGATAGTCATTTCGTGCAGGTTGTCGAGGCGACCGGAGAGCAACGCACCGGTCGTCGACTTGGCGGCGTCCATCGACTCGTTGACCGAACCCAGAGCGTTGGCCAGCAAGCCGCCGAAGGTCTGGCCGTCCTCTTCGGAAACCGACGAAGGAGAGAGCGGACTCGAGATGGAGCCGATGCTCGGCATCGAGGGGATGCCGGAAGACCCGGCGGTGGCGGATCCGATTCCGCCGATTCCTTGAAAAAATGGTGATCCTTGCATGTCTTACTCCTTAGCCTTTCCCGATCTGTAGTGCTTTCATCGCCATCGACTTGGCCGCTTCCACCGTGGTGGCGTTGGCTTCATAAGCGCGGGTGGCCAGCATCATGTTGGTCATTTCTTGAATAATGTTGACGTTGGGCTTAGCCACATAACCGGCCTTGGAGCCTTCCTTCATGGCGTCGGGGTGGGACGGGTCGTACACCCAGTTGAAGTCGCTCGAATCTTCGGCAACTCCGTCCACCTTGGCGCCCCGGCCGGTGTAGCCCACGCCGGTCTCCTCGAAGATATTGGTGAACTCGGAGTTCATGCTGGCCTGCTCGTAGGCCGACTCAAAGGCCGAGGCATCCTGACTGGAGACCTGGACGAACTGTCTGCGATAAGGGGTGCCATCGGCGGTTTTGGTGGTGTGGGCGTTGGCGATGTTGTTGGAAACAACGTCCATCGTCTTTTGCTGCACCTTCATACCGCTGGCGGCTATATCGAATGTTTTGAAAAATTTCATTTGCTAACTCCTGCTGGGCCTTCCTCTTAACGTCCGCTGTTCTCGATGATCCACTTCAAGGCACCGTACATACCGGAGACCTTGGAAGTGTAGGCATTGTAAAGAATCTGATTCTTGGCCAAAGAAGCCATCTCGGTGTTGACGTCGATGGTGCCTCCGGTGGTCTCGACGGTGGGTCGCAGGGACTCTTTGGTCCACCCACCGATGTCCTCCAACTGAAGCTCCTTGGGCAGGTTGCTCTTGAAGACGAACTCACCGTCTTTGCCGGCGTTCTTGTCGTGGTCGACAGCTTCCCGGAGGTACTCGTCAAATTTGACGGCTTTCGCTTGATAGTCGGGATTATTAGCGTTGGCCAGGTTGTCCGAGACGACTTGCTGCCGCAGGGCGGTGGCGTCCAGGGCCTTCTCCAAAAACGTACTGTCTGCTAATCTAAAGGGCTTTCCCAAGGTCTTCCTCCTGCGTTGAATGACCGAGATTCACTAGTCTCGGACTTTTCTTCTGTTGCCATCTTATCCAAGCCATGTTTCTGTTTCTTTGAACGCTTGTTAACAGAATATTAACACGGATCCCCTGAGGGGCGGAAAAGCCTTTAGCCATAAGGCGAATGTACCAATCCTCGTTCGGTCGTCTCGACACAGCTTCACCGCCCTACTATATCATGAATGAACGGTCGAGAAGGACTGCTCGGGAAAAAATTTACAAGAGGGGAAACCTTCTCCTCTCCGAGGAATGAGCGCCCACGGAGACAATGTCTTCGGGAAATTCTCTGAAAGGAGTCCGAAGTGGCAACTGGACCAGGGGGCGTGGGCCCCGGTGGGCACGTACCGTTATCAGCCGAATGGTTGAGGCAGGCCGGAAGGATGGCCAAACAACAGGCCACCGGCCAGGCCGCAGACACTTCGGAAGCCGGCGAGACGGCCAACCTGAGCGAGGCCGCCCAGAAACTCGCCATCACCAAAGACGAAAAGATGCTTCAGGCCATGAAGGCGGAACTGGCCGGCCTGGACCCCGATTCGGAAACCTTCATGGAAGAAGCCACCGGAAAGTTGATCGATTCGGTTATAGATCAAGAATACGGGGAAAGCTTTAAAAACAAGCCCGGCTACGAGAGCTTGCAAGACAAGCTGATGGCCACCATCCTCTCCAATGAAGACTCGCGAGAAGCGGTCTCCGACTTCTTCGAGCTTCTGTTGTTGGCCGAAGAGCTCAACGAAGAAGAAGACTTCGAAGATGAAGATGGGGAGGGCGAAAAAGAAGAAGAAAACAGCTCTTCGGAAGAGTACGAGGACGAAGAAGAGCCGTACGAAGAGGAATAGTTTCATGCCCATTGTTAGAGAGGCGATCGAAAAGATCGTTTACCCCCAGAGATCCGAAACCCTGAGAGAATTGGGACTGATCCGCGAGATTTCTGAGAGGGAAGTTCACATCACGCTTCCCTCCCCCGCCATCCCCAGGTCACGGGAAACCGAACTGCGAGAACTGATCGAAAAAGCCGCTGGAAGTGACGTCATCGTACACTTCCATCGAGAGCAAGCCGCGGCCCCTCGAGGATTGGGTTCAAACCTTCTAGAGAGCGCCAAGAACATCATCGCGGTGGCTTCCGGCAAGGGCGGGGTGGGCAAGTCCACCGTGGCCTGCAACCTGGCAGCGGCTCTGGCCGCTTCCGGCTGTTCGGTGGGGCTTTTGGACGCCGATGTCTACGGACCCAGCCAGCCGTTGTTGCTGGGTGTGGCCGGAACCCAACTCAAGATCAAAGACAAGCGCATCCTGCCTGTGGAAGCCCACGGCCTGAGCCTCATGTCGATGGGTTTTTTAATGAAACCGGGCGACGCGGTGATCTGGCGCGGACCCATGCTCCACGGCATGATGCAGCAGTTCTGCCGGGACGTGGAGTGGGGCGAACTGGACTTCATCGTGGTCGATCTGCCACCCGGCACGGGCGACATCGCCCTCTCCCTCTCCCAGCTGATCGACGTGACCGGGTCGGTCATTGTTTCCACCCCCCAAGACCTGGCTCTGGACGTGGCCACCAAGGCCGTGGGCATGTTCAACAAGCTAGGAGTGCCCATCCTGGGCCTGGTAGAAAACATGAGTTACTACTGTTGCCCCCAATGCAACCACCGGGACGACATCTTCAATCATGGCGGGGCCCACCAGGCCGCCCGCACTATGAACCTCCCGGTGCTGGGTGAAGTCCCACTGAATTCGGCGATCCGCAAAGCCGGCGACGTGGGGGTACCGGTGGTCCTGCACGAACCCGACTCCGCCCCCGCCAAAGTGTTCACCGAGTTGGCTCAATCCGTCGCCGAACGGGTCAGCCTGGACGCACAAAAACAAATTCTAACAGAACTCCAACGTTCATGAGATTGAACCTGGTGAACGGATTCATAAGAATATGCCAATGAATACTGAACTGGACTTAACCGCTTTGAAGGGGCTGACCATGCCGATCATTGCGCCTTCTAAGATCCCTCAAGATCTGGCTATCCAAAAAGTGGAAGCCCGACCCGATCCGCCCCACGGGGACGCCTACGAAATCGAATGGAGTTCGGAAAACGCTCAATTGCGCTTGAAGGCCTCCAGCACTTACCAGGGCAAACTCCGCGACCGGGCCAACCTGATCGAGTTTGACCACCACTATTTTGGAGAGTGCTTTCTCGAGCGCACCGGCCAGAGAGTCGTCACGGACTGGTTTACCGAGATGCAGGCCGGATACCCCGCCTACAGCGTGGAGGCTCGAGGACTGGATCCCGAGGAAGTGATCGAGTTCGTGCGCTCGCTCGACTACGTCCGCATCAATTAGCCAGCAGTTTTAGAACCTTCGCCCCAAACTCCTCGACCTTCCAGGCCTCCAACCCCCCCAGCCCGGACAGGCTCTCGGAGTCTTTGGGGCGTTCGCGCGCTACCAGTTTGAGTTGGCGATTGGAGAAGATCCGGGCCGGTTCCACCCCTCGCTTCTTGCTCTCCTCGTTGCGCCACTTTCGGAGTTTCTCAAACAGCTTATCGTCCTCTTTGGTCCAATCCTGGGAGTGACGGCTGCGAGGCTCCGGAAACGGAACAGCCCCCGCCTCCCGCCCTTTCTCCAGGGCCGACAGAAGCCTGGCTGCGTGCTTTCTCAGGGTCGGACTCTTGGCCCAATCCTCCAATTGTTCGACCGTTCTGAAGCGCTTTCGACTTAGACTCAGTAAAGCACCATTATGGGCGATCCGAAAAAGTGCAAGATCCTCCTCCATCGCGATCCGTTCACGGCAAGCGAAGAGTTCCTTCATCACCGAACGTTGCGACGGCGACAATTCGCGGGCCCCCTTGATCTTTGCCCAACCATCCGGGTCGAAGTCCCGGGGCCTGAGATCGATCTCCTCCAAACGGTCGAAAGATTGGCGAGCCTCCCTCTCCATCCCCGCCTGTAGCAATTCCTGGGAAAGCTTTTCGGCCAGAGGACCCAGGAACATTGTATCCTGCCGCGCGTATTCCACCTGATCCTCCGGCAGAGGCCGGACTCTCCAATCGGCTCGAGTCTGGTCCTTTGGCAACACCGTATCAAAGTAAAGCTCCACCAGGCCACCCAGGCTCTTGCTGGACAGCTCCAAGAGTTTGGCTGCGAAATGAGTGTCGAATATATTCTTAAACCGCACCCCCCGGCTCCGAAAATAAGGAACGTCGTTCTCGCCTGCGTGAAAGACCTTGGTCACCGCAGGGTCCTCGGTAAGCTGATTCAGGGGCGTCAGATCGGAAAGAGCCAGGGGATCGATCAGATAGTCTCTCTCTTCAACCGACATCTGCACCAGACAGAGCTTGGTCTTATAGACAAAGTACGAATCCATCTCCGCGTCCAGAGCCAACCGCTCGGCTCCTTTCGAATCTGCGATCGCCTGTTCAAGTGCGGCGGGCGTATCCACCCAGGTCAATGTTCTCATGATATCTCTTGCTACGTAAAAGGCCGGTATCCTGTCTATTGACACAACAGGAGCAATTGCTATAATGCCTGAGTTCGCACCCTGCGGAGGTGGCGGAATTGGTAGACGCGCATGGTTGAGGGCCATGTGGGCATTGCGCCCGTGGGGGTTCGAGTCCCCCCCCCCGCACCAACATTTGAACCAATGAACGAGTTGCTTCGGCAGCTCGTTTTTTACGTAAGGATTTGGTCCTGAGCAGGCAGGCCCCACCGGGTCGCCGGGTCGAAAGCAACAGTTGTGACGACGAAAACTGCTTTTTCTCATCCCAGCACCCTTTGGAAAGGGTTTTGGGGCGTACAGGTCCTGCACGTGGGCCAGTCCCTGGGCCTCTTTGAAGCCCTAGACTCTCCCAAATCGGCCGCTCAACTGGCTCAGGACCGAAGCCTGGAACCTCGCTACGTCCAACTCTGGTGCGAGAGTGCCCATTCTTACGGTTTTCTCGAACGAAGTGAGGACAAGTATAGCTCCCGAGAAGAGTACGCTCAATGGTTCCTGGAATCTCGGGGTTTCACTCACACCCACCTTCATCTAGCCCGCAGGTCCAACGAGACACTAGAGGCGGTTTTCGGAGGAAGAGCTTTACCCGAGCCCCAGATCTCTTTGAGACTCTTGCTGCAAGAAAACCTCCAGGCCAATTACCGTTGGCTTTTCCGCGAGGTTCTCAGGGCGGTACCTGCGGTGGAGCAAACCCTGACCAGGGAAGGGAGGGCTCTGGAAGTGGGTTGTGGGGCCGGGTTCGGGCTCAGCTACCTGAGAAACTACTATCCAAGCCTGGAGCTCTTCGGCCTGGAAGCCGACTACGAATGCGCCCAGGAAGCCGAACGCTCCACCAAGGCCGTTATTCATGTGGCCGAGCTACCCGGCTCGCGATTTTCCCGAAGCTTTGATCTGATCATTTGCTTTCGCAACCTTTCGGCGGTATCCGAACCAGCACGATTGCTATCGGAGTGCGCCCAACTGCTGGAGCCCGGGGGTTACTTTCTGCTCGGGTCAGAGACCCGGGAGCAGGACGACGGTCGAAAATCGGAAGCTCGAGTACAAGGAGAGCGTCTGGCTTACAACATCCTGGCCGGAGAGCATCTGAAAAGCACCTTTAGCAAGAGCGAGCTGAAAGCCTACTTGAAGAGCGCAGGCTTCGAACTGGTGGCCGAAATCGATGCTCCTGACTGGGCAACTCCAACCTTTGTCTGCAGGCAACCCCGGACAAACTGAAGGGGAACCTCCTTCAGCTACGAAAAAGCCCGTCGAGGTCTAGAGTTTGTCGCATTCCGAAGAGAGAGAGCCCGACTCCGAAGAGCAAGCAGCCACGGAGGAGCACACTGTAGCGGCCGGTGAGCCCGCAGAAGATGGCGATCAAGTGAGCAAGTCCCCAGCAGAGGATCTCGCCTCATCCGAGCAGCCTGAGCTTGCCGATCACCGCCTGGCTGCCCTGATGAAGATGCGCTCTCAATTTGTGACGGAAGAAACCCTCCGTTCCACCGAAGAGCACTCTAAACCCAAACCCAAGCCTCTCCCCACCGACCCCGGTGACGACGACGAGTTCTACGACGAGGGCGAGTATGACGACGATGAACATTACGACGAAGAGTTCGATGACGACGACTATGAAGATGAAGAACTGCGCCCCCGGGAAGCTGCCGGTGGCACCGCCCAAGTCGAGCCGCCGGAACCAGAGATAGAGCACCTCGAGGAGGAGGAGGACGATGGTGAGGAGATCGACCATCGAGTGGCCCAGCTTCGCAAGCTAAGACAGACTTTCGTCAACGAAAAAGATCTCGAAATCAAGGCGGGCAAACAGGCCGAGAGCTACAAAGAAACCGAAGTCAGGAAAGTTGTTTGCCCCAACTGTCAATCCGAAGAACTCCGCAGCCAGAAGATCTGTGCCCAGTGTGGTGCCAGACTTCCCAATATTCTGGTAGAGGAAGAGAAGTACAACCCGGGTAGCCTGAACAAGGCCGTGCTGAAGTATTACGATGCGGTCAAACATCTGCGCAGCGAAGAATGGAGCATCGAGCAGTTTACCGACTTCTTGCACGATCGATACGAACTCAGCAAGACCCAGATCGATGGACTGCACGAACTTATTGAGGAGTGCGGTTCCCAGGAGTGGCTGCCCGAGGCCACCAGGCTCATCTTCGAATCCACGGAGATGCTGGAGACCGCCATATTGATCATGATCGACAAGGTCAATGAAGCCGTGAGCTCCCACGTGGAATTCGATCCCGATGACTATCCCCTGGAAGATGCTCGAGGGAACCCCATCGAGTACCCGTTTGAAGATGAAGATGGAAACCTGGTCGAGTTTCCCCTGACCCTGGAAGACAGGATCCTGGAGATCGATTTTCAGTCCGAACTTGAGGAGATCAAGAAGGCGAACGGCAAGATGCTGGAAACCCTCAAGATGATCGATGCTTTTCAAAAGCAGGCTCAAGAAGACCTCGAAGTCTCTATGTAGCCGTTATGACCGACGATCTTCAAAAGGAGCACCTGGACCTTCTCCTCCAGGCCAGCGCGCTGCTCAACTCGACCCTCAGCCTGGATGGCGTACTCGCCTATTTGCTGCGAGAAGCCGTCAAGATCGTGGGAGCGCAGCACGGCGCGATTCTTCTTCAAGAGGACGGCGACTTTGTGCCCAAGGCCATGATCCCGGAGCGTACCGACTTCCCCTACAGCCGAACGATCGTTTCCCAGGTGCTCGAGGAACAGGCCACGGTCTGCCTACTGGACGCCGCCGATGACGCCACCTACGATCCCCTCTCCAGCATCAAGAGTGGAAACCTGCGCTCGGTGATCTGCGCTCCCCTACTCTGGAAGGGGGAAGCTCGAGGAGTCATTTATCTTGATCACCGGGTCAGTCAGGGGCTCTTTCAAGAAGAGCAGAAGCGCCTGATCGAGGCCTTGAGCCAGCAATGGGCGGTAGCCCTGGAGAATGCGGCTCTCCACGAAGAGCGGGAGTTTCTGCACGAAGTGGCCTTACAAAAGGCCTCCAACGAACTGGCGGAAACCCAGGCCCAACTCTTCACCGCCCACGAACTCACGTCCCTGGTAGTCCAAACCGTACGAGGTCCCCTTCAGGAAATCGCCTCTGTAATTGCTCCCGGCGACTTGCAGCGCACGGTTTCCAAACTGCAGCACACCATGGATCTCTTCGCGCGGTTTGTGCAACCCGACCGCGAGCGCTGGCCAATCTTTCTGCTTAACGAAACGGTCGAGCACGCCCTGGCCCTGGGTCTCACCGGCGATGCCGAATTGACAGCCGAACTGCAAGACGCTCCGGTCAAGGGCGACCCCTCATGCCTGGGTCGGGTCTTTCTCAACTTGTTGAGCAACAGCGAAGACGCCGTCTCCGATGTCTCCGGCGAACAAAAAATCAAGGTTCGCACCCACACCAAGGAAGGCCGAGCTCTTCTGGAAATCGAGGACACGGGTTGCGGCATGAGCGAAGAGATCAAATCCAGGATGTTTGAACCGTTCTTCTCCACCAGAGGCGTGGAGTACCGGTCCGGACTGGGACTGGCTGTGGCCCAACAGGCCCTCAACATGCACGGTGCCGACATCGAGGTGGAGTCGACTCCAGGCCGCGGCACCAAGATCGTCATCTCCTTTCCACCGGTTTAAGAGGCACTTTAAGATCAATTTCCTTCATGACTTGCTCTTTTGCACTGTTCACGATATTATGCGAACACGCCGAAAGGCTGGAAACTGAACTAGAGTGGAATTGGAATAATGCTTGAGACTTCTATACGCGACGACGAGACCATTGAAAGCGCACTGCGTAGATTTCGCAGAATGTGCAACCAATCCGGTTTGATGTCCGAACTTCGCCGCCGCGCTCATTACGAGAAGCCCTCCGACGCCAAGCGACGTGAGATGAAGAAGCGCCTTCGCAAAGAGCGCCGGTAATAGAGCTACGGCCCCCGGCCGTGGATAGGGCTACTGCAAGACTCCGACTGGCACAGACTTCCGGAGTCTTTCGCATTCTGTGAGCGACTTTCTTGGAGGGCCACAGTTTAAGCAACCATGCTTCACCTTCGATGCCATAGAATTATCGTTTTCTTCACCCTGCTCACCCTACTGAGTGGTGCAGCCAGCGCTAAAGACCAGTTTCTGATCCGAGCTACCAATGACCAGGATACCAAAGTCGAGGAACTCGCGATCAGAGTGGACAAGTCGGGCCGACTGTCGCACCTGCTGCACAGTTCGAGCGGACGGACTCAGGTGGCCTATACGGCCCAGCAACTGAAAAATGGTGTAGTCCTCAAGAAAAAGTCCGGGCGAGATCTGGTCTCCCTAAAGATGCAGCGATTCTCTCCGGAAAAGGGAGCGTCAGTGGTCCTCACCTACCTCTACAGCGCGGTACCGATGGACAGTTATCAATCCATCAAACTCGACCTGGTCAAAGATAAGGGCGAGTGGGTTCTGAAGGACTCCAGAGGACGGCGACTCTCCTCGCTTCACATCCGAGCCAATATGGCCAACGTCTTAGGGTACCGACAGGCTGTAGGGATCCGCCAACTGGAACTCCAGTCAGCCGACTAACTATTCGTCTTTGGCTCGATCGGCCTTGGATATCGCGGCAAAGATTCTGTTCTGGCCCAACTTGGTCGCCTCGTCGGCACCCACCGTGGCCAGGTGCCGAACATCAAGCTTCTCATCCGTGTCGGTGGGGTGATTGGCCACCCCCATGGCGACCCCCAGTCCGGGCATCTTGGAGCAGAACTGCTCCTCCAGCTTTTCTCGTAACTCCCCCGCATTATTGATGGCATCAGGCTTGGTGATCCCCGGAAGGATGATCTCCAGGCGGTCCTTGTTGGTCTTGGCGATGAAGATCTGGGTACCCAGCAGCGCCACCATGAGGTTGGCGACGTTGACCAGCAGCCTGTCGTTGACGTAACTTCGATCCGAGCCCCGCAAGTTGGAACTGTCGGTGAAGTTGACGACGTAATAACTGAACTGATTTCCGCTGCTCGAAAGTTGCGCGACCCTGGCTTTCACAGCTTTCTCGTCGGCAAGTTTTTCCACGGTTTGATAGGTCATTCGTTGCTAGTCTTCTGCCAAAATCGAGACACTCCTACGAGTCCCCGTCATTTGCGGTATCGGTTTCCAGTAGACGTTGCCGTTTCAACTCCTCGGCAAACAAAGCCGCGAGTTCGTCACCCGGATGAAGGTAATCTCCGGGTGCTTCGGTCAGATTCACACCGTCGGATATCGCCTTTTCCAAAGTGGGAAGCAGATCGATCACTCGCAGGTCCATTTCCTCAAAGTACCGCAGGGAATTTTCCCTCGACTCGATCTCGTCGTCGTTCCACTCGGAATACGGCTTCAGCATGGGGTGCAACACCACCGTGAAACGGATGCCCTCAGCCCCGAGAGCGCTCTTAAACTCCTGGAGGCCCTCCCTGACCTGTTGCTCTCGCAAAGGCTTGTCCTCCATGCTGGGCCAGGCCCAGCGGTACACGTAACTCTTTCGAAACAGCCAGGGGTTGATATCCAACCCGGGTTGATAAACCTTGATCTGGCCCCGTTCTCGAACCACCAGCGGGGTGGCCCGAAAGTCGTTGTTGTGGAAAGTCAGGACCACGTGGTCCGGATTGATCTTGTGGTTGTGCTCACGATACAAGACCCACTCTTGCATGGTATTGAAACTTTCCACCCCGGCGTTCCAATATTCGTAAGACTCCTCGCCGTAAAGGGCTTTCAGGGCATCGATGATGCGGGCCCGATGGGTGACCGAATCTCCCGCAAACAACACCCTCTCGGCCTTGGGATTCGCGACGTCGTAATCATTTTTCAGGCATCCTTCGGGACCGAACAGACCCTTGCCCACGATCGGAAGATAGCCGCACTCCTCGTGCTCGACGAAAGAAGTCATCTTCTCGTCTGCAGTCAACTCCAGGTGAGCCGCCGGGATGCCTCCGTCTGGATAGTAGAAGCGGAGCCCGATCTCCGTAAAGATAAATCCAAAGACCAGACCGAGGGTGATGGAGAGGGCTCTTACCAAATACTTCATGAGGCGACAACGCTCGTCTTTACCACGAACTGCGGTTCTCGGGGTCGATAGAATGCCCTTCAAGAGCCTAGAGGAAGTGAGGTCCCTCCATGGAAGGCCCAGGCCATGTCGGCGCAATTGTCGGAAAATGACGAGCTGGTCCTGGGTCCGTGGGGTGGTTTGCTCGCAGGTCTAGCCGTGGGTGGTGGAGTCTGGTTGGGGGCTCTACCGGTCTCCGGACTGGAGTTTTCCTGGTCCTCAGGCTTTCTTCCCTGGCTCTTCTTTGCCGTCATGGGCCTGCTCTATGGAGCCTGCCAGCTTCGAGTCCCGGTCCGGGGCCTTATCGCCGTAGGTGTCTTCTACGGTGTCTTTCTGTGGGTTCTGACCAACCTGGTGGGCTGGCTGCTATTTCCGGCCAGTGCCGCCCAATTGCGCTCCTGGCCGGGTTTCGGCCTCTTTATTCTCTTTAGCACGGGCCTCGGGCTGCTGTCCGTGCTAGCCAGCTTTATGGGAGGAGGAGGTGGGGAGAAGGCACGCCATTAGAGGACCGCTCGAAGGTTTGTGCAATTACCCCACGCTATGAAAGGTATCATCGAAACGCTTCGTGAGTTCACCCAACTGCTTTGGAAAGAGCGGATGTGGTGGATGATCCCCATGGTCGTCGTTTTGGTAGGCCTGATGGGCTTGATCGTCCTCGGTAGTTCCAGCGGTCTGGGACCTTTCATCTACACCTTGTTTTGAAAAAACTTTGGGAAGGCTGGAAAGAACTGGCCGGATACATCGGTGACTTCCAGTCCCGTTTCATTCTTACGGTATTCTACTTCACCATCATGGTGCCGTTTGCCATTCTGGCGCGCTTGACCGGTGCCTCGCTCCCGGAGACCCTGGACGGCTGGCAGGCCAGGCCCGAAGCCGAAACCGAGCTTGAACTGGCCAGAAAGCAATTCTAATGAACGTACTGGGTATCTCTGCCTTTTACCACGACTCGGCGGCCGCGCTTCTCATGGATGGAGAGGTCGTTGCCGCCGCTCAGGAGGAACGCTTCTCCCGGATCAAGTTCGATGCGGGGTTTCCCCATAAAACCATTGAGTATTGTCTGCAGGAAGGGGGCATCAGCAAGGAAGACCTGGACTACGTGGTCTTCTACGAAAAGCCGCTTCCCAAGTTTCAAAGAATCCTGCAGTCCAGTCTTTCCACCTTCCCCAAATCCTGGAAGGTCTTCCGAGAGGCCATGATGACCTGGTTCAGCGAAAAGCTCTGGGTCAAGGGTAAGATCATGGAGTGGCTCGACGTACCGGCAGAGAAACTGCTTTTCGTGGATCACCACATGAGTCACGCCGCCAGCGCCGTCTTTTGTGCTCCCTTCGAAGAGGCCGCCGTGTTGACCATCGACGGCGTGGGAGAATGGACCACCACCGCGCGAGGCCGGAGTACGACCAGCTTCGAAGACGGCAACATCAACAAGATCGTCCTCGACGAGGAACTGCGATTCCCCCACTCCCTGGGGCTCCTCTACTCCGCTTTTACCGCCTGGGAAGGCTTCATGGTCAATAGCGGTGAGTACAAACTTATGGGAATGGCTCCCTACGGCGACCCCAAGTACCTCGATAAGATCGAAAGAGTCATCAAGATCCACGACGACGGCAGCTTTCATCTGAACCTGGACTACTTCAGTTTTCACCACTCGGCCACCCACACGTTCAGCCAGAAGTTCGTGGACCTCTTCGGGGCCCCCCGCCCGGTGGAGGGCGACTTCTTCACTGAGCGGACCGGCGGAGTGGAGGGCCGGGTCAAGGAAGCCGAAAAAAATCAGTATTACGCCGATATCGCGGCCAGCATTCAGAGAACCACCGAGGAGGTGGTTTTGAAAATGGCCAACTCGCTCCATCATTCGACCGGCTGCAAGAACCTGGTGATGGCGGGCGGAGTCGCCTTGAACAGCGTGGCCAATGGGCGGCTGATGCGGGAAACCCCCTTTGAACAGGTCTTCATCCAGCCCAACGCGGGAGATGCCGGGGGTGCCCTGGGAGCAGCCCTCTACGCCTGGCACGTGCTCTTGAAAAAGCCCCGCAAACACATCATGGAGCACGCCTACTACGGCCAGGGCTACACGCCGGACGAGATTCAGACCACCCTGGACAGCTTGGGGCTAAAGTACTCGCGATTCGACGAGACCCAAGACCTGGCCGGCCGGGTGGTGGAAGCGATCCTCGACCAGCAGGTGATCGCGCTGCATCAGGGACGCTTTGAGTGGGGGCCCAGAGCGCTGGGGAATCGCTCCATCATGGCCGACTCCCGGAACCCCGAGATGAAAGACATCATCAACACCAAGATCAAGTTTCGGGAGCCTTTCCGCCCCTTTGCTCCGGTGGTACCGGAGGACGACGCTCCTAAATATTTCGACCTGGGTCCAGCGGAGGGCCAGTACCCTCAGAGGTTTATGCTCATGGTCAGTCCGGTGTTGGAGGATAAACAAGAGGAGATCCCCACCGTGAGCCACATGGGTACGGGCCGCCTGCAGACCGTGCGGGAGGAATGGAATCCGCTTTATCACGGCATCGTCTCTCAATTCGGCCAGGCCACCGGTATCCCGGTCCTGGTCAACACCAGCTACAACCTGCGGGGAGAGCCGCTGGTCAGCTCCCCCCAGGACGCCTTCAACACCTTCGAGGCCAGCGACATCGACATGATGGTGGTGGCCCCGTTCGTGGTGGAAAAGAGTACCATGCGAGGCTAAGGCTTGGAGGTCCGAGGCGCTCGCAGCAGGCCCAGGAGGTGCTCCAGTAGTCTGCCCCTGACCAAGATCTGATCCGCCTCCCGCCAGTATCCCGCCCGCCTGAGCGCATGCACCGCCTTGGCCCGGACTGCGTGCACGTAGAGATGCTCGAGGGGGAAAGCTTTTTCCACGTGCAGCAGGGTCGCATGAAGCTGAACCAGCGCGGTGGATGAGCGGCGCAGCTTGGCGATGACCAACTCCACGGCTTGTTCCACTTTCTGGGCAGCCTCGAAGGAAGAGGATGTCCAACCGGCCGAGGCCCGGTAACGGATCCAGGTGGTTAATGGTGCCACACTACGGGCCAGCCGGGCCAGGTCGTGCTGCAAGAGCGCTCCCAGCGGCACCCCCGCCTGCTCCCTCATTTCGGTTGCCCGGCGCTTGAGTTCCAGCGCCTCCAGGCCGTCTCGCCGGCTGCGCTCAGGGGCAAAGGCCAGACAGTCCGCCAGAGCTTCCATCCATTCTGCACTGTCGATCGGTTGCTGGCGCAACCAGGCGTGGGCTTTGGCGTGCTGCTGCAGGGCCATCAGCACCTGGGCTCTCTGCAAGGGGTCCTGGGTATGCGTCAGGGCCTCGGCCGGTTTTCCATCCAGTCGTAAAAGCTCTCCGCGCAACTCGTCAGGAAGATCGTCGGAAGGGTAATTCTGCCCACAGAGCGCCGCCCCTACGGCGTACAACTCTTTACAGGGAGCCAGGCTGTCCTGGGGGTCTAGAGCTGCCAGCTTCAGACTCAAGGGTTGGCACTCCTGATAGTTGCCCGCTTGCAAGCTCATCTCCGCAGCCTGCAGGAGGGCCAATCCCACCTTCCGCCGTTTCGATACCAGAACGTTCTGATCGGTGATCCGAGCCAACGCTTTCAGCAACTGTTCGAATCGAACATCATCCTTGAGATCCAGCAAAAACCTTGTTTCGGTAATCCAGCCCCTCACTCGGCCGGCGAGATCGACCTCGCCTCGGGAGTGAAATCGCTCCTCGAGTCTAGGAGCCCAATCCATCAGTTCCGTCAGGGAAGGCTCGGGAATTGGCAACTCTGACTCCATGCGCTGCAAGAGCAACCATTCGATGGAGGTCTGCCCCCACTGAATCAAGCGGTTGAAATTGTCGTTTTCAGCAAGGTCGGTATGGGACACGTTTTTATCCAGCGGCCCCCACAGTACCCCGTGAGCCATGGGTGCTCCCAGCAAGGCACCCGAGCGCTCGAACAACACTCCGTTGCTGAACAATCCGACCCCCTCTTCCCGGGCTTGCTCCTGAGAGCTCAGAGCGATTACGCAACCGAAGCCTTCGGTGCCGGATTCCATTTTATATCGCGCGCAGTAGGGAGCCCACTGAGAGGTGGGCTCACGGGGGGGCTCTGGGCCCGCGAGATCACCCAGCTGCAGCCACCCGATGCAATCCGGGGACCGCCCCACCTGAACCGGCTCCTGAATTTCTCTACCGTTCACCTCTAGAAATAACGGAGCATAGGAGCAACTCTGCTTGAGCACCGGCAGCTCGGCGTAGTTTCCGCGCCAACCCGCCCAGACCCTGGATAGACTCGCCACCTGGGTGACCTTTAAGGTATTGCCGGGGCGATCTTGAGGAGCGGCAGAATCCACCGTAAAGGTCTCACCTCGAATGGTGAGACGGCCGCCCTGACCATCCTCCCCGACCGAACAGAGAGTAATGGTGGTCTCCTCACTTTTCCTCAGGGTGTTCACGGCCACCGCCAACTCAACCAACGGAGGATCCTCGGGGCTTAAAAGTTGCTGCAGAAGCATCTCCAGTTGCTCGGTGCTGTAAACCTGTCCGTCAAACCAGGTTGAACTCCCCTTATTGAAGAGGCTGAACTCGACCCGGGTAGCCCCACCCAGGACCGCCGCCGCCACCAAATTTCTCACGAACTGGTGGGGCTCAGCCAGTTGAAACTGTCTCAGCTTCTCCCGAGCTTTCTCGGCGGAAATGGTAAAGACACCGCTGGAGTCGGTGGTGCCCGAGCTCTGCAGTTGCTCTATGAGATTTTTCAATCCCTCTTCCGGCAAAGGACTCTCCCTCCTGAACGCACAAATCTCAAATCCGATGTTCGGATCTCTACAGCCAAAATCTCTTTCCGGTTGCGCCCGCGGCCGTTACCAATCCAGCTTCTGCGGAAGCTGCCACGCCATGGCCGAACTGGGTCGCCCGTGGGCCTTGGCCACCGGTTATGACATCGCCTTTCTTCATCTGATCATGGCCGAGCTCCAAGAGGCTCCGGTGGAGCGCCTGGCCTGTACCGCCCTGCCTTTTCGAAAGCTCCCGGTCCGGCGTCTCCAGGCAGACTCCCGGCGCTGGTTGGCTGCCGTCAATGTGCTGCTTATCGAAGCCAAATGCCGCGACGACGCGTCCGACGAAGGAGGCCTCAAGGGCCGACTGGGCTTGAGGGTGGTCAAGAATCAGGCCGCTCGAGCCCGCACAGCCCTGGCTGAATCCGGCTTCCCCCATGTCTCGATTTCGACTCTGGCCGAGCGTCAGCAACGGCTGGAAGAGCAAATGCTTTCTCTGGAGCAGTACGCCCTTCCCACCGGATCGCTGTTGGGCGAGATCTTTGAGCACGCGGCCAAACTCAGTGGGCGCGCCGAGTGGGCCACGGCGATGCGCCGATTGGGGCAGGGCCTGGGCTCGGCCATCTACATCAAGGACGCCCTGGACGATTTCGATAAAGACTGCAAGCGCAGCCGCTTCAATGCCATCGCCGCCGGTGGACACAACTTTTTTTACGCCCGAACCGCTCTGGATCGGGAGGTCGAACGAGCCCGAAATGGGTTGTTGGAGATGGGACTGGGAACGAGCGAAGCCGCCTCGGTACTCCAGGAGCTTCGACCGTCCTCCGAGCCCCCCAGAGCTCCCCGAAAGCGCAGAAAGCTAGCTGGATACTGCGACTGCATCGCTTGTTGCGACTGCGGTGTGTGCCTGGATGCCGGGCTTTGCACCGACTGCTGGGGAAGTGGCGGGTTCTGCCCGTGCGAGTGTTGTGGTAGCTGTGGCTCTTCCGGCAGCGACTCCCACCTGAGCAGCAGCGCCGCCGGAGCGACGACCGCCCACAAGGCCACTCCGCCCGTCTTGCTCCACTGCCCAAGCTGCGGCTCCAACCTGCATCCCTGCCAGTTAGGCAGAGTGGAAGTGGACGAGTGCACCGGTTGCAACGGTTTGTGGCTGGACCACGGGGAACTGGAGGAGTTGGCCGGACTCAAACAGTTGCCGCCCCGACTCCTGACCATCCAAAAGACCCGGGCGATCCAGGTCCGGCCGGAAGGAACCCGCCCGTGCCCCCGCTGCAGCAAGCTGCTCCTGGGCACTCTGGTGAAGGGTGTCCGGCTCGATATCTGCCCGGATTGTCAGGGTCTCTGGCTGGATCAGGGTGAGCTGAACCAACTTCTGGAGGACTGAGCGTTATTGTCGGATGAGGTTGAGGTCGACGGAATCGGTCACGTTTCCGTTGGCGTCGATGGCACTCACCTCGAGATCGATCTGGCTGTTAACCGGCAGATTGGAGGTGTTCATCTGCACGTTAAACCGTCCCTGGGCGTCGGAGACCGTGGAGGTGGTGGTCGTCCTCCCGGTCAGCCCGATGATCCCGGGGATCAAAGGACGCTGAGAGGTGGCATCGATCTTCACCTTGGTGTAAGGACTGGTCTGTCCCTGGATGTTGAACACCGCCGGCACTCTAGCTCCGTCGGTCAGGTTGCTGATGGAGACGGAGGGGTTCAGGGAAGGATTGTTGACGGCTGATTGACTTACCGTGAAGTGCCAGTTTCGGCGCATCTCCTGTCCGTTTTGATCAAGAGCCGAGACCTCCACCGTGTGGACCCCGGGGTTCAGGGAGTAGCTCGGGGTCATGGCCACGGTTCGCCCATCGGATTGCACGATGGGGGTAAATCTCTGGCCGTCGATCATGATGTTGGCCGTATTGGAGCGGATGTACTCTGGGAAAACCGCGGTCAGGGTGGGTCTGGTTTGGGACACGATGGTACCGGGACTGGGCGATACGTAAGTCACCTCTTGGCTCGAATCCGCAGCCACGCTGATAGCACGGTCGGCTTCCATAGCGGTCTCCAGGTTGTCCTTGCGCAGGTAGCCCACCAGGGTTCCCTGGTCGATATTCAGGTTGTGATGGATATTCAGTCTACCTTCGTAGCGTCCGGGCGAAATCTCCGACATTCTGACCTCTTGCACTGCTCCCAGCACGGCGAAGCTGGCCCGGGCATCAGGGGTTCCGAGCAAGGTGACCACCAGATCATCTCCGGGGTTCAAGGTTCCCCGGGCGTTGTGGAGCAACTGGCTGATGCGGGGTCGAACCTCTTCGTCGGGTTGCTGCTGCTCTTCGTTGTCCGCGATCTCATCGGTGCCGTCGTGGGTGATGGCCACGGTGCGACTGGCCGACTGCCACTTCACCTCGGCTCCCATGGCTTCCGAGACGAAGCGGAGGGGAACCATGGTGCGCCCTGCGATGGTTCCAGCCGGCACGTCCAGGTAGACCTGGCGACCGTTGATGAAGGCCTGCCGCTCGCCCAGGGTCAACTCTACCGTGTTGCCGCTTCCGGTGGCTTTGATCTGTTTGGTGGCGGGAGTGTACAGGACATCGGCCCCCAGATTTTCAAAGATGCCTCGAAGCGGAACCAGCACGCGACCCTCCTGCATGACCGGAGGTTGATCAAAGTAGAGCCTGTTTCCGTTGAGCTCGGTGGTGATATTGGGCTGAGCCACGGCCAGACCGGCGGCCGCGAAGATGGTGCCAACGGTAAAGCCGATCCTGGCTAATCCTTTTCGAAATTTACTGCTTCCTCTAGACATAAAAAACTCTCCTTCTATTAGGTGTGCCGTCAGCGTAGCTCATCTCGAACCACCCCCACCGCCTGCAGAAGGATCGCCGGGCCCTATACCAGCGGACCAAAAAAGATCGGACGGGACTGTTGCGTTTTACGATTCGACCAAGTCCCTCACCGTGGCCCGCACCTCGGGAAGCACCTCGTGAGCAAACCAGGGGTGGCGCCCTAGCCAGATGTTGTTGCGGGGGGAGGGGTGGGGTAGCGGGAGGTAGCGCGGAAGTGACTCTTTCCATTTTCTCACCCGCTCACTCACACCCGCTCCGCGCCCCAGGTAGTACGCCTGAGCGTAGCCGCCAACCAGAACCAGCAGACGCACCGACTTTAGTAGCGGCAGTAGGCGTGGATGCCAGAGGGGTGCGCACTCTTTGCGAGGCGGGAGATCGCCGTGGGGCCCGTGGCCGGGATAGCAAAAACCGATGGGAAGATGGCCCACCAGGGCCGGATCGTAGAACTCAGCCTCGCTGAGCCCCAACCACTCGCGCAGACGGTCTCCGCTGGGGTCATCCCAGGGTTTGCCGCTCTGTTGCACCCTTCGCCCCGGAGCCTGGCCGACGATAAGCAATTTACAGGTTTCGCTCACTTGAAACACCGGACGCGGTTCGTGGGGCATCCACTCGGCGCAATGGCGGCAGACGCTGGCTTCGCGAACCACGGATTCGAGTTCTGTCACTCTTCTCTCAATCTCAAGGCAAAAGAAAAGTTCTGGCGGAGCGCACAGCCTCTTTACTCCGAAAAATCTTCCTCATCGGCTGAGGGCAGGTCTCTTCCCAGCGCTTCTCTTCGCTGCACCTGAAGGATGAAACTCGAAATCATTTCGCGCTGTTGATCGTCGATATCCTCTGGAAACTTCAGAGCGACTTGCTGTTTGCGCTGGTCCGTAAGCACCGTCACCCGCTCCACCACGGTTTCGATGCGAACCGGGTGGTCCCAGCCTACCACCCGGATGGTGATCTCCTGACCTTCGGCATACCTCTGGTTCAGGGGAGCCAACAGCGCCATGCCGCCTCGGCTCAAATTGGTCAATCTAGCAAGCTTGGGCGGGGCGTCTTTGGCTTCAACCCAATCGGTCTTCACGCGGACCGGCAGGTAGACCTCGATGCGATAATCGTAGCGCCCAGTGCTGGGAGCCAGCAGTGACTTCTCCCTCTCGCTCTTGAGCGGGATCGAGACCAGAATGTCACGACCCTTCTTGCTCAATGCCTGGACCTGGTGGGTGTGGACCTCTTCGCCCCGAAACTCGATCAAAAGAAGCTCCCCGACCGCCGGGAAATCTTGCTCTTCGTTAGCCGGTCGCAGCCATGCGCCGGTGCCGCTGTGAGACTGTACAAGGGCCGCCCCCGGCATGAAGTCGAGTTCCAGGTCTTTGGGCATGACCAGAAAGCGAGCCCCCTCCTGGTAGGGCGACTTTGTAGAGCCCAGGCTGATGGTTTTTTTTGGACTTTCGGACAAAATAGCCTCTCACATAAATAGTTTGGGAGTGACTGGAATCCCCCTTTTTGTCGTTGAATCCAGGGTTCGGGTGCCCGCGGGAGGGACAACGAGAACCGCTGAGAACTCCGCCAAGCTTTATGAATTGCGCAAGGTATGTTGGAGTCCTGCCCCGAGCCGGAATGCTGCTGGTTCTTCTTTGGGTGTTGACGGGTCCGCTCTGGGCTCAAGAGGAAGCTGTCGAGCCTGCTACCGCGGGCACAGAGCAGGTCTTGAGCCTACAAGAGGCTCTGGCCCAGGCCGTTCAAAACCACCCGAGGTTGCAGCAGGCCCTGGCCACGGTGGAAGCTCAGGAATTCGGAGTCATTGCATCAACGGCTCCCCGATACCCAAGGTTCATGTTGAATACTTCGGCTGGCCAGAGCGGTTTCGAGGGCCAGCCGGGAGGCCAGGATGTGGTACGGACCGGGCTGCAGCGAAGTTATGGCTACGGCATCTCCTTGAGCCAGCAAATCTTTGATTTCGGTCGGACCCGACACAGCATCAAGTTGAGTGAGCTACAACTCGGCAGCACGCGCTTGGATTACCTGCAGATCCGGCAGGCCGTGCTGGACGCTGTGGTTCAGGCCTATTTCAATCTGCTCCAGCAAGACCAGGCTGTGACCGTAAACCTGGAAAACGTGCGCAACGCTCAGGTGGTCCTACAGCAGGCTCAGGGTTTTCTGGAGGCAGGCACCGGGGCTAAGATTGCGGTCATTCAAGCCGAAGCCGATCTGGCCAACGCCCGGTTCGGCCTGATTCAGGCCCAGGGCGCTCACGGGAGAGCTCGGGCAGCCCTGGCCCAGGCCATGGGTCTCGATCACCTGCAGGACATACGCCCCGAGGAGACCTCTCTGGAGGTTCCCGATTGGCAGCCGGACACGGTGAGGCAGCTCGCTCGGACAGCTCGCCCGGACGTGGCAGCCGCTTCGCTGAGCGTAGCCCAGGCGGAAACCCGGGTCAGGCTGGCTAAAGCCGAATATTTCCCCAGCATCTCCGCCAACGCCGGATACAACTGGAGCGACTCGGTTTTTCCTCCCAACAACACCTCCTACAATGTAGGCATCTCCCTTTCCGTACCCCTCATCAACGAACCCCTGCTCTCATCAGCAGTGGGAGAAGCCAAAGCTAACGTGAAAGCGGCCATGGCCGGTTTTCGCGAAGTGGAGATCCAGGCCGTCCAGGAAGCCCTGAGCGCGTACTACACCCTGCAAGAGTCCCTGGAACAGGCGAACTCGGCCTCCGAAGCTCTCCGCTTCGCTTCGGAAAATTTTCGGCTCGCCACCGAGCGCTACCAGGTAGGAGTGGGAAGCCCCCTGGAGGTGAGTCAGGCTCAACGACAATTGGTGGAGGCGCGCACCCAGGAAGTGCAGGCCCGCTTTGGGGTGCAAAACGCAGTGTCCGCCTTGCTACTGGCAACCGGGCAGCTCGACGCCTACTCTCTGCTGCCTCCAGAGCTTGTGATCGACCCAATTTTCGAGATTCCAGAAAAAATCACCCCGGGTTCTTAAAAATCTCTAAAAATAGTATGGGGTTTTGTCGCTCTGTAACTTCGTTGTCACATGTTGGTCGAATCCGGTTTTTATGATGACAAGACAGAACGAAAAATATATGGAGGACAACCCCCGTGAATATCAAGGCTCAGATCAAACCGCGCATCCTACCGCAACCCCAGGCTTCCAGCGTGAAGTCCGGCAGCGGCTATATCGTGATGCCGCCTCGAGAAAACTCATTATTCAAGTCCGAGGGAGCGGAAACGCCAAGCCTGGATAGTTTCGGAGTTCAGAATTCAGACAAGCTCGATCTGGTTGGGGGTTACCTGGCCGAGCTATCGCCTGCTCAAGTCAAGAAGATGGAAAACAGCGGCTACCGCGTTTTCAAAGACGAAGTTAAGGAGTACATCCCCAACCATAAAGCTCTCGACTTGAACGCCGTAGCCGAGAAAGCTCTGGCCGGCGCGGAAGCCGTTCTAGCCGGGGGCAAGGTTCCCGAAGAGAGCGCCGGGGAGTCGAACACTCTTTACAAGCCGCGCAACGAGATGGTCGAGCCTCGCTTCGAATCCACCATCGAAAAGGCTTTCCGGGGTGAAGGTGTGACCATCGCGGTCCTGGACTCCGGTATCGGTGCCCACCCCGATCTGGGAGAGCGCTTCATCGGTCAGATCGACTTTGTACAGGGTGAGCCGATCCCCTACGACGACAATGGACACGGCATCCACGTGGGTGTGACTGCCGCCGGCGACGGGTCCATGAATGAACTCTTCGCCGGTCCGGCCCAAAAGGCCAACGTCATCTCCATGAAAGTTTTGTCAGGCGAAGGCAGCGGCAAGACGTCCGACATCATCAAGGCGATCCAAACCGCCGTAGAGATGAAGGATGAACTCAACATCAAGGTTATCAACATGTCGCTGGGTGGGCCTGCTTCCAAAAATGGTGAATCGGATCCCATCAATCAGGCTATCAAAGCAGCCAAAGAAGCCGGCATAACCGTAGTGGTTGCAGCCGGCAACGACGGACCTGACCGAAAAACCGTGGGCAGTCCTGGAAACAGCTTGAATGCCATCACCGTGGGGGCCATCGACGACAACAACACCGAGGATCTCAGCGACGACAAACCGGCCGAGTTCTCCAGCCGGGGTCCGACTCCTGATGGAATCACCAAGCCCGACGTCATGGCACCCGGGGTCACCATCATGGCAGGACGTACCCACCAATCCGAGTCGGCCCAGATGGCCAACCGGATGAACATGATGCACGAGTCGATCCGTTTTCTGGATGAGATGCCCTTCGAGCAGTTGCAAAAAGCGCCCAACGCCCTGTTCAATGCTATCGGAATCGGTGATGAGACGGCAGAGAAGATCAAGCTCTTCGAACCCATCTCGGACATGGTGTTCGAAGCCCTTTCTGAAGCGACCGCCAAAATGCCCCAAACCGATGACGGCCTCTACCTGGGTATGTCGGGCACCTCGATGGCGACCCCTATCGTGGCTGGAGTTGTAGCCCAACTGTACAGCGCCAACGCGGATCTAACTCCCGATCAAGTTCAAGAGATCCTGACCACCACCGCCGACAAACTGCCGGACGGCCGCCTGGGTGCCAACACCCAGGGCCACGGCGTGATCAACCCTGAAAAGGCACTTCTCAAGGCACTGCAAACCGAAGGCGAAGCCCAGGAGAAGAAACTCGACACCAATCCTCTGGCCTTTCTCGCTGACCTCGGCCTGACTCCCGAGGACCTGATCGCCGATGACGGTGGCGAAGAAGCCAGCAAAGCCTGAAATATCGTTTCGTTCTGTGGAAAGGCTCGCCGAAAGGCGGGCCTTTTTTTGAGGGCGGTCTGGAATGTAGCCTGAATGGAGTTTTGAAAACCACTTCTTTAGTCGGACTCGTTGTAACAATTGTTAACACCAATTTCACATCTTTCACTTCGTTGTAAGGACATGCCCTGGTACATATGCATTATGATTAAACGGCAGAGGGGCGATTTAAAGAGCTCCCGTTCTATTCAGAGGAGAAGAGTGTGCCTAACGTAAACGGATTAAATAATTTTGGAACTTTTGGAATGGGCTACCCGACGGGTGGCCTTGGCTATCCCATGGGGGGAATGGGTTACCCGCCGGTACCCCAGTTCGGCATGGGGACAGGGGTACCCGGATTCGGGACTGCGGGTCCTCAGGACCAGATGGCCCAACTGCTGTACTTGTTGATGAACGTCCTGTCAGCCCTATCCCAAACCGGTTCAGGTTGGAACAATTTTGCTGGAGGTGGCGGAGGAGTACCCGCAGTTGGTAACGCGGGCAATGCTGGTAACGCCGGGAATGCGGGTAACGCCGGAAATGCGGGCAATGCTGGTAACGCCGGTAATGCCGGGAATGCCGGTAACGCCGGAAATGCTGGCAACGCTGGTAACGCGGGCAATGCCGGCAACGCCGGTAATGCCGGAAATGCCGGAAATGCCGGCAACGCTGGGAACGCCGGAAATGCCGGGAACGCCGGGAACGCCGGGAACGCTGGCAATGCGGGCAACGCCGGAAACGCCGGAAATGCGGGTAACGCCGGGAATGCGGGCAATGCCGGAAATGCCGGTAACGCGGGCAATGCCGGTGGATACGGCGGAGGTGCTGCCGCAGGTGGCGGGGTAGCCGCTGGTGGTGGAGGCTACGGCGGCGGAGCGGCTCCTGCAGGGGGCGGTGGTGGCTACGGCGGCGGCGGAATGGCCGGCGGTGGTGGCGGAGGCTACGGCGGTGGAAACCTCGGAGGTTTCGGCGGTGCCGTCACCCCCAAGTTCAGACAAACCGGCAACGACGGCTTTGCCCGCTACATCGACGCGGTGGACCAGAACGGCAACGTCAACAACAACAAAATCACGGCCGGCGGTCAGATCCCGGTCGAGCAAGCTCGTACCAGTATCGTGGAGGGCTACGCAGCCGAGTTTTACGCAGGCCAACGGCTGGAAAACGCTGCCGACATGCAGCGCAACTCCGACGCGCTCTATGCCGACCTCAATTCGGGCAACCCTGGCCGACAGCAGGCCGCGACCTTTGCTCTGGTGGCCTCTCGCTACAAGAACAACGGCCAAAACTACAGCAACGGCAATCTCAAGAAGCTGCTGGAATCAACCGGCAATGGTGATCTCGCGGGCGGCGGCGGTGTGGGTGACAAAGACGTCCAGACTCTGGGTGCGGTCACTCGAGCACTGCAGCGAGGCAGTCTGCAACTGGGACAGATTTTCGGTGAAGACGGCCGCGATGCCCTGGGCAACAAATCTGTAAAAAATAAGGGAGCCTATGACCGTGCCATCCAGTCGGTAGGTGCGGGCGACCTGGGCTCCAACCTGGACGGTCCGGGCGGCGGCAACAAAGGCGGCACTATGCACGGGGCCGGTCGCTCTCCCATGATGTTCGGACCCGGGGGCATGGCCCCGGCCGGTCAGGGAGCCATGGATCCCACCATGGCAGGCGGTGGTATGGAACAACTGTACGCTCTGGTTATGCAACTGCTCCAACAACTGATGGGCGGAACCACCATGGCCAACGTGGTAAATCCGGGTAACGCTGGCAATGCGGGCAACGCCGGTAACGCGGGCAACGCCGGTAACGCGGGCAATGCCGGGAACGCGGGCAATGCCGGGAACGCGGGCAATGCTGGCAACGCCGGTAACGCGGGCAATGCCGGGAACGCGGGCAATGCCGGGAACGCGGGCAACGCCGGAAACGCGGGCAATGCTGGCAACGCCGGGAACGCGGGCAATGCCGGGAACGCGGGCAACGCCGGAAATGCGGGTAACGCGGGCAACGCCGGGAACGCGGGCAATGCCGGTAACGCCGGTAACGCCGGTAACGCCGGTAACGCCGGTAACGCCGGTAACGCCGGTAACGCCGGTAACGCCGGTAACGCCGGTAACGCCGGAGGCGGTATGCGCGGGGCCGGAGCGGCTTACTAACCAGGGACAACCAATCAAAGGGCCCCGCCGTCGGCGGGGCTTCTTTTTTTGGGGGGTCCTAAAGCGCCGACACGATGCTGGACATCGGCATAAGAACCGCCACTATAATAAAGCCTACTCCCACCGAGATGGCCGCCAGGACCAGAGGCTCCAGGAGGTTCAGGAAAGTATCTACCCTGTGGATGGTGTCGTGCTCCAGGATCTCTCCGCACTTCGCGAGCATAACCGCCATTCGCCCCGACTCATCACCCACTTCCACCATGTCGGTCAGGAGTGCTGGATAGACCGCAGAATTTTGGAGGATCTGGTTAAAGTACCGCCCCTCCCGCAATTCTCGGGTCACTCTTTCTGAATCCAGTCGAATCAGCGGGCTTCCGCTGGCATCCGACGAGATTTTAGCAGCCCGGATGATATCCACTCCAGAATCGATCAGCATGGCCATGGTGTGAGAGTATCGAGCCGAACTCGAATACACCAGGACTCCACCCAAAACCGGAAAGTGATTGAAGGCCACCAGCAACCTCTCCCAACCCTCGGGAGTCCGGGAGTAAAGGATCAGGGCGATCAACAACGCGGTCAAGGAAAACCAGGTGAGGGGCTGCTCCACCAGATAAACCATCCAGAGCAAGACCCGAGTGGGAGTCGGTAGGTCAACCCCCAGGCCGATCACCGTCTCCAGTATTCCTGGGATGACTGTGCGAAACAAGCCGATGGTCAAGACGAAGGCTACCAGTAACACCAGAAACGGGTAGGTCAGCGCCTTCTTCACGTGGCGCTGGATCTGCTCCCGCCGGTCCAGCCAATCGCCCAACCGGTCAAGCACGGCCACCAACTTCCCGGTCTCTTCAGAAGCCCTTATCATGGCCACGTAAGTGGAAGGAAAAATCCTTGGAAACTGAGCAAGGCTGGCGGAAAGACGATGGCCGTGGATGATTCTCCGATGAATCTCCGGTGTCACCCAGATCGATAGACTATCGGCTTGCACCCGCATGAGAGACTCCAGGGCCTCGTGCATGGGGATCCCTGCCCCCAACAGCACGGCGAGTTGCCGGGTAAAGCGGCTGAGAGTGGAAGTCGAGCAACTTACCTGGGTTGGGTCCGTGCTTGTAAAGAATGTCTTCAAAGCCTTGGACTCGTCCCTTCGTGCCAAACCTTAAACTCGAACTGGCCTTCCTCGGTGGAGAGTTCGGCGTAGATCGTGAAGGTCGAGCTACTGGCGTCCAGCCCACCTGCCACACCGGTGGACTCCAGCAGCACCACCTCGTGGGTCTGGCGATATCTCCTGTCTATTCGAACTGTATAAGACCCAACCTCTCTGCGGGTGGAGTCCACGACTTCCTCGCGATAAGAAAACTGAACCTGTTCATCCCCGATCCCGGTGGGGAAGTTCGGATCATTGGCAAGTTTGGCCCAGATGTCGTTCATGCCGCTGTGGGCCAGGGCCCGCGCCTGGAGATTATTCACGATGGCCCGGGAGGCGGCGTAGTTGCCCCGGCGCACTCCCAGCAGGCCCAGCGCTATGACGGTCACTAGAATCGTGAGCAGCAGAGCGAAGACCAATAAAAACCCCCGTGTCCGAAACAACTTCATCGCAGTGCGACCTTCAATGAGTGTCGGACCGAACGCCTGGAGTTCGAAGTCTCGAAGGTCACCGTCACCAGATCCTCCCCTGATTCACGTCGCGCTTCAAACTCGGTCACCTGGATCAGTCTTTCGACCGCCCTGACTCCCAGTGAAGTACGCGACTGTCTCTTCAGCAGCCCCGCTTCCAGGAAATACGATACCTGCACTTGATCGATGGAATCAAACGGCTCGAAATCATCAAAATCGTTGATTCGGGCCTGAATCGAAAGCCCGGAGTCGATCCTGTCCAAAGAAACTCGATCCGATCCAGAGCCTTCAGAAGGAGAAGTCACTTTCAAAGCAGCCCCCAGGTCCGCCTTCAGCATGGCCATGACCTGAACGATCTCACTCAACTCTCCCATGTTTTTCAGGTTGGACTTTACCTGGCCGGCCTGGCGAAGGGTGTAGGTCAGGGCGCCGAGCACCAGAAAAATCAAGAACATGCTAAAGATGCCTTCGATCAAGGTGAAGCCCTTTCGATCCCTAGCCATTCTTGATCCGAACCTTTCGTTTAGCCTCGGTACCCTGATAAACCGCGCGAACCACCACGTCACACAATCCCGCGCTTCTCTTGTAGGTGCCGTCATAGTTGCGGTAGGCGTTTCGATAGCGGCAGGTCTTTCCGTCTCGGCTTTCCCGATAGATAGAGCCGAACCCGTTCAGTGGTTCCACATACCAGGAGAACTGTATATCATCCACCTCCACGCCGTTGACGTAGGCCTTGGCTGAAAAATCCTTGGTCCCCCAGGGGGCCACATCGAAAGTCCCGGAGGTTATCGGGTCGATCTCGGTCCCTGAGGGGTTGATCACGACCTGGAAATTGCTGGCTCGAGTAAAATTGGCTACGTATCGAACCATCCTGAGTTCGTCACGGCCGCGCGACCACCTCACCGCTACTTCGCATTTCAAGACCGATTCGGCCAGTACTCTCCGCTCCGGAGTAGGAAAGGGTGGGTCAACTTCCGGATACTGAGTCTCCAACTCCGTGCACGGTAAGGGTAACTCCATGGGTTCAACTTTGGCCGAGATCTGGTACACGCTGTAATGAGGAAGAGTCCAGTTTCGACCGTGGTAAGTGGACCGAGTCCCCGGGAAGTTTTTGTTGGCAAAGCTTCGAATCTCTTCCAGGGCGCTCTCGGCTACGATCGCCGCGGTGATGCGCTGCTCGTTGTTGGCTTCAGCTCGCAACGAGGAGTCGAAAACATAAACACTGATCAAAATCGACGTAATTAACAAAAAGGAGGCAAAAACGGCCTCCATCAATGAAAATCCGTGTTGCCTATTGGGACACAGCGAAGGACGCAATTTCTTTCCCCAGGCTGCTCGAAATTTCGACCGGCGTGGAGCCGCTTGCATTGATAGCTCTGAAGAGCTTTTTACCTCGAATAAAGAACACCCATCTTCCCTCCGGAGAAAGCTTGACCGAACTCACCCCCGTGGTGCTGTACGTGTACCTGGTCTCGGGAGCTTTCACCGAAAAATCAGGATTCAGCACTTCCTTGACCACAATCTCCTGGGTTGTGCCTTTGTTTTCGACGTAGGCGACGAATAGCCCGTCTGCTGACCAGGTGGGCTGGCCGATGACGTTGGCGTTGGTTATCGGGTGCGTGGAGCCGGCCGAAGTGCGTCGCAGGTTGATGCCGGGGTTCGGGGTCTCCAGAAACCAGTTGGGCTCGGTAAGATTGAAGATCTGATTGGTCGCATCCACAGAAACGCCCAGAGCCGGTGTGGTTGTGGGGGGGAAACCCTCCATGGTCACCCCGTTGTCGGGATTCTCTTGATAGCCCGGAACCGGATGGTAGCGTCCGATACCGAAGGCCGCCGCGATGGGGCTCGGCTCACTAAAAAAGCCCAGCTTCCGGTAAGAGGTCCTGCTCTTGAACCGCAGAGTGTGTTCCGACTCTCCATCCCAGAAGAAACTCCCGTAAGCGTCGGTGGCCACATTGATCGGGGGAATCGCACCGTTTAGATGCAGGACCTCCAGTTCATAAATCTGGCCCGGACGCCCCGGGGTGTAGCGGAGAATCCAGTTCGGAAATCGGGAGGAGCCCAGATTGACAAGGGTATGGGCCTCGTACTCCGATTCCCGGATGTTGATGCGGTATGCGGCGTAGTGATAGGTGGGATCGAACCGGATGTCGATCTCACCATCGACGGCCCGGTTAGCAGCCACCACCGCCGGGCTAAACTCCCTCAAAACCTTGAGACCGGAGCCGTCGGCGTTTCGAACCCGGAGTTGCAGCCCCCCCGCCGGGGTGTCGTGTTTGGAGTAGATCCGGGTGCCGTCGGGGCTGAAAAACGGTTCGTATTCAGGCACCTCATCTTCGGTGAGCTTGACCGTGTTGGAACCCTCGATGTTGGCCATATAAAGTTGCCTATCGGAGGTCTGGATCACCATGCGAGAAGGAGGTAGATTGGCGATGCGGGGCAGCAAACCGGCACCTGAAGCCGTGAAGTCACTGTGCCCCTCCTCATCTCGGACCGTGATCTGGAGTTCATACACCGTATCTTGCGGCGCTCCGGGCGGTGGCCTCCAGGAGATCAGGGTCTGCCATTTTTCCGTGTCGGTGGCCGGGTCGTAGATAAAATCCATGGCCCCGGTCTCGTTGCTGACCGTGAACTTGCCGCGTTCTCCAGAGCTGGCAATCGCGTGAAGATCGAAGTAGAGCGGCCCTCCGTCCTTGTCGGAGGCGGTGACCAGCATGGTCGCTATACCGTACTCCAGGCGCTCGCTTGCGCTCTCCTTCTGGTCCGGATGAATGTCCACGTAGTTCTGATTCAGCCCCACAGTATCCGAGCCCGGGATCCCCTCGGGAAGGAACTTGATATCCTCGATTTTTGGCGCCTGGGTCTTGGTCGCCGGGGCGGCCGTGAAGGGAGCCGGGTGAGGGCGCAGGTCGGTGGGGGGCAGTAGGCCCATAGGGGTGGTGCCCTCTTCGATGGAAACATTTCCGGAGCCGCTGATCCAGATGGTGTAAGGGTCGCCCACCGCGGTGGCAGTGGAACGGGTGCCTGCCCGGTCGGCCACGAAGGCGCTACCCACCACCAACGCGTAGCTTCCCTCCACTGCCGGAAGATCGTTGCTAAACGCGCTGCCATCCGGGCGGAAATAGATGCAGATCTCGTTGGAGGTGGCGGTGCTCCACCCGACCGGGACTTCAGTACTGCTCAGGGATGCACCCGGCCAGGTACCGGCGAAAATGTAGCCATCATAAGCTTTGTCGTAGGACAGAGTCTTCAGGACATCACCGGTTTGGGCACCCTTGCGAACCAGGGCGTTCTGAGAAAACGGATTACTCTTTGCTTCGCTGGGAAAGCAGATGGCCACCAACTTTCCACTCCTGGAAGCCTCGGTACGGGTAGCCCTCAAGTCGGCCAGCAGGTTGTGGGCCATGCCTCGCGGACCTTCTCGCTCAACGCTCGACCTCAGGGAAACCGCGGTCACTCCGAGTAGAATCGCCATAAGGGACATAACCAACACGATCTCGACTAACGAGAGACCCCGATGCCTGGCCGATCTTGGTCTATGAAAGTGAAGCAAGCTCGTCATTACTCCCTCTGAGAATTTACGAAGAAAGACTCATACTAGTATTACCATACCAGGGTTCCCACCGGAAGGTGGAGGCCTTCATGACAAAGCTTTGTTACAACCCGGCAACAGCCTGTTTACATGCCGGGCCAGAATTCAAAAAGAGTCTCAATCCCTCGAAGGTCTTCCGGTCCACCCAAAAGAACGCGCAGCCTGACTACGAATGGGAGGCTGTTTCAAGGCATGTCTAGGAAAATTTTGAAGGCCGCGGTGCTCGGAGCGGGGACCATGGGAGCCGGTATTGCAGCTCATCTAGCTAACGCCGGAATCCCGGTACTCCTGCTGGATATCGCAGCCACCGGCGACGATCCAAACGCCATCGTAAAGAAGGGTTGGGAGAGGGCTCTGAAGTCCAAACCCGCCGCCCTGATGGAGACCGAGCGCGCGCACCTGGTTAGTCTCGGAAATATGACCGACGACTTCGACAAGCTGGCCTCCATGGATTGGGTGGTAGAAGCCATCGTGGAGCGCCTGGATATCAAGCAACAGCTTCACCAGCGTCTGGAAGAGTCCACCGGGGATCGAACCATCATCAGCTCCAACTCCAGCGGTATTCCCATGGCTTTGCAGGTCCAGGGCCGCTCAGAGAGCTTTAAAAAGCGATTCCTGGGGACTCACTTCTTCAATCCGCCCAGGTATCTCCATCTCCTGGAATTGATCCCCACCGCCCACACCGACCCGGAAGTGGTCCAGGCGATCTCCGAGTTCGGTGACAAGATCCTGGGCAAGGGGATCGTGGTGGCCCACGACGTCCCTGGATTTGCGGCCAACCGCGTAGGGGTTGGGTGCATGTCGCGCACCATGCAGGTGATGGCCGAAATGGGCCTCTCTCCCGACGTGGTCGACCTGCTGACCGGACCTCTGGTCGGGCGACCCAAGAGCGCCACCTGCCGAACCGCCGATCTTTCCGGGCTGGACATCGTGACCACCGTGGCCGACAACATCCATAAGGCCACCGGCGAGCTGGTCAAATTTCCGGAGGTGATGGACCGGATGGTGGAGCGGGGTTTGCTGGGTGAGAAGTCCGGGGCGGGATTTTACAAGAAGGAAAAGTCCGGGGGGAAAACCACCATCCTCACCTTAAACTTCGACACCTTTGAGTACGAAGATCGAGGCAAGGTACGCCTAGATGAGCTCAACGAGCTGCGGCTGCTGCCGACCCCCGAAGAGCGGGTCAAGGCCCTGCTGGAGTCGGAAGGACAGGCCGGAGAGTTCACTCGTCGGACCCTCTTTCACCAGATCCACTACGCGGCCGGCAAAGTGGGAGAAGTCGCGGCCACCGCCCAGGACGTGGATAACGCCCTGAAGTGGGGCTTTGGTTGGGAAGTGGGCCCGCTGGAGTTGGCGGAATCGCTTGGTCGGGAGCGCTGCATCCAGGCCTTCAGCGAGCACGGTCTGGAGGTCCCCGCTTACTTCCAAAGCGAGCGCCCACCCGCGGCGGGCACCGGCTTACTCACGGTCAAGCAATTGAACAACAAGGTGCTGGGGAACTCCGACGCTACCCTGTGGGACGCCGGCGACGGGGTGGCTCTTTTGCAGTTTCACTCTAAGGGCAACAGCATCGGAGCCGGGACCCTGGAGATGTTCGACCAGGCCCACCAGGAAGTCTCCCGGAACTTCCTGGGCATGGTCATCGGAAACCAGGGCCAGCACTTCTGCGCCGGGGCCGATGTCAGCATGATACTGCAGCTGGCTAGAGAGCAAAACTTCGAAGCGATCCGTAAGGCCTGTCGCACCTTTCAAGGGATGACCTCTCGACTCCGATACGCCCCCTATCCGGTCGTATCCGCGCCTTTCGGAATGACGCTCGGAGGGGGCTGCGAGGTGATGCTCTACAGCGATCTCAATATCGCTCACGCTGAACTTTACACCGGATTGGTGGAGGTTGGGGTGGGCATTCTGCCGGCCGGGGGCGGGACCACCGAGATGCTCATCCGCATGAATGAGCGCCTGCTCAAGGGTGCTGACCCCTTCAGCGCCGTGCAGCAGGCCTTCGAGTTGATCGCCATGGGCACCGTCTCCACTTCGGCTAAGCACGCCCGGAGCCTGGGCCTTCTCCGCTCCACCGACCGGGTGGTGATGAACGCCGATCGCTTGTTGAGCGAAGCCAAAAAGGCGGTCTTGGAGCTGGCCGACGGCTACCTACCGCCGGTGCCTCGAACCGTTCAGGTCCTGGGCGAATCCGCCTTTGCCAACCTGTGCACAGGAGCCCACGGGATGATGCTCGCCGGCTTTATCACTGAGTATGAGTATCACCTCGCTGAAACCATCGCTCGGGTGTTGTGCGGGGGAGAGATGAACCGAGCCGACGTGGTCAGCGAAACCGTTCTCCTGGAGTTGGAAGAAGAGGCTTTCCTGCAACTCTCGGGCAAGCCCCAAACCCAGGAGCGACTGGCCCACACCCTAAAAACTGGAAAAACCCTGAGGAATTAGGGTCTGAAAAATCTTTACTTCAGGAGTGTATGAAATCATGGATAAGAGTCGAACACCTGTCATCGTGAGCGCCCTGCGCACGCCCGTGGGAAGAGGCCGAAAAGGGTCGCTCGCTCACACCCGTCCAGACGACCTGGCGGCCCTGGTGCTGAGGGAAACCTTGAGTCGTACGGGGGTACCGGCAACCGAGATCGAAGATGTGATCCTGGGTTGCGCCATGCCCGAAGGAGAGCAGGGCTTCAACGTGGCCCGGTTGGCACTCTTATTGGCGGGCCTTCCCGATACGGTCCCAGGTATGACGGTCAATCGATTCTGCTCCTCCGGGCTGCAGGCGGTGGCCCTGGCGGCCCAGGCCGTCAAAAGTGGGATGGCCGAGTGCATCATCGCCGGTGGAGTGGAATCCATGAGCATGGTACCCATGACCGGCAACAAGCCCTCCATGAACCTGCGGCTGCAAAAAACTTTGCCGGGCGCCTACGTGGGCATGGGTATCACGGCGGAAAATTTGGCCCGGAAGTACAATATTTCTCGGACTGAACAGGACCAATTCTCTTTGGAGTCCCACCACAAAGCTGCGGCCGCCCAGCAAGCCGGTCGCTTTGACGATGAGCTGGTGCCGGTGACGGTCAGGGTGGACAAACGCAAGGGCGCCGCCGTGGAGTCCAAAGAAATTGTTTTTGCGCGCGATGAACTGGTCCGAGCGGACTCCGATCTGGAAACCCTGGCCAAGCTTCGCCCTTCTTTTCACGTCAAAGGTAGCGTCACCCCGGGCAACAGTTCACCCGTTTCCGATGGAGCGGCGGCCGTCATGGTGATGAGCAAAGCCCGGGCCGAAGCCCACGGGCTGGAGCCCCTGGCCGAGTTTCTGTCCTTTGCGGTGGCCGGGGTGGCACCGGAGATCATGGGGATCGGCCCGGTGGAGGCGGTGCCCAAAGCCTTGAAGCTCGCCAATCTTGAAATGGCTCAGATCGATCTGATCGAACTCAACGAGGCCTTCGCCGCCCAATCCATCGCCGTACTAAAAGAGATGAATCTGCCCACCGACAAACTCAACGTCAACGGTGGGGCCATCGCCCTCGGTCACCCTCTGGGGTGCACCGGAGCTAAACTGACCGCCACCGCCCTCCACGAACTAAGACGCCGTGGAGGCGGCCACGCCCTGATCACCATGTGTATCGGTGGGGGTCAGGGCGCGGCCGGTATCTTGAAAGTGGGCCCTTAGACCCGTCGTACCCCGCCGCTGACCAGTGAGATGATCAGCAGAACGATGGCCGCCACGAAGATAAATTTCCCGATACTGGCTGCGGCTCCGGCCATTCCACCGAACCCGAAAAGGGCTGCGATGAGTGCTACGATAAAAAAGGTAAGTGCCCAATTAATCATTTTATAACTCCTTAGTTTTGGTTTACGGCTTTATCATGCCTTACCCCAAGGAATTCCAAAGGCTTCACCAGTCTACAACCGCGCTACCCTATCGGGTCCTACCCGCCTTGTATCGGACCGCCTCGTTCAAGCGACGCCCGGCCGCGGCGGCCGTGGTCTCCAGCACACTTTCTATCTCGCTCCGGGCAGCCAGCCTGACCTGCTTTTCAAACTTCCGCTCGTGCTCGTCAAGCTTGGTCTTCTTTGAGGCCAGAACGATCTCGCGCAAAACTTGGATCCTGCTGCGATAATCCCCCGAGCGAAGGATCTCGGTCCAGCGGTCCAGGCGGTCTAACGATTCCATTTCGGAAACATCCTCGACCTTCTCCTTGCTCGACAAACTAGACAGAACCTCGTCTTTATCGGCCAGAGAGCGCACTCCCTGGTCCCGCAATTGATTGGCCGGGATCTTGATAATGCCGCTTCCCTGGCGAGGGCGCAAATGAATAAACTGCATGGTCTGACCCAGCATAGTTTCTTCCCGCACGTCCTCAACGCTACACATTCCCCGCATAGGCACCACTACGGTCTGCCCTACTTTAAAATCCATAACTAATGACATCATCGAACTCCTATTAATTCTATTGAGGCAGGCGCGCTTAAGAGAGCGTCGTTTGTCGCTCTCTGGTCGTTTCGCGTGGAATAGGGCGCGACCACAGCGTGCTCCAGCCTATCGCCAGGCCCCAATGCCTCTCATGGTACCCCATGTGGAGCAGAAGGTCAAAAGTAGAAAGGAATACCTTTTAACCCCTCGTACTTTCCCCGATGAAAATCATTTTGTCTTCAATCCTTCTCGCCTGTCTGGTTGCGACCTCAGTCCTGGCCCAATCGCCGACCGATTCTGCCAACGATATCAGGTCCCGAGCCGAGCGCGACGCGCTGACCCCCAACCAGGTGCTCTCTTCTTTCCAAGACGGCAATCAGCGCTTTCTCACCGGAACCCAAAAGGTACGGAACTTTCGTGCCGAGCAGTTGGCTACCAAAGGAGGCCAGCATCCCGCTTCGGTCATTCTCAGCTGCATGGACTCCCGGGCTCCCGCGGAAGTGATCTTCGACAAAGGGATCGGTGAGATGTTCAACGCTCGGGTGGCCGGCAATGTGGCCAACCCCGACATGCTGGGAAGCATGGAGTATGCCTGCGCAGCGGCCGGAGCTAAGCTCATCGTTGTCCTTGGCCATTCAAGCTGTGGTGCCGTTCAGGGAGCCATCGACAACGTCGAGATGGGTAGTCTGACTGGACTTCTTGAGCGAATTCGTCCGGCCGTGGAGGAAACCAGGGTTGACCACGGCGCCCCTCACGAATCTTCCAACCCGGAGTTCGTAGAGGCCGTGACCCGCAAGAACGTGGAACTGACGGTAGAAAAGATCCGAAGACTGAGCCCCCTGCTTCGCAGCATGGAAGAGAACGGCGAAATCATGATCGTGGGCGGGATCTACAACGTGCAAACCGGTAAGGTGGAATTCTTGAAGTAGCGCGCCAAGGAACAGTCGGGTCCGGCCTCCAATGTCTCGGAATGAGACAGTGTGTACTTCTATTCATTTGTATTCTTCTGGCTACCCAGTCGGCCCTGAGCCAGGATAGCTTTGAACTCTCAGAAACCCCTCCGGTGGCGATCGTGGCGCTCTCCCAGGGAGCCACTCAGGTCAAGCACCCGGGGGGCGATTGGGGTCCCGCCTACTGGCTCACCCTGGTCAGGCCGGAAGACCAGGTTCGCACCTCCACCGACGGCAAGCTCGTGCTGACCTTTTTTCACGACTACCACCGGGAAGTGGTGGAACCGGACACCGAAGGCAAGGTGGGTTTTCGGGCTACTTCAAAGACCGGGGGCAGCGGAGAGATCAGACAAGACCGCCCCAAAGACCGGGGAGTCACCGAGATCCCTATCCCTTATCTCTTGATCCGACAACTGACCGCCGCTGAGTTTGCGGCTGCCCAGGAGGCCAACGCCCTGGAGCGAGAACAGACCTTCTTGAGTAGTTACGTCAAGGCCGAAGCGTTTCCGCCGGTCTTCGTCTGGCGCGACACCGGAGCTCAGAAATACAAACTTCAGCTCTTCAACGAGTGGGACGAGTTTCTGTATGAAACCGAGACCTCGGAGACCCGATTTAAGTTTCCCTACCGGGCCCCGTTTCAACTGGCCAAAAACTCTCTTTACAAGTGGCAGGTCACCGATGAGAACGACCAGATCGTGGTGCGCCGCTATCCGTTCGTGCTGCTGACCACTCTCCACTCTCGAGAACTCGAGCGCGCGGAAGCCCGGTTTGCCCGCCTGGAAAACGAAAACAAAGCAACCCAGGCCGATCAGACGGACCTTTTCCTGTTGTACGTGCAACGCAAGATGGTGGACAAATACCTGCATTCATTGGAGCGGATGGCTCGAGAAGACCACCAGAACCCGGTCATCCATCGTGGGTTGGTGCGGGCTTATCTGGCCAAAGGGGCCCCCGCCCACGCCTGGCAGAGCCTGGAAGCCGAGCGAAGCTACGGCGGAGTCGATGAAGTTCGGCAGTAAAAAGCGCTAACGATCCAATACCGAAGGCCCTGAGCTTTCTTCGAAGAACTTGGGTTTCGTGGATCCGATCGATGAGATAGACGGCAAGAAGAAGCGGCGCACCATGTTGGAGAACATGCAGCGCTCGTCTTCCTTGTTTCAATCCAAGATCGCCAAGTCCAACGAAAACAAGGCTGCTGAAAAAGCCCAGGTGCAGGCCCGTCAGACTTCCGACGACAGCACCGATTTCTCCAGCGAGTTCACCGATCAAGATTCCAACCTCAATTCGGGGAACCAGACCAGTGGCCACCTCATCACCAATTGGGAAGACATTCTCGAGGATGATGAGTGGCTGGACGAGGATGAGGATGAGGACGAGGACGAAGAAGACCAGGAAGGTCGAACTGAAAGCCACACCCAGGAAGAGTTCGAAGAAGACCAGGGTGAAGAGGAGTTGCAGCCCCCACCCCCACTGAAAGGGCGGCCCACCTCCGGCAAACCCGGATTTTTCCAGAATTCGTTCGGTTCTCCACCCCCTTCCGGACCCACCCCCCCTCCGAAAAAAGAGGGCACGGCCGAGCAACTCGGCTTTTCCTGGGGTCCGGTAGAGACCCGCAAGGCCGACCCGGCGCTGGCCGCCCGAGACGTTATGCAGGGGGAGTCGGGCAACCTCGAGCCGGTGAAAGAGCAGGCGGCGGTTCCGGCTCCTCCCTCCGGTGCCGCGGAGACCTACGAGCCGGTATCGAGGGTTCGTCCGGTGGGGAAAACACTACCCACCCACGGACAGCTCTCGGAAGTCGACGACGCGATCGTCCGGGCCGCCCGTCTGCTGATTGCAACTCCCGATGACGAACCCGGCTATGAAGAGTGCATCAGGCTCCTGAGCCGCTTCGGGCTGGGGGCGATCCGGATTTGCAGCAAAGCCAAGGTTAAAGTCCATATCCTCGATGAGGCCGGGTTTGCCGGGTTCGACGAGTTGGCCAGGATGAACCTGGCGCCCGAGGAGTTTCCGGTGGATGGCGCCTACCTGGTCAAGAGCCGAAGCTGCTTGATCGACCGGCGTTGTCTCACCGAAAAGCCGCGCTTCTTCCATCCCGCTCTGTATTACTTCGCCCACGCTCTGGATCACGCGCAAGGGGGCGACGACTTCAGTAGCCGCAAAGCGACCGCCGTCCTGGCTTGCTTTGAATCTTCGGCCAGCGGATACAACGGAGCAGACTTCGTGGACGAACTGGCCGCCACCGACCCGGTGCGATACTTCGCCCGCTCCGTCTCCATCTACCTGGAAAGAGACGACTGCGATGAGCCCATCTGGACTCACCAGGACCTTCACGCTCTGGATCGCTCGATGTATGAATATCTCCAATACCTGTTCGCGAGATTCGCGGCGTGATGCTCTACGGATATATTCGCACCTCCCAGGGTCGAAAACGCAGCGAGTTTCCTCTGGGCACTCTGGAGTGGCGGGACAAGGTGATCTTGAACATTCGAGATCGCAGCCTTCGGGATAAATTGAATACCTATTTCCAGGAACCGCTCTGGGTACCGCTGCCCCTCGGCGATAGCGACGCGCTCATGGGTCATACCTGGGACCGACTGGAGCCGGGCGACGAAGAGCACTTTATGGAAGCCCTCAAACGCCTCCATCGCCTCGATCTTTTCGTGGATCTGGACTCCTGATTCAAACCCGGAAGGCAGCCCGGACTTGCTCTACCAGGGCAGGATCAGAGTAGACGATCTCCTGACCCGACCAATTGGCCGGTGCGTTCAAGGCACACCACGCCAGGGCCCGGCCAGGCACCTCCGGAGGCTCCAGTTGCCCGTTGCTGTGCAGAGCTGAAAAATACTCTGCCAGTTCAGCGGGCATCATCTCTTTACGATCCCGGATATTTTGCTGCATGGCCGTGTCGACCGCTCCGGGAGCAAAGCTAAAGGCCGTGATCTCGGGCTTCTCCGCCGCGATCAGCCGCATGAGCATGAGCAACGCCGCCTTGCTCACGCAGTAGGCACTCCAACTGGGAATCGGCCGACTGGCTGCCCCGGTACCGATGGTGATGAGGCGCCCTCGAGATCTCGATAAGGCCGGCAAAAGGCGCCTGGCCACCAGAAAAGGAGAGCCTACGTTCAACTGAATGCAGCGCAACCACTCTTTTTCGTTGAGGTCCTCCAGCATCCCGATCGGCTCGATCTGGGCCGCGTTGAGTACGACCGCGTGAAGCGGCCCGAGTTCGGCCACCTTGTCGGCCAATTTGCCGCAGAACTCGCTGTCGGCGAGGTCACCCGGTAGAGTGGTCACGCCAACTTCATATCCGGCCTCCCGAATGCGGGCGGCTGTCCTGGAGAGGCCTTCCTCACTGCGAGCGGTCAAGATCAGGTCCGCCCCCAGTTGGGCGGCAGCCAGAGCGGTTTCGGCTCCCAGCCCACGACTGGCACCGGAAATTAGCACATTGGGTTTGTCACTCATTCTCTCCGGTTTGGTGGCCGACGGGTGGGAGTCCTCTTTCCCCGGGAGGAGTTCAGAGCCCGGGGGTTTCATACCCTGGGCATGGCGAAGCTCCAGGTTATCATCCAACTGCTCCACTCCCAGGCCCAACTACCGTTTCGGGCTCACCAAACCGACGCTTGCTTCGATCTGAGAGCCTCCGAAAATTTGACCATCGGGCAGGGGCAAACCGGACTGGTCCCTCTAGGCTGGAGCATGCAGCTCGAAGAGGGCTGGGAGGCGATCGTTCGCGGGCGTAGCGGGCTGGCGAGCCAGGGCATCGTGGCCCACCTGGGCACCATCGACCACCTCTACCGCCAGGAGGTCAAGGTCATCATTCACAATTTCAGCGGCTCCGACTTCGTGGTACAAACAGGAGATCGTATCGCCCAGCTGACCTTCGCCCCGGTCTACCCCGTGGACTTGAAACAAGGAGAAGTCGAGCTAACCGAGCGCGGCGGGTTCGGCTCCACCGGACGCCGTTGAGATCCTCATAGAGAACTCCGCCATTGCCTTTCCGGCTTGCTCGTTGTACAGGCGTCTCGCTCTCACCAATTGAGAGCTCGCACTTCAGATTCGGGTGCATCGGCACTTGCGACCTTTTCAAGAGGCTTGCTGAAAATTGACCACACCCAATTGAATAACCCTCAACGCAGGATCTCTTCCCATGGTACGGAAGAACTATCCACAAACTATCAAGAGGGGTATTAAAGCATTGGGGAAATTTTCCGTACGCACATCCGTTTGTTTCATCGTTCTATTTTTACTGGCCGGGCTCGGTTTTTTTAGATCTGACCTTGGCGAGAGTCAAGCTGTCAGCCGGGTCGTCGAGGAGGCGCTGGGAGCAAAGAGTGCTCCGGCTGCGTTGGACCTGCTTCGGGCGGACTTTCCAGAGCCGTTCATTCCCACGGTCAAAGGGGCTGACAAGGAACCGCTGGCTTCGGTGCTTGAGCGATACGCAGCAGACCCTCGACCGAAGTCGAAGAGGGTCGATTTGCTCGAAGATTTTTTGGAGGCGAATCCCGGTGATCCTTGGGGGCCTTCCGTTCGGCTATCGTTGGGTGTTTACTATCACCAAGGGGGCCGCTTCACTCGAGCCTTGAGGCAATTAGAGCACGCCTGGGAAGACCTGAAGTCGACCGAGGACCCTCGCTTAAAGCCGCTGGCAGATCAGGCCCTGGGTGAATACGCACTCACCTTGGCCCATCTGGGCCGCGTGGAAGACCTCGAACCTCTTCTAGAGAGTGTGAAGGGTCGTTCCCTCCAAGGTTCGGCCACGGAGTTGGTGGCTGCAGCCAGGGAGGGACTGTACGCTATGAAGGTCCATCCGGAAGATAGTTTTTGGTGTGGTCCGCTAGCCTTGAAAAGACTCTTGCAAGCCCAGGATACCTGGGATGAGCGTGCTCTTGAAACATTGAAGACGTGCCCCTCTACCTCCCGGGGTACTTCTCTGGTGCAGATCCGTGATCTTTCCGAAGAGCTTGGAATGAATTATCAGATGGCCTATCGAGGGCCGGGTTCGGCTGTTATCACACCGGCCGTGGTGAATTGGAGCGTAGGCCATTACGCTGCTCTCTTAGACTCCGAAGAGGGACTTTACACGGCCGTCGACGATACCGCCGGGTTTGCACGTGATAGGGTGAGAATCGACATCGATATTTTGGAAGAGGAAGCTAGCGGCTACTTTCTTGTCCCACCAGGGCCTCTTCCTGCCGGCTGGCGAGCCGTGTCAAGAGAGGAAGGGAGGATGGTTTGGGGCCGTGGAAACACGGGCTTGAATAGTGAAAGCACTGGGACTGGAAGTCAAGATCATACAGTAGGTCAAGAAAAAACAAAAAAAGGTCCACCCTGCCCAGCCATGACAGGGTGGAGCGCTCACACCATGCTCGTAAGCCTTCGACTCCAAGATACTCCCGTGGGTCTGAGTCCGGCGGCTTTTGCGCTTCCCTTTACTGTGACTTACGCTCATAGGGAAATCAATCAACCTTCGGTTTTCGACTATTCCAACCTGGGCCCTAAATGGACCACCAATTGGACTAGCTTTCTCACCGACCAGCGCTCTTCAAACGGTAAGGTCGTGCTCTATAAAGCAAGCGGGGGCAGCGATGAGTACCAGTTCCTCAGCGGAAGCACCATTTCTCAACCAGGATCCTATAGCCAGGCCTCGCTGCTAGATACCGGAGACGGGTTTCGACTCGACTGGCCGGACGGCTCTTATCATGAATACGAGCAGTTCGTCGGCGGCCGCTACTTTCTTTCGGCGCTTATCGATTCACAAGGGAACACGATTCGTCTGGAGTACGATCTTTTAGGGCGACTGCAGACAATACGCGATGCGGTAGACCGCCCCATGTCACTTTTTTATGGGCTACCTGACGACCCATTCAAGATCACCGAAGTCACCGACCCATTTGGCCGGTCAGCATCGTTTGCTTATACATCGGACGGTCACCTGGAGTCGGTTACGGATACCTTGGGAATTGTCTCAAACTACCAGTACGGAGCAAACGACTTCATTCACACTTTGTCCACTCCCTACGGAACAACTCATTTCAGCTATGGAGATATCAACACCGATACAAGCCTCGGTGTTCGGCGATTTCTAGAAGTCACGGACTCGGAGGGGCGAACCTCTCGTTTGGAAAGTGCACCTTACGGAAGCAGCTCAGAAAGCGTGGTTCCCGCCGGTATGCCCGTGGGAAATGTCTACCTTCGATTCCGTAACAGCTTTTTCTGGGAACCCCAACAACTCGATGCCGAACCGGACTATTCTAAGGCCACGGTTTATCACTTCATGCACCAGGGAAACCGCTCTCCCTGGACAACCGGGCGCACGCTGGAGAGCATGAAGCGCCCGCTCGAAAACAGAGTCTGGTACGCTTACGATCAGAATCCAAACCCCATCTATTTCACCGGTCGAGAACTCGTGACCCACATCGGCCGGGTGCTGGGAGACGGGACCACCCAGCTCACCAAGTATAGCTACAACGCTCCAGGTCACGTCACACAAATGACCGACCCCGCCGGGCGGGTCTTCAACTACACTTACGCCCCCAACGAGATCGATCTCACCAGCGTCTCCACCGGCGGTCAGAGCCTCTTTTCAGCCACCTACGACGACAACCACAACATCACATCTCTCATCGACGCCTCCGGTGGAACCTCCACCTTCACTTACAACTCCCGGGGTCAGGTGACCAGCATGACTAATCCGCTGGGAGAGACCACCAACTACACCTACACCTTCACCGGAAACCTCTACACCATCGAAGCCCCTATGGGGAAGGTGACCACCTTTCTCTACGACAGCGCCGAACGGGTGAGCACCGTGGTGGATTCCGAGGGTTATTCGGCCCAGGTGACCTACGACGCCCTGGATCGCCCGCTCAGCGTCACCTACCCCGACGGCACCACCGACACCTTGACCTA
>JBAYRN010000023.1:0-54494 GCA_041676625.1 Vulcanimicrobiota bacterium
GCCAAAGCCAAGGGGAAAGGCAAGGGCAAAGACAAGAAGGCCGGACACCTGAACGGGCCTCGCGGACCCCAAAGCCCCCAGCAAACCATGATGCGTATGATGAAAATGATGCTGGGAATGATGAGCCAGATGCAGGGCGGTGGAATGGCCGGCGGCGGTTTCCCTGGAAACTCCATCAACATCAACATGGGCGGTTTCAGCAGACCCCCCGCCTTCTTCTAGACAATCCGTTTCAATAACGAAAAAGTGGCTTCCCAGGAGGCCGCTTTTTCGTTTGTCGGCTCCCCGAGAGGGAGTAGAACGCACTGATCGAAGGGCTGTAAAGCGACTACGAGGGAGAATGAAGCTATGTCCGATGATATCTTAGGCAGCTTAAAAGACGCCTGGGGGGTTGAGGATGACGGACCGGATCCCACCAAGCTATCGGGGTTGTTAGAATTATCCGAAGGATGGCTGGAAGACGAAGACAACGATCCGTCCGAAATCGTCCATCATTTTGAGCTGATGAAAAACAACGTGGTGGGTGCTCACATGGAGCGTCATCAAGCGCTTCACAACGGTAAGGTCAATTACGATCCGGGCTTCGTGGCTCTGGTAGACAAAAACCTGAACGATATGGTGAATATCGAAAAATCCCTGGAGAAGTTCATCGAAGCCAGCTCCAAGCGCGATCGCGAGGAATGCTGGGAGGCCCTCGGCGAGATGGAAGAGGCCATTGAATCGGTCAAGGAATCCAGCTCGGCCATCGGCCAATTCTTGGACAGTTCACCCAAAGTCTGCATGGCCTGCTCCTCCATCGGCGACGAGGATAACTGCTCCAAGTGCGGTGGAGAGCGGCTAAAGCTCGATCCCGACCCGCCGCCTGAGGATGAGCGAAAGGTCATGGTTTCCGACGAAGTCCTGGCCGTCTACGAATCTTACCAGGCCGTGCTGGCCGGGAAAGCCCCCATGTCTCAGTTGGTGACCAATCTGCAGAGTCTGGAGTTCACCTATCTAGAAGCCGAAGCTATCGGCGAACAAACCCTCACCAACGAGGCCGCCACCGAGCGGATCAAGGCCACCGCGACCCGAATGATCGAAGCCATCCAGGCGACCCTGCAGGGCATCGAAATGATGCACGGAGTGACCAAATCCCGTTCGGCGGCCGAGCTCAACCGGGGCTGGCGACTGGTCCTGGACAATGCGGTGAAGGCCGGCGAGCTTCTCCAACAGATGAACACGGAGGCTAGCGAGCTGGGCGATGAGTGAGGATGCCGTAGCGGTCGAGCCCAGTGAAAGTCAGGCCCTGGCTCTAAAGGTGCGCCAAGAGGCGAAAGAGGTGGCCGAGGCGGTGGCGGCAGTGGAAACCGACGAAGAGAGGTCGAAGACGTTTTTTCGCCTCATCCGAGAGAGCTGCATTCCGTATCTCCCCTGCCGCCTGCGAGACAAGCCGGCCGAGTTGTACCACCGCTCCTACGAAGCCATCTACATCATGGCCCGAGTCAACCTGCCCCTGTGCGTGGGATTTGCTATGCATCAGTACAACCTGGCGGCCCTGGCCACCCTGCCGGTGCCTTCAGCTTCGGAGTTTGAAAACAGGCGCAAGATACTCGTGGACTCCATCGAGAAGTACAAGAGCCTGCTCGCGATTTCGAACTTCGGCACCAATATTCGTGGCCGGGGTCTGCCCAATCCTAACGTGGTGGTGCGAGAGACGGACACCGGAGAGTTTCTCTGCAACGGTCGCAAGAACTTTCAATCCATGGCCAGCAACGCTGACCTCTTGCTTTTTTCCGGCTATCTGCCGGGAGACGTGATGGGGATGTTTTACTGCCAACTCAACGGGGATGAACGGGTTGTCCCCGGGCCCTCGCTGTTCGCCGGCGCCATGAAGCTCAGCGACACCAAGCCCCTCACCTTCAACAATCTGGTGATCAAAAGGCGTCAAGTTTTGTCGCAGGAAGAATGGCTGACCTACCATGTTTCCAATTATGCCACCAGTTGGTTTGAAGCACTGGTCTCCGCAGTCTATCTGGGCGGTGCCGGGAGAGCACTGGAAGAGGTTCGGAAATTCGGTCGCTCCGTCTCCCACAACCAGGAAGCTCTGCTCTGCGAACTGGACGGATTTCAGCTAGAATCCGGACGACTGGCTTTGAAGCATCGCGCCGCCCTGGCTTTTGGCATGAGCTACGGCTCGGCGGCCGCGAAATACTGCCGAGCCGTGGTTGAGGAGGCTCCCGAGGAAGAAGAGGAAGGCCTGAGTTCCGATCTCATGGACATCTCCGGGTGCATCAAGCACTCCACGACCGCGACCGCCCAGGAGATCGTCAATGGAGCACGCGCCCTGATCGGCACCCGCTCCATGTCGGTTAGTCATCCCATTCATGCCCTCACCGAGCAGATCTGCTTCGGTCCACTCCATCCCATCATCCCGGCCGAGGCTGAACGAGAAGAGGGAGAGGCGCTGCTGGGAGAAGAGGAATATATGGGCTGGTTTCCCACCATGTACGGTGGGAGTAGCCGCGATTAGCCGATGAAGTGACCGCCGATGTAGTCGCTGCCGCCGCTTCCACCCCAACTGTCATAACTGTAGCTGGATCCGGAGCGACTCCGGGAGTTATCGAATTCGTCGACCACGGCATCCGGACCGGTGTCGGCTCTGCCGTTATCAAATTCATCGTAAACATCGTCGGGCCCAACGTTGGGGCGATTGTTGGCCTGGCCGTAAAGAGAAATTTTTCCGCTGGTGTTGATATTCATTATCTATGCTCCAAATGATGAGTTTACCTAAAACTGTCCTGTCAGTTCTTTCTATCGCACAACCCTGAAATTTGGCTGAAATTAGCATCAACCCCAATCAAAACTCCGGTTGCCCTCCAGGATCTTTTGGGTCATCTCCTCACTGGGCCTGAGGTCGGTTTCGCCAATTTCGAAGCTGCCACCCAGAACCAACGAATCGTCTCGCGAGATCACGTATCCCCCGGCATGGTCTACCACCATCTTTCTCCCGATCGGCTTCAGATAGACCAGTTGCCCTCGAATCGGGATCACCGCAGGATCTCCCAGGAGAGCCCCGGCGCCCAGACCCAGACAGTTCACCACCACCTTCTGGGGCAGGGTTTCGACTTCTGCAAGAGAGGTGAAGTCGCGGCTTTCCGGGCGGCCGCCCAAACGCTCGATGTCATCCACCAGGCGGGAGAGAAAGGTGCCGGTCTGGATCAGATAGGTTCTCCAAACCACGCCCGGAGGTGCCCCCGGCCCAAACGGTAAGCGAGCGACCGGCTCCCCCTCTCCTACCAACCACTCCGGCATGGGATCTAAAGGATGAGGGCTTTCGCTCTGATACATCTCCACCAAAGACACCCCATAATGGTCCCCTTCAAGCTGCTGATAGGCACGCCACGACCAGGTGAGCAAGTCTCGACGCAGTTCGTTGTCTGCAACGCAGAGGTGAGTGGGGGCCCACAATCCGCCCGCCAGGTCGCTGGTGGTGTGGGGAGGAAAGTCTTTGGCATAAATGGTGACCCGCAACCCCTGCTCCAGCAATCGCAAGGCCGAGGTGAGACCGACCGCGCCCGCCCCCAGGACGGCGACTTCGTCGCGGCAACCGTCAAGCTGCCGGCAAACCCACTCGGCACATCCCCAGCAGATCGTGATCCCACTTCCCCCGTGGCCGTAGTTGTGAATCCACTGTTGGTCGCCGAACTGCTCGGCTTCCAGACGCACCGAGCCTTCTCGGAAGGGGCGAAGGCCCACCACCGACTTGAGGATGTTCTTCTCGATCAAATGGTTTTTCATGCCGGAGCAATTCGGCAGGCAAAGGGGATTGTGCCTCTAACGCGTGGCGACTTTGGCAAGAGCTTCGGAGGGTACAGAAAACGACTGCCAGGTGATGCCCACCGGGGCAAAGGTCGATTGGGCGGCCTGGGCCAGTGCCTGGCTCAGGTCCGCTACCAGGTCTTCCGGATCTTCCACCCCCACCGAGATTCGGATCAAAGACTCGGAAATGCCCGCCGCTTCTCGGGCTTCAGGGGCCATGGAAGCGTGGGTCATGGTGGCAGGGTGGGCCACCAGGCTCTCCACCCCACCCAGGCTCTCAGCCAGAGCAAACAGCTTCAACTTGGAGAGAAAAACCCGGACGGTATTCTCATCGCCCTTGAGTTCGAAGCTGAGCATCGCGCCGAAGCCCTGTTGCTGTTTCTTGGCCAGCTCGTGCTGGGGATGGTCGGGCAGGCCTGGGTAGTTGACCTTCTTGACCACCGGATGTCCCTCCAGCAGTTCTACCGCGGCTTGAGCGTTTAACTGGTGTTGTTTCATGCGAAGAGGCAGAGTTCGTAGTCCCCGCAGGGTGAGATAGGAATCGAACGGGGCGCCGGTGAGGCCCAGGCAGTTGGCCCACCAGGCTAGTTCCTCGGCCAGCTCTTTCTCTTTGGCAATGACGGCGCCCGCCACCACATCGCTGTGGCCGTTGATGTACTTGGTGGTGGAGTGGATCACGATATCGGCTCCCAGAGCCAGAGGCTGCTGGAGGACCGGTGAAAGAAAAGTATTGTCGGCCACCACCAGGGTATCCCGAGCGTGGGCTTTGGTGGAGATGGCCTCAATGTCCACCAGTCTTAAGAGGGGATTGGAAGGAGTTTCCAGCCAGATCATTCTGGGCCGCTCAGCCAGTATGGCGTCGAGCGCTTCAGGGTCGGTCTGATCGACCACGGCCAGTCGGAAATTCCCCTTCCTGGCCAGCGATGTGAAGAGGCGATAACAGCCTCCATAGCAGTCGTGGGGAACCACCAGCAGGTCTTGAGGCGACAGCAAGCTGGTGACCAGTGTGGCTGCCGCCATCCCGGTAGCGGTGACCACCGCCCCTGCTCCACCCTCGAGTTGGGCCAGGGTTTCGGCAAGACAAGAGCGGGTGGGGTTGCCGCTACGGCTGTAGTCGTACTGGCGGGGCTTTCCGAACTCCTCAAAGGTGTAGTTGGTGGAGAGATACAGGGGAGGAACGACAGCGCCGTGGCTGTCGTCGCTACATATTCCGTGTTGGGCTGCAATGGTGGCGAATTTATATTGGCTCATTGGTTCTAGTTCTTTTTCCCTATTTTGATTTCTCTCAAATTACCGTTTAGACGTCTATACGTCAATACGTTTAGATTTCTTTAACATGTTTATCCTCTAGCTGGATTAAATTTGAAGGATCTCTCTTTTCCCAACCTAAACGTTCCGGCATGAGCGTGCAGTGGAACGGCGAATACATCAGTCCTTACGTAGAGCATGGGAAAAAAGCCATGAAAACAAAGAAGGTCACGGTGTCCGTGCCCCTCAAGGTGCTTAAGATCTTGACTGATGAACGCACCCGCCGTCAGGTCAACAACCTGCGCCACGCCACCAACTCCGAACTGTTGTGTGAAGCGTTTCTCCACGCCTTCACCGGCCAACCTCTCCCTTCCGATGACGACCTGGCCCGAGACAACCCCCACAAGATCCCGGCCGAAGCTCGGCGCCTAATGAAAGAGATGGGCACCCACCAGGAGTGAATGCCCATCTCTGAACCCTGACTCTATTTTTTATAGAGTACCTTCCCTTTGTCTCCAAGGACCCTCAAGTTCTCGACTCCCTTGACTCGGATGACGCTACCGCCCTTGCCTTGGGAATAGAGCGTCTTGCCCTTACCGTTTACCACCCTGAAGTTGTCGTCGGCCCCGGACCGAATAACGGCGTTGTCTTTTCCTCGTCCGCCGTTGAGACGAGCCCGGTCTTTCCCTGCGCTGACGTTGTACCTCAACGAGTCCTTACCGCGGCCACCATTTTGCACGATCCGGTCGTTTCCGGGTCCTCCGTTGGCTCTCAAAAGATCGTTGCCGGGCCCACCGCGCTGAACAATTCGATCGTTTCCACGGCCACCTTTGGCGATCTGGGTGTCGTTTCCGAATCCGCCCCTTTGCACGATCCGGTCGTTGCCAGGACCGCCTTTGGCGATCTGAGTATCGTTTCCAAAACCACCCCGCTGGTTGATCCGGTCGCGACCGCGTCCGCCCACGGCGATCTGGGTGTCGTTTCCAAATCCGCCCCTTTGCACGATCCGGTCGTTGCCCGGACCGCCTTTGGCAATCTGGGTGTCATTTCCGAATCCACCGCGCTGGTTGATCCGGTCGCGACCGCGTCCGCCCATGGCGATCTGAGTGTCGTGCCCGAATCCACCGCGCTGACTGATCCGGTCGTTGCCCGGACCGCCCCTGGCGATCTGGATGTCGTTTCCAAAACCACCGTGGCCGAGGAAAAAGCTATTGGTATCGAAGCAGCTTCCGGGGAATCCGAAGCATCCCCCGAAGGCCGGGTTCGTGCCGGCCGAAAAAGCCCCGGCCGAACCGGTGAACGTCGACCACGGTCCGGGGCCTCCGCAAGGCGGAGCCGGAGGTGGGCAGGAGAATTGGGAGATCCCCATACTGTAGTTGAGTTGTAGATTTATGCCGGCTTGATAAAAATAGGAATTGCTTAGCATATTAAGTCCTTTCGGAGGTTGTCGTTAAACCTATCTTAGAAGCCGGGTGTTGGAACGGTAGTTAAAAAGGCGGAGCAACATTATTAAATTTTGGAGCCAGCTTGAGCCTTCTTGGAAGAAGGCGCCCCGAACTCCACTGAGAACGTGTCATGTCATGAACCCCGACCGCTTTCTGGGACCGCACAAAGACATCGCTCGCGAACTTCTCCTGGAGATAGAAGCGCTGCCCCTGCTGGCCCACGGTCATGTGGATCCAGCATATTTATCCTCCGGCAAAGCACGTTTTCCCAACCCTGTAGAACTTTTTCTACGCCCCGATCACTATCTCTTACGAATGCTTTACTCCCAGGGCCTGAAGATGGAGTATCTGCTGGATCCAGATCTCGAGCCCAGGACTCTATGGAAGACCTTCGCTGAAAATATCCATCTCTTCTGGGGCACCCCCTCGAGCCTGTGGCTGGAATACCAATGGCGGCAAACCTTTGAACTCAACGAGTCCCTCGGCCCTGGAAATGCTGAAGAACACTACGATCGGTTGGCCGAAAAGTTGGTCACTCCCGAATACTCTCCCCGGGCCCTTTTCGAGAAGTTCAACATCGAGGTCCTGGCCACCAACGATCGAGCCACCGACCAGCTCGAGTACCACCAAGCGATCCAAGAAGACGATTGGCCCGGTCGCGTCATTCCAACCTTTCGTCCCGATAAACTTCTGGCCTTTCAGGCCCCCAACTGGAAAGAAGAGCTGGGAGCCCTTCAGCAGCAGGTCTCAGCCGACGTCTTTGTTTACCACGGTTTCCTGGAAGGGCTGCGGGAACGTCGCGAATACTTTCAACGACTGGGCTGCGTAGCCACCGATCACGGCTGCTTGACTCCCTTCACCGACCGCCTTTCCTCAGCCAAAGCCACTCGACTATTCGATCGGGCCCTACGCCGCAACCTGGAACTCAAAGAAGCACAGTCCCTCCAGGGGCACCTACTGGTGGAACTGGCGGGAATGAGCTGCGAGGACGGGATGACCATGCAGCTTCACTGCGGTGCCTACCGCGATCACCACCGGGCACTCTTCGAAAAGTTCGGCCCGGACCTGGGCGCCGACATCCCGGTGAGAGTGAACTACACCCGGGGCTTGGAAGCGCTCCTGAACGCCCACGGTTCTCATCCTAACTTCAAATTTGTCGTCTTTACCCTGGATGAGTCAAACTACGCCCGGGAACTTGCGCCTTTGGCCGGTCACTACCCCTGCATGCGGATCGGTCCACCCTGGTGGTTCCACGACAGCCTCAACGGTATGATGCGTTACTTCGACCAGGTCATGGAGACCGCCGGGGTGTTTAACACCGTGGGCTTCAACGACGACACCCGAGCCTTCTGCTCCATCCCCGCTCGCCACGATCTATGGAGACGAGCCAGTTGCCGCTGGCTTTCCGGATTGGTAGCCGACGGAATTGTCAAGCTCGAGCAAGCCCACAAACTGGCCTGGGAACTCGCCATCGGCCGGGCCCGGGAAGCTTATGGTCTATCGGCTATCCCTGAACCTGCTCAGGGTTGAAGGCGATGGGGATGCCGATGATGGATGAAACGACGTTCATAGCGAAGGTCTGTTGCTGTTCCTTCGAGCGCATCGCGTAGTTTTCCGGTGAAGCAAAGGCGAGCGGTTGACTGCCAGGCTTACTCTCGTCGTTTACAGTTACTCCCGAAGCGCTATAGGAAAAGCTGAGCTCTACCCTCTCACCGTTTTCCGACTGCCCGGTTACAGTTGAGAGCAGTTGGCCGGAGTTGAGTTCAATGTCGTAGCTCGCCGCCCGAGAACCCGCTCCTTCTTGCGATTCTTTTCTGGGCCGTATATTTAATTGGTTACCGTTCTGCTGGACCTGGTAGGCGGTTCCTCTAGCAAAGGTCTTGGTCTTAAGTTTCATTACTGGTATCTCCTGAATCGATGTACTCTAAGGAGGCCAGATGGAGTGGTGCTGGACCGCCTCCCGGCGATTATGAACTGGAGGTTAAACTTCTTTGTCTCCAATACCAGGACAAATAGAGGATTGTTTCTACTGGGAACGCGTGTAATAATTCTGAGGAGTTACCTCTCACTAAGGCTTACCACTTAGATTGGAACTGTCTTGTCGATTCAGAATACCAACTCCATCTTAGAAAGACTTGGGGGATCAGTCGATCTACTGGCCCAGATCGCCGATCTGTTTTTGAGGAGCTGGAAACAAGATTACGACAGGCTCACCGAGGCCCTCAAAAATCATGACACAGAGCCTCTCTCTCGGGCGGTGCGCCAGCTCAAAGACTCTCTGGGATATTTCGCCGACAAAAAGACCCTCGCCCTTTTTAAAGAGATGGAAAAAAACATCAACGAGGGCACGCTGGATGAAGCTCTTCGTTTCGCAGCTTCTCTAGAGGGGCAACTCCAACTCCTGGCCGAGAAGCTCCAAGAACTCAGAAAACACTGCTCACGTTAACGCAGGTGTAACAGAACTTTACATCCCGTTAGCAAATGTAAACAAAAGTTTGCTTTTCTGATAAAAATTTGTGCCGAGCAATCGCTATACTGAGTTCAAGACCAACACAGACTAGGAGATTGCTCACTATGGCTTTCGCACTCGCACCTTTGGCTAACCGATTCCTCGGAAACGCCGGACAGACCAACACCAACTTCAACGCCGTCAACGGAATCGGCAACACCGTCATCAATAACAACGTCAACAACATCGATCAGAGCGTCACCAACAACGACAACCGCACCATCAACAACTACTTCATCAACCTCAATGAACCTCAAGGCGGCCAGGCCTGCGAGGCCGGCAAAGGTAAGGGAAAAGGCAAAGCTAAGGGCAAAGCCAAAGGCTGCAAAGGCGGGCGCAAAGGCCAGGGGCCGTGCGGTCCCAAGTCTCCTCAACAGATGATGATGAAAATGATGGCCATGATGCTCAAGATGATGGGCCAGATGCAGGGTGGAGGCGGCAGTTGCTGCGGAGGTGGCTCCCCTCCCGGAGTGAACATCAACATCGGTGGATTTCGTCCGCCCGGATTCCTCGGCTAGAAGGCCGAGAGCGCTAAGTTTTCTCGAAAAGACCCCGCTTGCGGGGTCTTTTCCTTACTGTGCAAAATAGAAGGCGTATGAATAAAGCTCAGATCGTCCAGTTCCTGTACGACTGGTGGCCGGCGCTGCTGCTGGGCCTGGTTACCTATCAAGGGATTCGATATCTAACTCGAGCGTTCAGAAGAAAACCCGCGCTCCAGGGTATCGCCCACGACGTCCACCAGGTCATGACCACATTGGCTTGCAGTGAGCACCAGGCGCATCGTTTGCTTTCCACTTACAACGGTAACGCGGCTAAGGCGATTAACGACGTCAAGACTGGTCGAGCGGTCTTGCCGGGCGCGGAGTTTAAGGAACTGGCGCAGTACGTAGGAGACGTGAAAAGCTTTCTCTTGGAAGGCCCGGAGTTCGGGATTATCACCCGAAATGATCAACAATTTCTCCTGGACCCCCAAGCTCCCGGCTTGCTGATCCTTGGAGTCGTGAATCCGGAAGTGCGGCCAGGCCTGGGCCGAGCCGACCGAGGAGAACTCTACGCTCAACTGTTCTGGCCCCAGGACGACCAGTGGCTGCGATTTTTGCTGGAAGCCAGGCGACTCGACTACTTTTCGTTGGGTGAGCGAAAGCAAAACGCCGCCTTTCGCAACTTTCGCACTGTACTGGAAGATCTGATCGCCCGTACGCCCAATCTCAGGCTTGATCCCTCGGTCGAAACCTTTCTGTCTAAAGTTCAAACACCGGTCTACAAAAAGCTCGCCGATCTGGACTCTTATGCGGCCCAAACCCTCCAGTTTCAGAGTGCTCGGGGATGACACGCTGATGATTTCACTTCGAGAGTTTCTCAACGCACCCGAGTCCCTAATCCTCGACGTGCGTTCCCCTTCGGAATACGCCAAAGGTCACATCCCCGGGGCCGTCAATTTCCCCCTCTTCTCCGATGAGGAACGGGCCCGGGTGGGCACCGTATACAAGCAGCGAGGAGCCGAAGAAGCGGTACTCCTGGGGCTGGAGTTCGTGGGTCCCAAAATGGCCGAGTTCGTCCGCCAAGCCGGTCGGCTCAATCCCGAAAAGAAGCCCATGCGGATGTACTGTTTCCGGGGCGGCCAGCGTTCCCAAAGCCTGGCCTGGCTTCTAGAAAAAGGCGGCTTCGAGATCACCCTGTTGAAGGGTGGCTACAAGGGCTACCGCCGGGAGGTCCTGCGGTCTTTTTCTGAACCCCAACGGGTGGTGGTGCTTTCCGGCTGCACGGGAGCGGGAAAGACCCGGCTGCTCCAGGCCCTCTCCACTCGGGGTGAGCAGATCGTCGACCTCGAGGCGCTGGCCGGTCACCGAGGGTCGGCCTTCGGAGGCTATCACCAACCGCCTACCCTCACGACAGAGATGTTTCATAACTTGCTGCACCAGCAATGGGCCGGGCTGAATCGCCGGCAAACCACCTGGTTCGAAGACGAGGGGCGCACCCTGGGAAAGCTGCTGGTGCCCGACGAAATCTGGACTCAGATGCGCTCGGCTCCGGTGATCTTCCTGGACATCCCACAGGCCGAGCGGGTGAAGCTTCTGGTCCAGGAGTACGCCCACTACGATGACTCTCTTTTGCGAGACTCGCTGAATCGAATCGCCAAACGACTCGGGGGGCTAACCCATCGTGAGTGCCTGGAAGGGCTGGAGGAGAAGCGGTATGACCTGGTGGCCCGGCGCTGTCTCGACTATTACGACAAAGCTTACCGGCACAGCCTGGAGAGACGGCAACCCAACCCCTACTGGGAGCTACCTCTGGAAGGAACGGACGCCGAGGCCAATGCCCGAGAGCTCTTGCGCTTTTTTGAACAGAAAGTCGAGGAGTTTCAACCCGCCTAAGGAAGCTCCGAAGGATGTTTGAGATCGAGTTAGACCGTCAGGTCATACAAGCCGGAGACGAGATTCTAGGGTGGGTCACCGTGCAAGATGAGGACGTGGAAACGGTGGAGGTTGCGTTTCAGGGCGAAGAGATCCTGGGTGCCAACGACATCAGCCATTCCCTGGTACTGCCGGTGGCCGATGAAAAACTCAGGATCGACGCCATGGGGGATCTCTACCGCCACGAATTCCGGTTCAAAGTTCCCGAAGACGCGCCTCCCTCCTACGCCAGCCGGGATGTGCGCTGCCAGTATAGCGTCAAGGCCACCATGAAGCGCGGCTTTCTACGTCGCAGCATGATTCGAAAACTGCACCTAACGGTCTTACCGGCCCTCCCCGAGGGTCTGGTGGCCATGCCCGAAGAACTGGAGGTCGAGCACGACAACCTACGCCTGATAGCCCGCCTTGATCAAAACGTCGTGCTGAGCGGAGATGCCCTCACCGGCACCCTCCATTTCGACACCAAATCAGATAGCGCCCAGTTGCCCACCAGGATGTCCTTTCGCTTCGCCTCCATCGAAGAGTCCACATCCAGGGCTTATACCCACCGTCACGTGCTGAGCCTGGACACCCACGACATCGATGTGGACCAGAATCTCAAGCTACCCTTTACCGGGTTCTTCGAGTTTCCGCTCCACGAGCACGCCGAACCCAGCGGGACCTGGAACCTGTTTAAGGTCCACTATGGGTTTCGGGTCACCTTTTACGATCAAAACGGCAAGGATCACCGAGCTTCGACCACCGTGAGGGTCGTGCGAGATCTAGGGCCCTGGGTAGGGAGAGGACCTACTCCCCAGGAGGAATAAAGCCGTTTCTTGGCCGGTATCGCTATCTCTAACAGAGTTCTAATACGGTGTTTGTTTATTGCCAACGAGCCATCGGGTAATTATGTCTGCGAAGATATCGACATAGATCGATAATCACATGGAGGAAACAATGGCGACAAAGACCGTGACTCTCAAGCCGCTTCACGACCGCATCGTGGTGGAAGCCGAAGCTAGAGAAGAAAAAACTGCCGGGGGGATCATCCTGCCCGATACGGCCCAGGAAAAACCCATGATCGGCACCGTGGCGGCCGTGGGCACCGGTAAAGTTCTGGAAAACGGAAAAGTAGTTCCGCTGGAAGTCAAAGTTGGCGACAAGGTATTGTACGGCAAGTACGCCGGTACCGAAGTTAAAGTCGACGGTGAAAAATTCTTGATCATGCAGGAGCGTGAGCTTCTGGGTGTGTTCGAAAGCTAAGAAAGAAAGAGACTAAGGAGTAAGTCATGGGAGTAAAAATTCTCAAGTATGATATGAACGCCCGCAAAGCCCTGGAGCGTGGTACCGACATTCTGGCCAACGCCGTTAAGGTAACCCTCGGGCCCCGTGGACGTAACGTGGTAATCGACAAGAAGTTCGGTTCGCCCACCATCACCAAAGACGGTGTGACCGTTGCCAAAGAGATCGAAGTGGAAGACCCCTTCGAAAACATGGGTGCACAGCTGGTACGCGAAGTGGCCTCGAAAACCAACGATGTGGCCGGTGATGGAACCACCACCGCCACCGTTCTGGCCCAGAGCATGATCAAAATCGGTCTAAAAAACGTGACCGCCGGAGCCAACCCCATGTTTATCAAACGTGGTATTGACGTGGCCGTAGAAAAAGTCGTGGAAGCGATCAAGAAACAAGCCAAGCCTGTGGAAGATGCCGAAGCCATCACGCAAGTTGCCGCCATCTCGGCTAACAACGACGAAGAGATCGGTAAACTGTTGTCTAAAGCCATCGAAAAAGTCGGCAAAGACGGCGTGATCACCGTGGAAGAATCCAAGACCCTCCACACTGAACTCGAGCACGTGGAAGGAATGCAGTTCGACAAAGGCTACATCTCCCCTTACTTCGTGACCGACTCCGAGCGCATGGAAGCCGTTCTCAACGACCCCATGATTCTGCTGGTCGAAAAGAAAATCAGCTCCATTGCCGACATGCTTCCCGTACTGGAAAAAGTCGTGCAAATGCAACGCCCGCTGGTCATCATCGCCGAAGACGTCGAAGGTGAAGCTCTGGCCACTCTGGTGGTCAACAAACTGCGTGGCACCATGAACGCTGTGGCTCTGAAAGCGCCTGGCTTTGGCGACCGTCGCAAAGAGATGCTGAAAGACATCGCCATCCTCACCGGTGGTCAGGTCATCACCGAAGACCTGGGCCTGAAACTGGAAGCCGTAACCCTGGACATGCTGGGCAAAGCCTCTAAAGTGAAAGTCACCAAAGACGACACCACCATCGTGGAAGGTGCCGGAGCCGATGACGCCATCAAAGGCCGAATCGAGCAAATCAAACGCGCCATCGAAGCTTCCGACTCGGACTACGAGCGGGAAAAACTGCAAGAGCGCCTGGCCAAACTGGTTGGCGGTGTTGCCCTGATTCGCGTTGGTGCTGCCACCGAAACCGAACTCAAAGAGAAGAAGCACCGGATCGAAGATGCCCTGTCTGCTACTCGCGCTGCCGTTGAAGAAGGCATCGTGGCTGGCGGCGGTACCGCCTTCATCAATGCTCTTGGTGCACTGGACAATATCAAAGGCCTGTCCGACGACGAAATGGTCGGCGTAGACATCATCCGCGCCGCCCTGGTCGAGCCCCTCAAGCAGATCGCTAACAACGCCGGTAAAGAAGGCGCAGTTGTGGTTGAAAAAGTGCGCGGCCTCAAAGCCGGTCAAGGCTACGACGCTCTGAACGATGAGTACGTCGACATGGTCAAAGCCGGAATCGTGGACCCTGTGAAAGTTACCCGTTCTGCACTGCAAAACGCGGCCTCCATCGCAGGAATGGTCCTGACCACCGAAACCATGGTCACCGACAAACCGGAGAAAGACTCCGGCGGCGGCATGCCCGATATGGGCGGCATGGGTGGAATGGGCGGTATGGGTGGAATGGGCGGAATGGGCTTCTAAGCACCAACGCTATTTCACTCGGCTGATTCGGCCAGAGAAAGCTCCTTGCCAGAAATGGCAGGGGGCTTTTTTTATGCCAGCGGTGTGAGGGGGGGATTCAGCGCGGTACTGCATGATCATGCGGCGCGGCGCGGGGACACGGCTGATGCGCGGGGGGATTCAGTGCGGTACTGCATGATCATGCGGCGCGGCGCGGGGGCACGGCTGATGCGCGCGGTGGGGATTCAGGCGCGGCGTCGCATGATCATGCGGCGCGGCGCGGGGGCAGGGCTGCGGCGCGGTGGGGATTCAGCGCGGCGCGGAGGCAGCGTGCTGATGCGCGGGGGGATTCAGTGCAGGACTGCATGATCGTGCAGCGCGGCGCGGGGGCACCGACCCCGCCCGGCGCACCCAACGCCCACATCCCGCGCAACCCCCCCACAGATCCCCCGCCCCGAAAAGACTTCCCGCGAGAGAGCAGAATGAGGCGCTATGTCCGATAGCAAGCAACCCAACAAGAGCACTACAACCCCCGGCGAAAAGCCGACCAGAACCAGCAAACGCAAGGGTAGGAAGCAATCCACCGAAGCCCGGCTGAACGTCAGTTTGCGCAAACACATTCGCAAGCTCCGTCGCGACCTGGAGGCCAGGGATGCGGTTTTGCAACTCTACGCGGATCACCGCAACTGGGTCAAACCCGAGGAAGTTCGAGCGCGGTTGAGCATTCCCGAAACCGACCGCAGCGGCAAGACTATCGACGCGCCTTGCCAGTGCTTCGTGGGCGCCCGCTATCCCTGGGAGCCAGCCTTGAAGTTGTTGATAGGAATGGCCGAAGAGCAGGAAAGTTCGGAAACCGACCCTGCGTAGGGCATCGGGTTCATCCCCACGAACACGCACCCCATGAAGAGTCCAGAGTCGATAAAGGTGGGCGATATTGTCTTTTGCGCCGAATACGCTGACATCACGGTCACAGCCAGGGTCAGTGAAGTGGAGGACGACGAATATACTGCCGAACTGGAGCTAGAGGGAAGCCGTTCTGCTAGCGAGTGGCAGGCCGGCACCGTGACCGACAACTTTGACGCTTTTGCTTTCGGAGCCTGGTTGGAGGGCCCCGGGTTGCCGGTGTACTGGGGCGATATCGACGACGACGGCAAGCCCGAGCTTCTGGCCCCTCTGCCCAAGGGCGATCTTTCCCCGCCCCTTTTTCGGATCTTCCGTTGGACTGGCGAGGATCTTCTTTTCTTGAAAAAACGCGCCCTTCTTTCGGTCGGTGACGGCAAGTTTGAGTGGACCGCCCTGGGAGACGAAGCCGTGGAGGCTGATTGGATTGAAACCTTCCAGGACGGCAAGGCCGAAGTCTTTTCTCTGCGCGACGGCGCCCTCAACCGCAGCTTGATCGATTTCAAGCCATTGAAAGACGGAATAAGCCAAGTCCCTTAACCCTTGCGGTAGATCACCCAGTTCTGGGGAAGCCGCTTTTCCGAGACGTACTGCAGACCCTGTCGGACATTGTTTGAGCCGATCATCATGCCGTTGCCCTGGCAGAGCACGACGTGCCCCCGGGAGGGGTTGAAGGCCACGTCCCCGGGACCGGCCTGGCTGGCAGGGATCTGCCTCCAGCCCTCTCGGATCAGTCGCTGTTCCATCCTCTTGCAGTTGATCTCATGACCGCCCAGCATTCCCGCCGATTGCAACGCCGAGCTTACAAAGTCGGCGCAGTTGTTGGTCAAGCCACCGGCCGCCTGAAAGTGCGGCATGCGTCCTTTGATGTCGTAAGAGCGTTGGCCCAGAAACTGCCGGGCTACGTCTACCGCCCGCTGCCCTCCCTGGCTGGTGGGAGGGACGAACCCTCCTGGCGCCGCTCCACCGACTCCAGGGAACCCACCTCCGCCAAAGCCGGGGGATCCACCGAATCCGGGGGCTCCTCCCAGGAAGTTGCCCATCGGGCTGCTGCCTCCACAACCGCAGCCTCCCAAGCCTCCACCGTGGCCGAAGCCTGGGTTTCCGAAGGGCATCGGATGGGCCCCGTGCCCCATCTGTCCACCGCCGACGATGCTCATCATAATCTGTAAGAGCATTTGCATCATCTGCAGCATCGGGCTAGAACACATCATTCCGGCACCCGGGTAGCCCATGGGGTTCATCCCGGCGGCCTGGGGATGCTGGTTGCCAAAATTGACATTGATGTTCATACCATGCATCGCAATTTCTCACTTTCTTAAGAGAGCGACACCGGCCTTTGAAAAAAGATCCTATTTGCCCACACTCTTAGATCTATTGGACTCAGTATCTCAAAAAAATCGCCGCATGGGGAGAAAATCATGTAAAAGAAATGTTACAAGCGTCTGAGGTCGATGACTTCTTTCAATTTCCCACTGGACTTGGAATGCTCAAAAGCCTCTGGAGAGACCAGTTCGACTTCTAATTCGAGAAGCTTGGTCTGGTTGACCGACTCCTTTAGGTTCGGTTCATGGGAGAGCAGCACCTCACGAACCTCAGCAGCCTGCAGCCCGTTCTCGGCTTCCATCCGCAATAGTAGCTTCTCTTCCGGAGAGCCCTCCTGCAGCACCAGTTGGACCGGACCGGTGTAATCGAGATGGAGGGCCAGCAACTCGCCGAAGGTGCGATAGTTCAGAAAATTGGTGCCGATCCGAAAGACGTCGCCGTGCCGACCCATAAGGGCAAACAGCGGTGAAGTCCGCCCGCAAGAGCAAGCCTCTTCGACCCACTTTCCCAGATCGCCGGGCTCATATCGGACTACCGATTGCCCCCGACGGTGAAAGGAGGTGAAGACCAGTCGCCCGACCTCCCCGGGGCCCACCGGCGCATCCTCATCCAACTTCAGGATCTCCAGGTTCTGAAGCCGAGTATGCAGGTGGTGCACGCCCGCTGCGGCGTGGGTGCACTGGTAACCCTGAAACCCCACGTCCACACTCCCGTAGGCAAGCGAGCGGATCAGCTTCACGCCGTGGGTCTCACAAAGCCAGCGGCGTTGCGCCTGGCTGAAATGCTCTCCGGCGTAAAAGATCTTCCGCACTCCACTGAGCTGAGGAGCGTGGCCGCGAAACAACTCTACGATGTAAGAAGGCATGCCCAGGAGAGTATCCACCTGAAGCTCCTCCACCGTCCGGGCCACTTCGTCGTAGTCCTGCAGCGCTGTCATAGGGAACTGGACCGCCTTCAGATTCTCCAGTATGACGAAGGTGCAGAGAAAGCCCGCGTAGAGGTCGCCCGCAAAAAATAGGTTTATGCATCGGTCCTGTTCGGGGTCCAGACCGGCCGCAAAGAGCCCCTCAGCCCCTAGGGAGAGATGGTAGTAGAAGTCTTCATAGGCAAAGCAAGACAGCTTGGGTGCCCCCGAGCTGCCTCCGCTGTGGAAGTACAGTTGGGCCCAATCGAGATCCGGCTGCTGGGCCTGGAAATCGGCCTTGGTCATGAGCGGGGTGCCCACAGGCGCCTGGCGGGGCTGAAAATCAGCCACGTCGGAGAGACTGGACATGCGGTCGGCCCACTCCTCCAGGCGCAGACCCACCCGGCGAGAGTATCGTTGGAGAGCGTACTTTCCGTCGTGAGCCTCACCGGCGTAGCTGTCGAGCATTCGCCCCACCGTGGTCACCCGTTCGACCCCCGCCTGAACCAGTCGACGCACCAGTTGGGCGGCCCGGTCTGCGCCGGCGGCCAACCCCACCGTCTGCAGATAACGCCGCATGGGTCGAAGCGTCTCCACCAACTTTTCCACCGGCAGTGGCTTGACCCACAAGGTTCGAAAGAGAGGTGACGGAACCAGAGCCGGACGCTCATCCAGCAGAAGCCTCCACGAACGGTCCTGGCTCTCCAGCACCTCCGCCTTAACTCCCTCGAGCAACCCCTCTCTGCGGTGAATCTCCCGGATCGAGGCGATCTCCGCCCAGTCCCGCTCTTCCATCTCCAGCACCGGGATCCGGTCCGAGACCCGGCTCAGGATGGGCGCGAACCGCCGCCCAAACTCCTGCACGTCCTGATAGCTGTCGCTCTCCAAATAGAGCACTTGAGGGCTGGTGCAAAGCTGCTGGTCGTTGCGGCAACAATCGTGGGCCAACTGCTCCAGCACCGCTTCATCGGTCCAGCGATCCGCCGCCAGATAGGCAAATGAAATCTTGTGGCCCCAGTCGATTACCCGCACTCCCGGCGGCACCATCTCCCGCACCGAGGCCACCGCCTGTTCCCCGCCCCAGACGGCCACACCATCGGCCAGCTCCAGCAGGGTCCGCAGCAGATCTTCTCTCGCTGAGGAGAAGCGCACAACCTTAATAAACGGGGCCAGCTCCCCCTCCGAGAGCTTGACCAGCTCTTCCAGGATGAGAGCCGCGAAAGGAGGGTCGCCACCCGGCACCTTCAACACGTTGAGGTTGCCCGTCAGCAGTCCTTCCAAAACCGTGAAGGGCCCTACGCTCAGCGCATTGGCAGGGGCGATATGGACCAACAGCCCCAGAGGAGCCCAGGCTTCAAAAAGTGGCTCCTTGAGATCGATCCGCTCGAAGATCTCCGGGTCCGGCTCGTGCAACTCTCGGTGCAGTTTGATCTCAAGAGTTGCGGGCGTAAAAAACTCCCGCACCTCGTCGAGGGCTTCTGCCACGTCGGGCCGCCCACCGCAGCTCTCCGTCACCTGGCGGCGAAACTCCGAATCGTTCAGCCGCTCTACCAACTTACCGCAGGCCCTCAGCAACGCATCTCGAGGAAGCTCCAGGGCCAACTCCGGGGATAGGTTCGCTCCCAGGTCCTTCAGTCGACCCTCCATTTCTTCCTGACTCAGCCGTTCGCCGTTCCAGTAGTGCATCAGCTTCGTCCTCTCAGTAGTTCGGAGGCGGCGATGGCGCAACTCCTGTTTTTCGAACGCCCGGCCCGGCCGTGAAGCTGCATAAACGGAGTGGGAAGCCCACAGCCGCATTCCTGGGCCGGATGGAGGCTGGCCCAGTCGCCGGTCAGCAGGGCGTGGGCCGGGCTGGAGGTGTTGTACGGGGCCAGAAACTGTAGAATCCCCTTTTCTCCCATCTTCTTCGGCTCCATGGTCCTGGGACAGCGGATAAAAGCCCGCACAAAGACCGGTAGATGCAGTCTATGATGGGAGCAGTCGAGATAGGGGATGCCGTGCTCCACGGTACCAAAAAGGTCGGTGAAGCGAGAAGCCGGGATCCCGAACTGCTCTTGGGTCCGAGCGATCACCTCGGTCTTCGACACCTCCTTATCGGCGTAGCCTTTCCAGCCACCGCCCGTGACCACCAGTGAATCCGGAGAAAAGTGGAGGCTCTCCATCCCCAGAGCTGCCATCCGCTCCATGGTAAACCAGAGAAAAGAAGGGAACCCGAAGATCCGGATAGGCTTTCCGCTACGGGCGAAGCGCTGCAGGGCTTCTATGGTGCCGAACGCATCGAACTCGTGACCGCTTCCGGTTTTGCGCAGGGCGGCGAAGGTCTCGGCGGCCGGCGCGTAGCGGGTCATGTAATAATCGGTGTAGGCCGTGCCCAGTTTGTTAGTGGGGTCGCTCTCGTAAGTATAGAGGAGATAATTCACCTCTTCCTCGGTGACCCAACCAAATTGCTCGAACATATTATCCAGAATCCCGAAGGTGCAGCCCACCGACCAGGCGTCATAAAACATCTGGGACTTTTGCCCGCCGGTTCCGGAGGAGGTCACGTGGAGGGCGATCTGCTCAGGGGGTACCGACATGACCTCGTGCAGCTTGAAAAATTCTGCCGGCATATAAGGGATCCGCGCGCAGTCTTCCACCGTCTCGATCCCATCCAGGTCCACTCCTACACAAAGCCGCCGATAGAGAGGGTTGCGGGCGCAATGCCAGCGGGTGATCTCCTTGGAAGCCTCCACAAAACCGCGGTCTGCGTCGGGTGGAAACTGGTAGGGCTTGGGCCAGGTAAAGAGCCTTTCCACCGCAGGCAACAGGTTTTTATCCGGGATCTCGATACTCACCTCGACGGCTTCGGAAGTCGTCGGATCAGACCTCCGAAGGACACTTCCTTCGGGCGGAAAATTTCGAAGCATGGAAGACTCCAACTGGCCCAAACAGCAACTCTTCACTCTCAAGCAGACCGCTCGTGCCGCTGCCATCGGGGCAGCCGGCGCCTGCGTCAAAGAAGCAGCCATTTCGGTGGGGTTTTGTTCTCGAACCGCAACCCAGTTGAGACTGGCGGTGGAAGAAGCGGTCTCCAACGTGGTGCTCCACGCCTATAATTCCAACAGTGGACTCCTGGAAGTCACCGGCGAGGATCTGGGAAGCGGTCTTAGAGTTTCAGTCAGGGATTGGGGCCGGCCGATGTATGAGCTTCATGAGCAAGCCGCCCACGGGCTGCACCGGATCAGAGATCTGATCGACAAGATCGAGTTGCACAACCTGGGGCAGGGCGGGAAAGAACTCGTCCTCACCAAGAACCTCCGGCGATCGATGGAGCACCCGGATCACTGCGACGATGAAACCGGCGGAGAGCTAACCGTTCGGGACATGGTGGAGACCGACGCGCCTAAAGTCTGCGAGTGCTTTTACGCAGGCTATGGCTATAGTTACGCCCACGCCGACCTCTACTACCCCGAAAGGCTCTTGGAGCTAGCCGGTAGCGCCCGACTCACCCCGGTAGTTTCGGTGACCCCGAAAAATAGGGTAGTGGGCTTCTCCGCCCTGGTCAAGGAACAACCCGAAGATACCTGGGGCGAGTTGGCGATGGCCATCGTGCATCCCGATTTTCGGGGTCATCATTTGTTCGATCGAATGTTTAGCACGCTGGCTGAAAAAGCGCGCCTGCAAGGTCTGGATTCGCTCTACGCCCACGCCGTCTCGGTCCACCCCATCTCCCAGCACGTGTTGCACAAGTTAGGCATGAAAGACACCGCCATCATGCTGGGCTTTGCGCCCCCCACCGAGGTCTCGCTGCAGGCCGGTGACAGTCACCGCCAGACCTTCGTGATCGAGGCCATGCGCCTCAAAAATCACCCGCGGCACCCGGTCTTCTACGCCGGGCGACACCAGGCCATGATCGCCGAGATCCTGGAAGGCATGGATTACCATCCGGAGTTCCGCACGGAAGGGAAGTCGACCCAGGAGCACTCGCTGATGACCACCACCACAGCGACGGGCTTGAACATCGCAAGCTTCAGCTTCCACCAGATCGGAGAAGACGCCCCCCAGATGGTGACCGCCGCCCTGCGCCAGATGTGCCTTCGCCACATCGACGTGGTGCAACTCTACGCCCACCTCACCGATCCAGGCCTGGTCGAGCTACTCCCGGTGTTGGAACGGTTGGGGTTTTTCTTTGCCGGGGTTCACCCGGGCTGGGCCGGGGGCGACGCTCTGGTCATGCAGTATCTCAACAACTTCGAGGTCGATCCCTCGACCATCCAGTTGGAGCTTCCCCAGACGCGCCGTTTACTGAACTACGTTTTGGAATGCCAGGAGAAGGCTCTGGCGATCTGCTGAGCCTCGTCTGAATGGTACTTCGCCACCGCGATTTTCTAAAGATGTGGATCGGCCAACTGACCTCCAAGGTCGGTAGCCAATTCAACTACATCGTACTGGCCTGGGTGATCCTCCAGCAGACAGGTTCCGGTACCCTGACCGGGGGCGTGTATATGGCCCAGGTGCTGCCGAACGCCATCTTCGGATGGGTGGCTGGGGTGGTGGTGGATCGGGGCAATAAGCTCCGCTTGATGATCGTGTGCGATCTGGTGCGGGCCTTTTTGATCTGCCTGTTGCCCCTGGGCTGGGTCGTGTTCGGCTATCACCACCTGGGGTTGGTCTACGCGGTGACCTTCGGGGTCTCGCTCTTGAGCCTGGTGTTTTTCGCCGGAGAGAAGTCTCTCTTACCTGAACTGGTGCCGGAAGAAGAACTCACAGAGGCCAACGCCTACGCCGAAATGACCGAACAGATGGGAGCCCTCATCGGTCCGGTGATCGCAGGCGTACTCCTGGCCGCCCTGCCGAGTCCCATGAACCTCCTGTATTTCAACGCCCTGACCTTCCTACTCTCGGCCGTCGCCCTGGCCACCCTCTCCTGGAAAGACACCAGCGATCGCGCACCCGCGGCCGCAGGCTGGCGGGCCATCCTGGAGGAGGCCAAAGAAGGAGTGATGTGGCTTTTTAGGGATCGCTTTCTCAAAGTTGTCTTTCTTACCGCCGCCTCCGTCAATCTGCTGGTGGCCCCCTTCACCGTGGTCTTCCCGGTTCTCTCCGAACGAGTTTTGGGGGCCGGAGCTCAAGGCTTCGGATGGCTGATGGGAGGGATCGGAGCGGGTATGATGCTGGGCTCTCTGGCTGCAGCCTGGCTCAGCCGCAGACTACCGGCTCCCCGCCTGATCTACGGAGGCATGGCCATCATGGGGGGTGCCTTTCTGGCCATGGGATTGGTCTCCAATCTGGTCTCCTGCGTCCTGCTGGCCGCCCTGGCCGGCTTTTGCCTCTCCCCCAGCAACGCCGTCTTTCTAACCCTGGTACAGGAGGGCACCCCCTCCTCTTTGCAGGGCCGAGTCTTCGGCAGCCTGTTCGGCCTGATGAACGTGACCATCCCCCTGGGGGTGGCCGTCGTCAGCCCCTTGCTGGACTACGTGGGAGCTGACCACGTCCTGGTAGGCATCGGCGCCCTGACCATCCTGGGTGCGATAATAGGACGCCTGGCTCTAGGCGAGACAAAGCCTACTCGGCTGATGAGTTAGTTGGACCAGGCGAGCTTAACCTTTTGGGAAGGTAGAGTTTGGAGACTGTTCTTCTGGACACGTACACCTGGAACAAATCTCCAGATTGAAGAGGGCATTCGGGACTCCCGAGCCGGTAGAACTCTACAAGTGTCGTCATCTCTCAACCCTATGGTGGTCTTGCTCGTTCCGTAGGTCATACCTTTCGAGCCTTTGGGTCGATGACACGTCTCCAGGCTTCCCATAAAGTATCCGTCATGTCGGGCCCGGCGCCGGGTTGTGCGTCAAGGGTCAGACAAAACCACTCAAACCGAGGTGACAAGAATGAAAATAGGCTTACAGAAAGCGGTGTTAATTTTCCTGGCCGCGGGCAGTCTTTTGACTCAAGGTTGCGGCGGCAGCGGAGAGGACGGAGCCATGGGCTTACAGGGGCCTCCTGGAATTCAGGGAGAGGCGGGACCCTCGGGAACGCAGGGGCCTCCAGGCCCCACGGGAACGCAAGGACCTCAGGGGACAGAAGGGGCAGCGGGTGCCGACGGGCAGCTGCGCATCTATGGCGATGGAAGCGCCGGCTCGGTCACGGTTTCGCAGAACACCGACTTAGCCACTCTGGCCCCAAATGGGAACCTGCAGTTCACCGACTTCACCATCAATAATGGTGTGATACTAGCGGTGCCTTCCGGCACGAAGATCCGCTGCACGGGTACTTTCACAAACGATGGAGCGATTGTCGTCTCGCCCTTCGCGTCTGCAAGAGGTTCTTCTGGTGGAGGTGAGCAACAGACACCTGCGGGTGGCAGCTTCTTTGGTCACCAGGCTCGTCAGGGAACCATTAGCGTTAACACTTCTGCCCAACAAGGTCTCGGTGGAGCCGGCGGTTTGGTTTCGAACGCCACGCCCATCACCAACTATGATCGTCTTGGTGGCGGAGCGGGGGCATCTAGTTTCGCGGGATTCGTGGGCGGAACAGGTGGCGGCACCCTAACCGTCCTTGCACAGATTTCGGTTGTCAACGATCTGAACGGCGTTATCGTTGCCTCTGGTGAATCGGGAGATCCGGGCTCCGGCGGCGGCGGTGGCGGCTTTGTCACTCTTGCCTCGCTCACTAGCGTGGTTCACCAGGGGGAAATACGAGTCAATGGCGGTGACGGCGGAGATAGCGATACCGCTCGAGGCGCCGGCGGCGGAGGCGGCGGAGGCCTAGTTCAACTGCTGGCCCCCTCGGTGACCAACACAGGTTCAAGCTTGATTGGCGGCGGCCTTCGTGGAGCTTCGGGAGCCGCTGGATCAGTCACTGACGTGCAACGGATGGGCGGGGGTGGCGGTGGAGGTTCGATCGGCGGTGGAGGAGGGGGTGGGGGTATAGATGCGGCCAATACACCAGAACCCGCGGCGGACGGCGAAATAGGCGCGGTTATCGTAAGCGTCCAGAACCCCACCGCTCTTTTCCGCAGGATATCCCAGGGCGACGAGTAGTACTATCTTAGCTCCATAGAACTCCCAGCGAACGCGATCGGGGTCCCGTGAATTTCACGGGACCCCGGCCTTCTCACTCTTCCAAAGGGCAATTCTCCTCATCCTCCGGTTCGACAAAAGCTCGTCCTCCAAGCCAATTAAGCTCATCCAAAAGACATGATAAATCGAGCTTTGCGAACGGTGCATTTGCTCCTCGGTCCATTTAGACTCTCACTTATTCCATGCTCGAAAAGAGGTCTACATTCGTGAATCACCGATTTCATACTCGACGGCTACCTACCCTATGGAGCCTCGTCACTATCCTTTATCTAAGTTTGCTCGCCGTCGGATGCGGTGACAGCGAAGATTACGTCTTTTCCAACTCGGTTAGCCCGTCGACAGCGACCATCAGACTACAAACGGTCTTGGCACGGACCGTGCCGGCCGCAGTTACCGACTACCGGCTCACTGGTCTATCCTCCGGTGGCGATATTCTGTACGGTCCGGTCGTGCAGGCCAAAGCGGGAACGGTGAATTTCACGGGTGTCAGCACGCAGGTCACCTCTGTCTTTCTCGAGCTTCTCGAAAACGGTACGGTCGTCGGAAGCGGCACTTTCCCCGTGAGTCTGACACCTGAGGAGGTCTTTGTTCTCGCCGACCCTAACTTCTCGGTGGTCGATACTCGGTTTCTAGCCTCGTTGAGCCCTCAAGGTTCCCTGTCCTTCCATGCCATCAATGACGCCGACGGCTCCCTAACCGATATTCCGAGCCCCGTGACGACGACCACCGGAATCCTCGATTTCGCTCTCTCGCCCTCAAACGATGTGCTCTACACGCTGAGCGGGAATGGGCTGCTACGAACCTACCGAACTTCGGTGGAAAGCCGAACTAGCTTGGTGACCCAATCCTTTCCTCTGGTGGGTGAAGTGACTGTTGGAACAGGCTGCGACGATGCCAGCCTGCTGGTCGACCCTACCGGGCGCTTCGTCATAGCCCTGACCTTCACTCAGGAGACTGTCTATCCAAATTTTCGATTCCACGACGGTGCGCAGGGGCGTTACGCGTTCCACATTTTCCTGGTCAACCCGAATGACGGCTCCCTACAAGAAGGCCCGAACAGTCCGTTCACCCGTCCCAACTGGGTCATGAACGCGAGACCCCAGGGATTCGACCAGGAGGGGCACTTCTACTTCGTGGAGAGAGTCAAGAAAGAGTTTTCCATCACGCCTTTAATGTTCGTGTCGGGGTTGGCTCTCGATGCCGCCACCGGGAGATTTACGGAACTCGGTTCTCATTATGCTGATATATCTGGCCCCTATCATAGAAGCTTCACGGCGAACCTAGTACCTTTAGCTTCGACCTTCGTTATAGATATCCAGGGAGACCGTTTGTACTGGCAGGGCAATCACAAAGCAAATGCCCTCTCACCTGAGTTCACACAGCCGAGCTATGTTTTCCAGATTGAGGAGGATGGTGGTCTGTCCCAAGTGGATGGCTCACCTATACTGCCCGACTTGTCCGCGGCGAGGTATGCTGGGCCCGGCGTTATCTTCCCGAGTGGTAGTTTTGGCATCATTATGCAAAGTAGTTTCTTAAGTCTATTTGCGCTAAATCCAGAAACGGGAATTCCCACATTTGTCCGCGATCTACCCACGAGTTTCTCTTTTTATCGCGGAGACTCCGAGTCAGGGGGCTATGCCCGAGTCATAAGATTTATTGCTCCGGGATTGGTTTTGCTGACTAGTCGGACCAGATCGCATTAGGATAGTTCGCCAGAATGGTGGCATCTTTGGTTACTAGCAGATTCTGGCCTAAAGCAGCCTGGGCTACGATCAATCGATCAAAGGGATCTCTCGTCCAATTCTGAGCCCAGGCGCTTTGGGCGATTTTTGTATAATCTCTATCGCAGATGACCAGACCGAGGCGGGAGTGAAGCTCAGGCAAAACTGCAGTTGGACCCTCTGTGATACGGCCGATCTCGCGAAGGTACTCCAGTTCCAAAGTCACCATGGGTGACACCAAAAGCCGGTGGGAGTTCAGAATCCTGCGAGCGGTGGGGGGAAAGAGATCAGTCTGCCCGTCGTAAAGCCACACCAGCACGTGGGTGTCGAGATAGGCTACGGTTTCCATTCATCGGACCAGTCCAGATGGACCAAATCGTCGGGAGCACCCACCAGGAAGCCTTCGCGCCTTGGTAGCTTGCTCAATCTGTCCAGCGGCTCCTGAGGCACGATCCGAAGAATTTTTCCCTTGCGCTCAATCTCTAAGGGAAGACCAGTCTCTAAGACTTGATCAAGCAGACGATAGATGTCCTTTCGTAGACTCGAAGCTGTGACTCGCACTGTTTCCATAAAAAAACCATAGCAGCGTACGCTAGCAATGTCAAAAGCGTACGCCTAGTTAAGAGAAACGCCCGAGCTTGGTCGAGAGGTTGTGAATCGGGCAAAGAGGGCGTTGTCCGACATGTCGCTCAGCGCCACCAACCCCATCTGGGTTTTCTCGAAATACAGCACCGAACCCATGGCACCCTCGGTCAACAGGCTGCCGTGCACAAAGCCGAATTGATCTATGCGCACCAGCCGCGTTGTGACGGGTGCGGGCTTTTTGTGTAGCATGCTGGAGACACAGGCCTCGATCGCCGTCTCCAAAATTTCATCTTCCCAGACCTTGCCGGCTTCAAAAAAACTCGGATCGTCAGAGAGGTCGAAGAAAGCCTCTTGAACTCTGGCAAACTCCCTGGCGTCGCGCAGCATGTCACACAAGTTGTCCAAATCTTTGGCGGTCATGATGAAAAGGTCTCCTTATTGCTTCCTTCCGGTCCTTATTCTGAAAGGAAACGTCCCTCGCCTTTCCCGCCAGGAAATGGACACCCCAGGAGCAATCTGAGGGTATGAAAATCACCGCTTATCGCCTCTATCGGATGACCCTCAACTGCCTTCGCCCGTTCCAGATCGCCACCGGCCTGAGGACGGCATGCGAGACCCTGCTGGTGGAACTGGAAGAGGAAGGGGGCTGCAAAGGCTATGGTGAGGCGGTACCGATACCGCTGTTGACCGATGAGAGCCTGGTGGGGTGTGAATGGACCCTGCAGGAGCAACTCTTGCCCCTGCTCCAAGGTCGTGACCCTTTTTGCCTGAAAGACATCCATCGCGAGATGCTGGCCCTGACCCGGGCCAAGAGCGCCCGCTGCGCGGTGGACATCGCCCTTTACAATCTGCAGGCTCGGCATCTGGGAATTCCCCTCTCCCGTCTGCTGGGCACTTCCAAAGCACGCTTTGAGACCAACTACAGCATCGGCATCTGCGATCTGGAAGAAACTCAGGAACTGGCCCTGGAGTTCCAAAGGGCCGGCTACACCAAGATCAAGCTCAAGGTGGGCATCGATCCCGATTACGATCTCGAGCGCATCCTCAAGCTCAACGAGACCCTGCGGCCGGATGTCTTGCTTCGCCTGGATGCCAACTGTGGCTGGACCCGTCACCAGGCGCTGGCGGTCTTGCGGGGGTGTGAAAAAGCCCAGTGCCGGATCGAGTTTGTGGAACAGCCGGTGGCCCGGGAAGACTTCCAGGGGCTGCGCGTGATCCGGGAGCGCTCCCCTTACCCAATCGCAGCCGACGAATCGGTGCAAAACGCCGAGGACGCTCTGCGCCTCTTGGAAGGTCGCTGCGTAGACATTCTCAATCTGAAACTGATGAAGACGGGCGGGCTCTTGCCCGCCTTGCGGGTGGTGCATCTGGCTCGGGCCTACCGGTGTCAACTGATGATCGGCGGGATGGTCGGCGAGAGCGAGATCAGCGTGACCGCGGCCGCCGCCCTGGCCGCTGCCAACAACTTCGAGTTTGCCGATCTAGACGCCGATATTCTCTTGCGGGACGGACCCTTCAAAGGCCCGGGCCCGGGAGAGGGCAACCTGAAGCTGGAGGTTCCTTATCGCACCTGGGACAGAGAGAGCGCCACTCAGGTGGGCAAGTTGTCCGAGCTGGCCGAGCTATTAGTGGAATGGCGCGCTTGACGAAAGTGAAACAACTACCGACTCCCAGTTAACAACTGAAAGCCGCCACTCAACCATGCGCCCACCCGACCAGATTACCCTGAGAGGGTGAATATCGCGTCCACCAAGAGGCCCTTCTCGGCCCGGCCCGGTGTCCAGCGCCTGAAGACGGTGGGTAGCGACGCCATGGACAAAGTGGGAGTGGCAAGCTCCGCCGTGGACGAACGGCCGCTGTTGGCCAAAGGGTTTGCCGCGCTGGGCTCGACCATTCGTACAGCCGACGCCTTTCCGCGCTTTGTCTATCCCACCATCTACGGCGCCCAGGGGGCGGAGAAAGCTCAGATCCTCCAGACTCTGGATCAGCTCCCCCTGCATCAGGTGGCTGACGTCCGGTCGATCCGTATGGTGCCCCAGTTGGAGAGCAGTCGCCCCGGATGGGTGGTGCACGGCCGGGCCAACGACCTGGACGTGACCAACCGGATCCGCCTTTCTCGCAACTCCCTGAACAACCCCGAAAAGTTTCAGGCCACCCTCATCCACGAGGTGGGCCACACGGTGGATTATGAAACCCAGAAGCTTCGTCTCTTCGGCGAGCGCTCCACCCGAGAGCCTTTCGGCGAAAGCCCTCACATCACCGAGTACGCCAAGACCAACCACCGGGAAGACTTCGCCGAGTCGTATGAAGAGTTTCACCTCAACCCGGAAAACCTGCGGGAGAAGGCTCCCGACAAGTACGATGCCGTGGCCGAACTCGACAAGCCGAACTTCTTCGAGAGGATGATCGATCGCGAAGAGTTTCGGGAAACCGGCAAGTACATGTCCGAAGCCTTCGGCAAATCGGAACTCTCCCGCCACATCACCTCCGGTGCCTTGATGGCAAGCTCCGTGTTGCAAGGGGTTCACGGCGTATCCCAGTGGGTGCGCTCGGCTTCCACCGGAGACTCCCTGGGGCACGCCTCGGGTGTTCTCAACACCGCCACCGGGTTGGCCTTTGCTTCCGGCCTCTCTCCGCTCCTGGGGATGGGGCTGCAGGGCGCCAACCAGGCCTTGCACGGAGCCGTACACAAAGGTCGTCTGAGCGCCGAAGAGGTGGAATCCGCGGTCACTCTGCCGGTGCGCCCTCTGGAGGCCCTTTTCGGCCGGGAGACGGCCAGGATCGAGGAGCATCACCGGCCCTGGAAAGTGGCTGCAGTGGCCGGAGGTGGGGCCATCGGTGGGGCCGCGGGCTCTTTGATCGGTCCGTACATCGGCGTGATCGGAGGCTATCATCTGGCCGGCGGATTAGGAGGCACCATCGGCCTGCTGGCTGGTGGGCTCATCGGATTCACCGGGGGCGCCGCCCTGGGCGGCCGGGTGGCCGGAGCCCTGGTGGGCCTGGAACAACCAAAGCAGGAACCGGATTATTTGAAAGCAGACCCTAACACCTAGCTTGCACTCCAGAAGTGAGAAGCGGCTCGAGTCGAAGAGGGAGATACCAATGAAGATAACAAGCACCCAGCATAGAAAAACCGTAAGCTTTTCTAAGCCCGTCATTCGTCGCACCGAGATCGGCCGAAAGCCTGCCCACCATTTCGATCAAAACCCTCAACCCAAAGAAGCCTACGTGGCCACCGAGGATCCATTGGCAACAGGCGGATCGGTCAAGGTTTGGGCCGACATTCCCAAGAAGAGACACGACGGCTCGCCGGTCATGCAAAGCGTTCGAGAAACCCTGGACCTGGCTCCTCGTAACCCCTGGAAGCGCGGGGGTATCGCCGGAGGGGTGGGAGTACTGGTGGGGGCCGGAGCCGGCGCTCTACTTTCGGGTGTAGCCGGACTGCACCCGGGGGTTGGTGCGGCGGTCGGGGGCCTGGCGATAGGGGGAATCGCCGGAGGGGTAGGAGCCTGGAGCGTTTACGGGGAGAAGACCGAACTGGTGTGGGATCAACACCAGATTCGGGACCACAAAATGGTGGGCTACCGGGAGTTGGTGGGTCCGGGCGAAAAAGACAGCGCCCCGGGCTATTTCCACCGCTATCTGCCCGATATCGAATCCCAGACCATCGGTACCTACCAAACCCCACGGGTGGTGCGCTACAAAGGGGATAGCGCGCCCGAAGAAACTCAAAAGCCTCCCCGGGAAATTCCCCAGGAAAAGAGCCCCAAAGAACCCGGGAAGAAATTGGACGCGACCGTAACCTGGGAAAAGGAGCGTCTGCAAAACAGTTACCTGGGCTCGATACCCCATGACTATCATTCCTACTCTAGTTCGAGGGACCGATACGTCTCCTGCGATTCGGGTCAATGCGACACCGGAGGTCGGAAGATCTACCGCCACACCCCGGTTTACGAGCCCGACGGAAAGCCGCGCGTGGATGCGGTCACCCAGCGCTTCCAAGCTTCTTCCTACTCAGTGCCCCTCTTTGCCGCCGGAGGCGCGGTAGCCGGTGGAGCGGTGGGCGCCGGTATCGGACTTCTGGTCTCGCACCTCACCGGCTTGCCCAGCGGACTCACCACCGGGGTGGGGGCCGGAGTGGGAGGATTGGCCACGGCCATTGGAGCGGGGATATATGCTGCGGGCGATCAAGTAAATCTTGAGTGGAGAGAGAACGCAATCCAGGAACAGCGACTGGCCGGCTACACCCACCACGTCGCTCCCCATTTCGAGACACGATGCACCACGCAAACCGATAGAGACGGCCAATCCACCCAACACTGCGAGACGTATCAGAACGGCTGGGACCACAGCTTCACCCCCGACGTGCGCACCCGAAAAGTGGGCACCTATGTGGGTCCGAAGGTCGTCCATTCTCAGGAGTAAGACAACGCACTGCCATCCAAAGAAGAAAAGGCCTAAGCCAATTCCATGTCTTCAAAGGAACAGGGCTCCTCGATCGGCTCCAGGTGAGTCATCACGGAGACCCCCGGTAGGATCGCACCGATGTCGGCTTCGATCTCTTCTAGCAGTTCGTGTCCCTTTTTCACGCTCCAAACACCGGGCACCAGGATGTGAACCGAGATAAAAATCCGGGCTCCCGACACTCGAGTCCGAAGGGCGTGATAAGTGATGCCGTCTCGGACACAAAATCCGTCGAGCACTTTCTCGAGCTGCTCCAACGATTGTTCTGGCAAGGCGGTGTCCATGAGCCCCTTCACCGAGGCCCGCACCAGCTTTATGCCGGTGAACGCGATCACCCCGCTTACACCCACCGCGGCCAGCGGGTCGAGCCAGGCCGAACCGGTGTAGTAGACCAGGCCAACCCCGATGAAAACTGCCAATGAGGTGGCCACGTCCGACATGAGATGGTCGGCTTCTCCCCGCAGGGCTCTGGAGTTCAAGCTCTTTCCCTGGCGATACAAGATCCCGGCCACCAGTAGATTGACCAGGCCCGCCAGCGCGGCCAGGGTCAGACCTATCGTCCCCTGCTCCAGCACCCGGGGGTCCAGGAACCGATCCACGGCGCTGACCACGATCCCCACTGCGGCAACCAGAATCAGAGTTCCCTGCACTCCATTGGCGAAGTACTCTGCCTTGTCGTGCCCGTACGGATGATTGGAGTCCGGAGGCGCCTTGGCGATCTTGAGCAGTACCACCAGGGTAACCCCGGTCACCAAATTGACAATGGATTCCAGTGCATCGGAAAAGAGGCCCACCGACCCGGTGACCCAGGCTGCACCCGACTTCAAGACCAGAGTCGTGAGCGCCGCCACGACCGTCAACCAGGCGTAGCGGATAGGAAGCTTAGAATCCATGGCTGGCAGATTCTCAGGTGCTCAAGGTCTTCCCCCGTGACCTCCTGTGATTCCCCTCACAATGTGAGCATTTTCCTATTGTCAACTCCTACAACGATCTAAGATTCAAGCATCGAAACGGAGTAAGACTATGAAGATTAGCTACGCAGAACTCAACTCACAAGTCTCCGGAGACCTACAAGGCATCAGCGTCGCTCAAAGCAACCAGGGCAAACTGATGATGGTCCAGGGTAGCACCTTCGCGCAAGTGCCAAACGGCGCGCGGGCCAAACTCAAACCCGTGAGTTTCTCCAAACTCGAAACTGGTGATTTCATCGTCGTTTCTGCCCAAAACCAGATGATGGTTCGAAGATTTATCAGGCTGGACCTGACTCGAGGGACTACCAAGTTGGTGGTGGTCGACGGAGCCAGGGAAGAACAATCAATCCCTTTCACCCGGCTGGTTGGACGGATCGAGCAGGTTCGCCGGGACACCGACAAATTCGATCCGAACCCGCAGAACTACTTTCAAAGATTAGCTTTTAAACTGGCTTATCGGTTCAGGTCTTAGACCACGTTCCACATCTGGCCGTGAACTTCGATGGGTCGGGGGTTGGCGTACTTCGTCACCCCCGATTTCGCTTTCAACTCGGCGCTTCCGCAGGTGGAGTTGACCACGGCTTGCTCCCGACCACTTCCGGGGGGCAGCATAACTCTCATCTTGGAGACGCTGGCAGAGATCTTGGCACCGTTGCTCAGGTTCTTCGGCTGCTCGAACCCACCACCAAGGACCACACCGTCTAACGAGGCGAGCGGCTGGGGGTTGCTCTTTTGTGCGCCGGCTTTCCTCAAAAGCCTCGGACTGAGGGTGCGAACCGAAACGTTGGCAATTTCACTGCTGATCATAGGTAGATGATACGCGATCTTCTTCAAAGATAATTTTGAAAGATTGAAAACCTTGTTACAAAATTGTTAATTCTGGTTCACATTCTCGGCGTTTAAGAGCTCCCGGGCGTTCTGGTTTCCCTGAGCGGCGGCTTTCTCCAGCCACTCGATCCCGGCGGTGCGATCTTGCTTGACACCCTCTCCGTAGAGCAACGCGCCACCGTAGTAAAACTGGCCGTCCGGATTACCGAGACTGGCGGCTTTCCTGAACCACCTGGAAGCCGTCCCGGGCTTCTCGCTTCGTACCATGGCCTTCCCTAAAGACACCATGGCTTCGGTCGATCCCATATCCGCGGCCCGGGTGTAATACTTGAGACCTCGCTCTTTCAGCTCTCCAGTCTTGCTGCCGAAGGTGTACTCCCAACCCAGAAACAGCAGAGCTTCCAGATCATCTCCGGCGGCTGCTTTCTCAAACCAGACCAGCGCCTCGGCGGTATCCTTTTCTACCCCGGCCCCCAAACGATAGCACTTTGCCACGTTGTACATACCCTTAGCAGAGCCCGCATCAGCAGCCTGCCGGTACAATTCCAAGGCTCTGGCTTCATCAACCTCCACCCCCCAGCCCAGGTAATAGCTATTGCCCAGATTGTTGGTCGCTTCGGGGTCGCCGGCCTCGGTGGCTCGCTGCAACCACTCCAAGGCTGCCTGATGGTCCTGTTCGGTTCCCAGCCCGAGCTGAAAACAGTAGCCCAGAGCGTTCATGCCTCGGGGAAAACCGGCCTCGGCCGACTTTTGAAAGAGGGAGAAGCCGGTCTCAGGATCCCGCTCCACGTGCCACCCATAAACGTAAGCTTTACCGAGCCAATACTGGGCTGGTGCCATCCCCCGTTCAGCCTGCTCTCGCCAGGTTTCGACCTCCTGGCGCGTGACCGCCGTTTCGTCGGCGGCAGGCTTGACTTCATCGGCCAGCCCCCAGGTCGAAATCAATAAGAATAGTCCCAAAAGCAGAATCAATCGCATGGTTTCCGTCTTAGCATTGGTCCTGGAAAATACCTCTGTGCCCGATGACCACACGTTTACAACCTGGAGATACCAGCAGGCTTTCGAGAAAGAAAATTCCATCTCGGTTCTCGTCTGCTCCGATAACCTCTTTCTATTCGCATTTGAAAGGTTAGCATTATGAGTCTTATATCAAACTTACCCCAGTGGTCCCACGCCCCCATCAACAAGTTCGTGGCCCGGGAGCCCATCGAAGGCACCCAACAGACCCCCTTCAGCAAGGAAGCTTTCCAAGAGGTCGGGCAAGGCGTGGCCGCAGTCGCGTTTTTGAGTGCCATGGACGAAGTAGAGGGAAGCGATCAAGCCATGGGCCAGCCCGGTGTGGTGGTTCAGGACAACGTGACCCTGCATTTCGAGGGCGACCCCAAGACCCCGGGCGGAGAAATGAAAGCCGTCATGCACGCGGTTGATGCTGAAAAAGGTGCTGAACTCGCCTACTACGTGAACAACGACTCCCAGGAGTTGTCCGTGTTGGCAGTGGCCAAAGCCGGTGATATGACGCTCGTGAACGGTGCGGTGGTCAGCCCCGGCCAGAACGGTGAAATGCAAGGCTATATCATCGCCGGAGCGGTAGCCTAATTCTACATATAAGGGTTGTCCCCGCCTTTTAGCGAAGGCGGTGGCCTATGAGCCTTGAGCGCCTTCGCAATCAGAGCGATCTTATGCTCGGCAAAATGTGGGAAGACCCTGAAGTCGAGCGGCAGCTAATGTGGCAGGACAACGCTCGCCGAGTGCTTTGTGTGGCTTCGGCCGGAGACACGGCCCTGGCCTTGGCCGCCGGCCGGGGTGTCAGGGTCAGAGCGTTCGACACAAATCCCGCCCAGATTCACCTGTGCAGGCTCAAGCAGGCCCTCCTCAACGTGGGCACGCTACCCACCGCCATGCATTCCGATGCCCGCCGTTTGTTGGCTCACGTGGAGCCTTTCCTGGAAGACGACACCAGGGAGTTTTGGCAGCAGTACCGTGACTTGTTGAAATCCGGACTATCCATGGTAGGAAAGGTCGACCACGTTATGGGCCTCTTCGCTCGTCTCTTTCGTCTCATGCTGAGTTCCGATGAGCGGGTGATGAGACTTTTGGAAACGCGCCACCCCGCCTTACAAAAGGTTCTTTTTCAAGAGGAGTGGGACGGTCCGAAGTGGCGATGGGCTTTCCGACTGGCGTTCCATCCCTGGATCCTGAGAATGTTCTTCGGCCGGGAGTTGGTGAAGGATCTGTCCAAAGGCTTACCGGATCGCCTCCGAATGCAGACCGAAAAGCTCCTCACCCTGACTCCCGCGTACGACAACCCTTATCTCTGGCAAACCTTCTTGCCCCATCGGCCCGATGCGCCCCGGCCCGCCTATCTCCAGAACTTTGGAACCGTCGATTTTCAGGTGGGCGACATTGGCCAGATCACCAGAAGGGGCGGAAAGTACGATTTCTTTGCCTTATCCAATATCCTGGAAACGGCTTCCCCCACGCAGTGCTCCGCCACCCTGGCAGCCTTAAGAACGGTGGCCCGCCCTAGAGCCATGGCGGTGCTCCGATTTACGAAACGCCGGCCTCCAGTGTGGCCCGAAGCCAGGTTCCTGACGGACGCCGGGGCCAAGGCCCGAACACGGGACCGCGCTTACTTCTTTCGAGAAGTCCAGGTCTATCAGTTGTAGTGGTTCAGCCCATCAACTCCCCGGCCGCCCGGGACACCCCGTCGTAGAGAGCTTCCAGGTTTTTCTTCCAGGCCGATTCCTCGATCTTCGGCTCCGGGACCGACATCCGCTGGATGGTGAGTTCGGCGGCAGAACCATCCCGAGGAGGAAAAAGTATGGGGGCTTCCAGTTCGTGGGCCCAGAATTTGTCTACATTTTCTTCTTGCTTGATCTCTGCATGGTCCGGCTCACCTTCCTCTCCCCTGGCCACGTCTTCCCCAATGTCTCGGTCCCAGCGACGCTGCAGTTCTTCTTCCACTTGAGTCGCGTTCCGCCCACGAAGCAGAAACAGCAGATAAGGATCCCGATCGAGCCGATCCGCCAGCACGTAGGCGGTGGCTGACAGGTGCTTGCAGGGAATGGAACTGTCGCGGCAAGAGCAGTGCAGTTCGAGGTCGGTGGACGCTTGAGGCAACAATCGGCGACCCGAGGGGGCGAAGAAGTTCTCGATCTGTGGGGGCATACGTCCGGTAGCTAGCAAAGCGGCCGCCGAAAGGTCGCCCAGGGCCAGGCGATCCAGGCTTTCGGTCCACTCCATATCCGAGAGCGGCTCAAAGTAGATCTGGCAGTCGTAGTCCTCACTCCCCCGGACCACGCTGGAGACCAATCCCGGCTTCACCGACATGCTCAGGACTCGCCCCTCCAGGTAGTAGTTGTAACCCCGCTTCAAGCGCGTGGTCATGCCCAATCTCTCCAGGCTACGCAGGAAACGCCCCGACCACCAGGTGGCTCCGTGCTTGAGGCCGCTCACGCCCCTATCCTCAATTCTTCTCGGGTGGCCGGCAAGAGCAACTGGGAGAGTTCACGATCGTTGAGTTCCGTGAGCCAGCCGTCACCATCCTCGATCAGACCCTCAGTGAGGGCCTTTTTCTCCTCCAAAATACGATCGATCTGCTCCTCCAGAGTGCCCTGGGTCACGAACTTAAAGACCTGAACCGTCTGGCGTTGCCCAATCCGGTGGGCTCGGTCAGTGGCCTGAGCCTCCACAGCGGGATTCCACCAACGGTCAAAGTGGATGACCGTGCTGGCTCTGGTGAGGTTCAATCCCACTCCTCCGGCTTTCAACGAAAGGCAAAAAATCCGGGGACCGTTGCCGCTTTGAAAGCGCTCCACCATCTGATCTCGGGATTCTCGGGGGGTGGATCCCTCCAGCAGCAAGACCTCTTCACCGAAGTGCCGGGCCAGGATCCCTTGGAGAGAATTTAGCATTCCGGTGAACTGACTGAAGATCAGAATCCCCTCGTGCGGAGCAAGCTCTTTGAGAAGTTCGAACAGTCGATGGAGCTTTCCCGAACGAGCCTCGGACCAATCCGGCTCTGCCTCCAGCAAAGCCGGGTGATCGCACAACTGCTTTAGACGGGTTAGCAAGCGGAGGATGACCCCTTTGCGCTCAAACCCTTCTAGGCCGTTCACTGAAACCATGGCCTCTTCCACCTCGGCCTGGTATTGCTGAGCCTGCTCTTCGGTGAGAGAGCACTCCACCAGAGTCTCGACCCGGGAGGGCAGTTCCGCGGCTACCTGGGGGTCCATCTTGGTGCGTCGGAGGATGAACGGACCCACCAGGCGTCGGAGTTGACTCTTGACCTGCTCATCCCCTCGACGCTCGATGGGGCTTGCGAAACGGGAACTGAAACGGCGCCTTGAACCCAGGAGTTCAGGTTGCAAGAATCTAAAAAGAGTCCACAAATCCTGAAGCCGGTTCTCCACCGGGGTGCCGGTGAGAATGAGCCGCCCTTCCGACTCCAGTTGAGCGCAGAGTCGAGAGATTTTGGAGGCCGGGTTCTTGATCTGCTGGGCTTCGTCGAGGATGACTATTTGCCACTTCCGCTCTGAGAACAGCTTGCGGTCTCGAGTCAGAAGGGCGTAACTGGTGAGCAGAATATCGACCGTTTTCAGGTGCTCCTTGAAAAGGGCTTCGTCTTTGATCCGGTCACCATGATGGATGTCCAGCACCAGATCCGGGGCGAATCTCCGGGCTTCGCGTTGCCAGTTGCCGAGAACCGAAGTGGGGCAGACCAGCAGGCTGGGTTTGAGCCTCTCCTGCTCTTTGAGTTCGCACAAGAGCGCCAAAGTTTGAATCGTCTTGCCCAGCCCCATGTCATCGGCCAGGCAAGCCCCCAGACCAAGCCTCTCCATGAAGCTGAGCCAACTGAAACCTCGGAGCTGATAGTCCCGCAGTTTGCCCTCAAATTTTTCCGGCTCAGGTAGCTCCGAAAACGACCCAGATTGGTTGAGAGGAGCCAGATTGCCCTGGAAATCCAGACGAAGGTTTGGCATCTCCGCCGCGAATTGCATGGCCTCCAACAAAGTGCCCCGGCGAGGCTGCTTCTCCACGAACTTGAGCAGCTTCATGGTTTTGGCCGTGTTCAGCCACAACCACTCCGTACCGGTGTAAAAGAGTGGCCCGGGATCGCTTCTCCACTCCTCCAGAAGTCGGGGGTCTAGCAGGCGGCCGTCGACCACCAGATTCCATTCAAAATCTAGCAACTCGTGCAGGTCCAGACCCTTCCTGGCTTGCTCTTCCAGGCGCAGCGAGGCATCGGGCACGGAGGCGATCCGCAGTCCGCTCGGGGCGATCAGATCGTAGCCAAAGGAGCGTAGCGCTTCAGCCTGCCCACCCAGAAACCGTTCCATCTCTTCGTGCGTTTGGGTCAGTGGTATCGGTGGGGTGGAGGCAAGGCTTGCTCCCAACATAGGAAACAGCCGCAAAGCCCGGCCGAACTCTCGGAGCAGGTGAAGCCGCGGGGTTGTTCTCCGCGGCACCAGTTGCGGCGGAATGGCCGTGGGAATCTCCCAGGCGTCCAGAGCATCGACCGAGACCTCAGGGTTCTCAATGGATTGGAGTTGGGGCCGTATCTGCCAATCCTCACCCGGCACAACCGGCGGCACCACCTTCATGGCCAGGCAACTGATCCGCTGCTCCAGTGTCAGGTTGGCCTGGCGATTATCAAAAAAAGCACAACCGGTGGAAGTTTTTTCCCGGCCTGAGGCAAACTCCCGCAGCAGCGTTTGATAGCGGAGAGGGAGCTGGGAAAATGCGCGTTGGGGCCACTCCGCCTGAGATTCTCGGAGCAGCTTCCAACCGATCGAAAAGGTCAGCGTGTTTAGCAGCTTACGCCAAACTTTGACCAACCTTTTTTCTTCCCCTCGATAGGCCGCCAGCAGAGAGGGTGGCAGGGCCTCTCGGAGCCGTAGTTCCTGAGACCGGACTTCGGTGGAGTCCAGGAGCAAACGAAGATTGATCTGTCCTTCTTGGTCGACCTGGGGGTACCAGTAGCCATCGCCAAAGAGGCCACCCACCCACCGAACCACCGACTGCAGCCACAGAGCATCACCTCCCAGCAACCCGCCCGGTCGATCCGAAAGCAGCAGTTCAATGAGGTCGATGTCGGCCAGTTTCAGCGTGATGACCCGCAAAGTTTGGCCCGGTAGGCGCAGGTCGACCTCTTGGCGCGGGTAGTCAAAACCTTCCAGGCACTCGGAGGACTGCGAGACTCCATCGACCAGCGACCGGGCGTACAAAAAGAAGTCTTCACCATCCCAGCAGATCTGCAACCGAAAAGACAGATCCAGACTCAAGTATTTTGCTTCCCGATTCTCCAACTGGACACTTCAACCAACCGATCCGGAGCCTCGGCTCCCGACCAGTATTTCAGCATACACCGAACAGCGCGGGTTAAGCAACGCCAGGTTCCATCCGATCGTGGTTCAGTGGGAGTGTGAGTGACTCTTACTCTTAGCCTCTTGCCACTGTTTTAGTTCTCGGGCGTGGGTGAAATCGAACGGCGTTCCCATGCCCAGAATAAAGTGGGTCACCCCCACCGCCAGGTAGTCGTCGAGCTTCTTCAAGAGCCCCGGGTCGGTCATCAACAAGGTTTTTTCGATCTCCCTGGGATCACGACCGCACTGGGTGCACCACTTCTCGAGCACCGAGATTTTGTGGGCCATCTGTTCCGGCGTACCGAAGTAGTTCCACATAGTGGCGTGCTCAGCGACCATCTTGAGGGTCATCTTCTCCCCCCCTCCCCCGATGAGGATCGGTACGGGGTCTCGCATGGGAGGTGGAGTGAGTTTACCCAGGCGTTCCTTGATGATGGGGATGTCTCGGCGCAGATCCTTGAGCCGGCTGACTGCGGTTCCGAATTCATAGTCGTACTCGTCGTAGTCCTTCTGATACCACCCTGAACCGAGTCCCAGGATCGTGCGTCCTTTGGAAATGTGATCGCAGGTTCGGAACATATCCGCCAGCAACTGCGGGTTTCGGTAAGAGTTGCAGGTGACCAGCATGCCGATCTCAACTCGTTCGGTGAGACAGGCGAAGGCTGAGAGCAAGGTCCAACCTTCAAAGTGATCACCCCGCTCCTTGGGATCACCTGCTGCCGCTGGGAGGGACTCCCCGATGGGCGCCCCTTTCACTCCGTAAAGTGGATAAAAGTGGTCCCAGGTCCACAGAGTATCGACCCCCAGATTATCCGCCTCCACGGCGGCCCGGGCCAATTGATCGTAGGTGCAGTGCTGGGGATGAAGCTGAATTCCGATTCTAATTTTGCTCATTTCAAACTATTGGGCGCAAGCAAGGAAACGCCCTTTAGAGCCCTTAGAGCACCAATGAAGGATGGCGATTGACGTCTTTATAGAGCAGATACCGGAAAGGCTCGTCGCCGGTGGCCATGCAGGCCTGAGGGCACCAGGCTCTCAACCACATGAAATCTCCCGGCCTCACCGTGATCCAGTCCCGATTCAGAAGATATCGGGCGGTGCCCTGGAGCACGTAGAGTCCGTGCTCCATGATGTGGGTTTCGGCAAACGGAATACGCCCCCCGGGTTGAAAGGTGACGATGTTGACGTGCATGTCGTGGCGCACGTCGGCGGGGCTGACAAAACGGGTGGTTCCCCAGGCTTTGGTGCCCGGCATCCAGTCGATCTCCGAGGCCCGGTCGCTGGAGATCACCGGTTCCGGCGGCTGCACACCGGGGGCCGGTAGCCAACGCTTTCTGATCCAATGAAACTGCAGATTGCCGGCGCCCAGGTTCTTCACAGCCCAGGAGCACCCGGGCGGGAGGTAGGCGTAGCCGCCTTCTTCCAGACGATGGGAGCTGCCCTCCACGGTCAATCCCATGATGCCTCTGGCTACCAAAATGGCCGCTTCGGCACCTTCGTCCGGTTCTGGGAACTCGGAGCCGCCGCCGGGCGCTACCTCCACCGCGTACTGGGCGAAGGTCTCGGCCAACCCGCTGAGCGGGCGGGCCAGGATCCAGGCTCTCGTGCCTTCCCATCCGGGCAGCAAGCTGGTCACGATATCGCGCATCACCGAACCGGGCATAAACACGTAGGCGGTGGTAAAGACCGCACCGGCTTCGGCCGGATCGTCCGACTGGGGAGGTAGGCCTCCAGGAGGAAAGGCGTAGGAAAAGTTCATCGATTAAGCAGCGCTCTTGGGCTCTTCCTTGTTGGACTCTTGTTTGGCAGCCTTCTGGGCCTCGTTGTGCTCGGTCAGCATCTTGTCGGTCACCCCGAAAGCAACTCCTGCGGCCAGCCCCACACCCGCCCCGATCAGCCCCCCGGCGATTCCGCCGAAAACGGGTCCGTAGCGATTGGTCTTGAAGGTTTCATTGGTGTGGGTCAGACGGGGCTCGCCAGCCCGGTTGTAGACCGGTACCTGCCGATTGACCGGCTCAGTAGCGGGCCGGTTTCCACCTAAAGGCAGCGGAAAGCCCGACCAGTTCCACTCGTAGTGGCTACTGGGCACATGCCCCAGGGTCTCCGATTGAGTAACCGGAATACTCCAGGTGCGATTATGAATCTCCTGAGCACCCAACTCGATACCTCCGGCTCTGCTGCCCAACCAGACTCCGGCGCCAACCCCCAGGGCCGCTCCGGTGACCACGGCGATTCCGGTCCGGCTGGTCAAAGCGTCTTTGACTTCCGGCTTCAACTCCACCGGCTTGGCCGGCGTCTTGTCACCCTTTTCTTGCAGGGTGCGCTGCAGGGCGGCTATACCGATCCCTGCGGCCAGCCCCACGGCTCCCCCGCCCACGGCGCCTAAAAGCCCACCCATGAGGGGCTCCAGAAAGTTGGTATTTTGAAAGGTTGGTTCCTGATAAGTACCCACCACCCGGTTGGTGATATTGGGATCGTAGTGGTGCCACCAGCCCTCAATCTCGGTCACGCAGGTTTCGTGACCCTGGGAGTCGGTGGTGCAATCGGTGTCGTAGACCGGAACGGTGTAGTGCCGGTAACCGTGCATCTCGGGGTGGTTGATATTGCGAGTCTTCCAGACCTCCTCGATGCTGTTGGAACCCTGGCTCTGAAAGCCAACGTAGGTACCCACCGCGGCGCCCGCTACGGCACCGGCCGTGGCGCCCAGTACGGCGTAATCTCTGGTCTTGTCGTCGCCCGAACCGTAGTCATTTTCCCCTACTACTTGTTCGCCTACCCAACGGGTAAAGTTTCGTGCCTTTTGTCCTATGGAACCAATCATGGAGACATCCTATCCAGATCCGCTCCAGAGCATGTCAACGACATGTTACGCGAGGACTATTCTCTTCAAGTACGCTTCAAAGACCTGGAGCCCGTCGGGCACAATCTCCACGCTTTTCATCCATTTCAAGACTTCCGCAAACGGCATCCAGGTACCCCAACAGATCTCCTCCTCCTGCCACCGAATGGGGCCGTCCCAGGTGACTTCGAAAAGCTGAATGAAGGCGCGATTCTGCGGCCCATCGTAGAGGGTCTCCAGCAGAAACCGCGGTTCCACGGCCCCCACGCCGAGCTCCTCCTGCACTTCCCGCAGAGCCGCCTCTTCATACTCTTCCCCGGCCACCAAAGCACCCCCGACCATCATGTCGTAGTAAGACGGAAAGAGATCTTTGCTGGCGGTGCGGCGATGAACGTACAGTTCGCCCCGAGAGTTCCAGCAGAGGATCCCGACCCCTCGATGCAAGAGATTCTGACTCCTCACCACAGAGCGCGATGCCACCCCGATCACCCGGTTTTCCAGATCCACCAGTTCCAGCGTCTCCACCTGGAAAAGGTCGCGCACCTCGTGGTCGGTCAACCCGAACCGGCTCAGATCGTAACCACCGTCCGCATTCGGCAGCACCCCCTCTTCGGCCAGCAGTCGCTTTTGCTCTTCCACCGGATCCCGGCCCCCAAAGATATCGGTGCGCGGACTCACTTCCCCCCGACGGTTGACCACCCGATGCCAGGGCACGTGGAGCTCTTGCGCCGTCAGGCCGCTCAAAAATCCCCCCACCACCCGGGCGGCCCGTCCTCTTCCCAGCACCCGCGCCACCTGGCCATAAGTCACCACCCGGCCCCGAGGCACCAGGCCCACCAGTTCCAAAACCTGGTCTCGGAAATTCACTTCGCGCAAGAGGGAGTCAGCAGCCGTATCTGTTCCAAAGCCTCCACCCGGCCTTTCAGGCCACCGTCGATGTTCCGGGACTCCAGCAGCGTGACCTCATAGTGCAGGCCATAGTGATTTTGAATCTCATCTTCGGAGACGGAGAACGGAGGCCCCTCCAGCAGGCTCTGGTCATAGGGGAAGTGGATCAAGAGCTGAGGTGCAGCGGAGGTGACGGACACCAGATGACCGGTGTAGCGCGCCCTCATCTCCGGCGGCAGAGCTACCAGAGCAGCCCGGTCGTAGATCGCCTGGACGGGGCCGAGCAGCCCCGCCGAAAGCTCGAAGATGTCTCCCACGAAGACTTCCAGTTCTTTCGCGGCATAGTGCCTCAGACTCCCCAGCTTCTGAACCCGGGGCTCTAACTCCAGCTCTTCAAAGAGCTCCTCCACTGCTCCGGCGTTGAGCTCAGCTCCCGCAACCCGGCAGCCCTGATTCAGCAACCATCCGATATCCCTGGTTTTCCCGCACAGCGGCACGAAAATTCGCGCATCCGCTCCCAGGCCTAAGCGTGGAAAGTGCTGCACCAACAACGTGTTGGGGCGTCCCTCGTGAAAACCGATCTCTCTATTCTCCCATCGGGAGTGCCAGAAGTCGTGTTGCATAAAGGTTACTATTGGAAATCCGTTCTAAAACCTTGCAAGCACTCTAAGTTAGGCGAGCCTAAATTTATTATTAGGCACACCTTGACATCGCCTTTCCCGGGGCATAAAGTCCAGCAATGAGGTCTACGCTGGTGAAGCTGCATCGCTGGTTGGGATTGCTCTGTGGGATGGTGTTTTTGATGGTCTGTCTCAGTGGTTTCGTGCTGCTGTTCGAGGAACCGCTGGCGGACCACCTCAACGGATCCTTACTCCAATCCGCACGCCATCCCGTCTCCCTCGACATTCTGCACTCTGCAGCCACGCAGCAGTTGCAGAAAGGAGAGCGGATTCAACGGATCTATCTGCCCCCCAACCGGGTGCAGATAAGCGGGCCGGAGGGTAAGCGGAACCTCTACTTCTCTCCGGTGGACGCCACTTACCTGGGTCCCGGCCAACAGTTGATGCCCGCGGTTGTCAAGTTTCACCGCACGATGCTTCTCTCTGATACAGGCCGATGGATCACCCTGGCCTCTTGCCTCTTTGTGATCTTCACTCTACTCAGTGGACTCAAACTGTGGCTACCGTCCAGACTCCAGGGGCTAGGCAAAGCCTTGAAAATCAAACGAACAGGCTCGCGCCGGCGCCTGTTCCTGGACCTACACCGGGTACTGGGAGTGGTGGTGGCGCTTCCCCTATTGACCATCGCCTTCACCGGTTTGAACTACTCCAAGATCAGTGAGCAGTATCGCCACACTATCTTCAGCGCCCTGGGAGAGCAACCCCTAGCCGCGCCCAAACCCGTGGTCCCGAGCGGCACCCCGGCACTCTCCTACGATCAACTGGTGGAGAGAGCGTGCCAGGTGTACCCCGAAGCCGAATTGAGTTGCCTTGAGCCCGGCTCCAAACCCCACGACCCGGTGAAGGTTCGCTTTCGCCATCCGGGGCAGCCCGGAGAGTTCGGTCAGAGCAACGTGATCCTGCACCCCCAGACCGGCGAGGTCTTGCGGGCCCTCAACGCCATGGAGCTTCCTCCCGGACAGCAGTTCGTGTATGTCTGGGCCCTTCCGCTGCACCGCGGAGAGGCCTTCGGATGGCTGCACAAATTACTCTGGACTATGGTCGTCCTGGCCGGGATGACTCTCCCTTTAACCGGATTCTGGCTCTGGTCGACCCGCTCCAAGACCCCGAGGGACCGTGGTAATCAACCTGCCTAGAGTCGGCATAGTCGGCGCCGGAAACTCCGCTTCGGCCTTGGCCTGCCATCTGGCCAGCTTCGATTACTTACCGGTTATGTACGTGCGCAATCCTCAGACCGCCGAAGAACTGCGCCGCCAGGGGTGTATGCGAAGCACCGGGCAGTTGGAGGGCGTCTTCCCCATCGAGGTGACCAACTCTCCTGAAGAGATCTGTGCCCGCTGCCAGTTGATCTTCCTGGCCACCACCGCCAACGACTATCTGGATGTGGCCGCGCTCTTCGCTCCCTACCTCAGCGAGCAAAACACTCTGGTTCTCTTCTCCAGCAAACTGGCGGGCAGTCTGGCCGTGAGCCATTTCCTGGAGTCTCAAGGAGTGACCGGGGTCGACGTACTGGAAACCGATTCGCTATTCGCCAGCCGGGTCCAGAAGGTGGGGCACGTCTGGATTCGGGGTATCAAGCGGTGGAATCTCTACTCCGGCAAATGCCGCTCCATGACGTGCCGCTATGAAGGGGTGTTGGAGTCCTTTTTTCCGGGGCTTGAACCGGCTCAGAACCTGGTCCAGCGGGGCCTCACCGACTTCGGAGCGCTGGCCCACCCCCTGACCCTGTTGATCAACATGAACGAGATCGACCGGCAGAGACCGTTTCTTTTCTATTATGAGGGCTACACCCCCAAATCGGTGACCCTGTTGGAAAGGATCGAGGCTGAATTTCACGAGGTGGCGGCCGCCTTCGACACAGCCTTGCTTCCGGCCAAAGAGTGGCTGCACCGGTATTACGGATGCAAACAGAACTCTCTGCTCGAGGCCATGCAGACCGTGCCCAACTACCGCTTCAGCCAGTCTCCCGATCGGGTGCACCACCGCTACATCCTGGAAGACGTTCCCTGCACCCTCATCCCCCTCCAACAACTCGCCCGCAAGGCCGGGGTCAGTACCCCCATGGTCGATTCCGTGATCACCATCGCCTCCATCCTGCTGGGCGAGGACTTTGAGAGCCGGGGCCGCACACTGGAGAGGTTGGGCTGGGCTCAGTGCAGCCAGCAAGAGATCAGGATGGCCTTAAAAGCGTGAAGCACCGTAAAGAGTTTGTCGAGCAGGCGTTGCCGAACATACTTTCAAACCTGTCGGCCCCGCTGGCCGGCTTGATCGATACCGCCATGCTGGGGCACCTGCCGGAGATCCACTCGCTGGCCGGAGTCGCTCTGGCCGGGGTGATCTTCAGCTACGTGTACTGGGGCTTCGGCTTTTTGCGCATGGGTACCACCGGGCTGACCGCCAAGGCTCGGGGGGCCGAAGACAAGACCGCCATCGCCGACACCTTCTTTCGCGGTATGGTCCTGGCTCTATCGATCTCGGCGGTCCTGGTCCTGTTTCACCAACAGATCGGACAACTGGGGTTTCATTTACTCAACGGACCTCCGGACGTGGAGGAGGCCGGGCGCTCCTACTTTCAAGTCCGGATCCTCGGAGCCCCCGCCGTACTGGGGCTATACGTGATCAACGGCTGGCTGATCGGACTGGCCCTTCCCAAACTGAGTCTGGCCCTCTCCATCTTGCTAAACCTGACCAATATCGCCCTGGACGCCCTCTTCATCTTCCACTTCCAGTGGGGTGCTTTCGGGGCCGGCCTTTCCACCACTCTGGCCTACGTCCTGGCTTTCGGTCTGGGGCTCTACCTGGTGCGCCGGGAGTGGAAAGACTGCCCTACTTTTGGATTCGCCCGAGTTTTCAATAAAGAAGAGTTTCGTAAGCTGCTGGTGCTCAAAGGCGACATCATGCTGCGCACCCTGTGCTTGATCCTCACCATGACCACCTTTACCAACATCTCCGCAAGCTTCGGCAAGCTGCCGCTAGCAGCCAATGCCATCTTGATGAAGCTCCTCACCATGGCCAGCTACCTCATCGACGGTTACGCCTTCGCCCTGGAAGCCATCGCCGGGAAATGCGCCGGAGCGGGAGACGGCCCGGGGGTACGGCGCACCCTCAAGATCGCCATCCAGTATGCGGTCGGCACCTCGGGCCTCATTATCGTCTGCTATTTGCTGTTCGGGCCCACCGTACTGGGCTGGCTTACCTCCCATTCCGACGTGATCGAAATGGCGACCCTCTATCTCCCCTGGGTCACCCTCGCGCTCATCTTCTCCACCCTTTCCTACGTCTACGACGGACTATTTATCGGATTGGCCAATGGCCGGATCCTGCGAAACTCCATGGCCGTGGCAGCAACCATTTTTCTACCCATGGCCTGGTGGGCCGGCAAGGTGCAAAACTTGAACTATCTATGGGCCTCCATGGTGATCTTTATGGCCGTTCGCACCTTCGTCTTGCTGGGGCGAGCCAGAGGAGTCTTGCGTGACCTTTGAGGAAGCTATGAGCGCGGTGGAGGTTGAGCTTGTCTTTCCGGAGCGGTTGGAAGAGTTCCATAACCGTAGAACTCAGAAGCTTTTTGAAGAGACCGGCTTGCTGGAGCAACTCTCCGGGACTCCCACGGTGGCGGTCACCGGCACCTGCGGCAAAGCTTCCACCGCCCATTACCTGGCCAACGCCGTGGCCAGGCTGTTCCGTCTCACCGGCAGCACTAAAGAGGTGGGATTGGGCACCAAGCCCCCTCTGCTGGAAACCCTGGATGGCAATCGAGAGCGTTATCAGTTGGTGTCAGGTGAGCAGAAACGATGGATCGAGCCCCACGAATTCGTGGCCCTGGTAGAGCAATTACCCCCACTCCCAGCCGGGCTTGCACCCTACGATCTCCGCTACTGGATCCTGGGCCGCTGGTTCGTAGAACGCCAGGTGGGGCTTGCCATTGTGGAAGCAAACATCGGTTTTCGTCTCGACCCGGTCTCGCTCTTTCCCAACCCCGTGGCCCAACTGCTCACCCCCATAGGGAGCGATCACCCGGGGCTACTACAACCCTTCGGTGCCCCCGACGAGGTACTGGCTTTGGGAGAACAGGCGGGTCCAACCTGGCACAAGGCTTGCTGCCCTACCTCAGAACTGGTGGTGAGTGGTCGGCAGAGCCCCCAGGTGGCGGAGATCATTGAGCGATACAACCCGAACCTGGAACTGTGGGGTCGAGACTTCAAGGCCGAAGTGCTGGACCAATCCCTGGCCGGGAGCGAGGTGCGTATCCAGATAGCCGAGGAGCCGGCGTTTACAACCAGTTTGCAGACCGTGGGTCGCCATCAAGCTGAAAACGCCGCCCAGGCTGCCGCTTGTGTATGGGAACTCTGGAAGCGAGGGGTCTTGCCTGGAGAGGCAGGACAGGTCATTGAGGCGATCCGATGCGGTCTGGCCAACACCTTTATTCCCGGGCGAATGGAGCGATTGAGAAGAGACCCACCGGTCCTGCTCAACGCCGCTGCCGGGGTGATCAAGACCGAGGGGATGATGTCTTCCCTGGAAGAGTTGCTAGGCTCAGAGCGCTGTCTCTGGATCATAATGTCGGTCCAAGAGAGATTGGTGGGTGAGTCCATTACCCCCTGGCTCGACCGCTCTCTCCGGCGAATTGTTCAATCTCCCATCACCCTTGGATTCACCGCCACCGCGGCAGGCCAGGATATGCCCGCTCCTCTACTGGCTCAATGGGCGGCGCAGCGAGCCGACGAGAGGGTGACCGTCGAGCATCACGACAGCCCACTAATTCGTTTGAGCGAGGTTCAGGAAAAAGCAGGGGTGGTCGTTTTGCTGGGCCAGAGCCGGGCCGAACTTCGCGGGAAAATTCTTTCTATGGATAGTGCTTTTAAAATGACGGAGGAGTTCCGAGATTTGTATTGTAACTAGATCATGCCGGGATACCCCTCCCCCCCAATCTCCCGGCAAAGCGCCCCGAGTTCGCTCAGGGCGCTTTTTATTTCAGGGAGTTCCTACAGCTTCATAACTGATTCAGGATTAACCTTTTTACCGTTGGCATTGATGACTTCAAAATGAAGGTGAGACCCGGTGGAGGTGCCGGTGCTGCCCATCTTTCCGATCACTTGCCCGGCCTGAACCCGAGCGCCCACTTGCACTCCTCGACTGTTGAGGTGAGCGTAGCGAGATTTGGTGCCATCGTCATGGGTGATTTCGATCCATTTGCCGTACCCGGAGGCTTCATCTTTGGAGATGCTGACCCGCCCACCCTTAGCCGCCCGCACCGGGGTGTTGAGGGGGGCGGCCAGGTCGATCCCCTGGTGATTGGTGCTGGCTCCCGCGGTTGGTGCGCGCCGAGGACCGAAACGAGAGGATACGCTGTAGTTGTCGACCGGTTTCACCCAGCCACCGCCGGCTGATTCGCCGCCGATTTCGGCCGGTCCGGAGGCAGCTCCACCTTCGCTGACTGGAGCGCTGCCTCCCATGGAGCCGCCGCCACCGCCTCCTCCGCTACCCAGGAACGAGGCCGGAGAAGGTCCGAAGCCGCCACCAGAGCCGGCTCCGAAACCAGGGTTTCCCATGCTCATGGGGGAGTTGCCCGGGCCCATCATCATCTGCATCAGGCCCATCATCAGCTGGGTCAGTTGAGCCATCAAGAGCAACTGCATGGTGGCCGCGCCCGAGCCCATCGTGGGATTGAAACGCATTCCACCGAAGGTCGGTGTTTGGAACTGATTAGCGAAAATAATCAACTTAAACTCCAGGTGTAAATTCTTACTTCGAATCTATCGCCCCGAAGTGGGAAAAGAGATGGATACTGGAAAACTATGTTACAAAAAGTTTAACAGTTCTTGCCATGGCAGGGTGAAGGTTGATTCTCCGGCAGCGGAAAACTCTCGGCCCAATGACAAAGATCTGCCTCAACATGATCGTGAAAGACGAAGCACACGTGGTCGAGAGGGCGCTTCGATCGGTCTGCGACTTCATCGCCGATTACGTCATCCTGGACACTGGCTCCAGCGACGACACGCCCGCCGTGATCGAAAGCTTTATGCGGAACAAGAATATCCCCGGGAAAGTCTATTCCGGAGATTGGGTCAACTTTTCCCAGGCCAGAAATCGTGCCCTTGAACTGGCCCGCCAGAACAGTGATTCCGATTACGTGCTGCTCATCGACGCGGATGACGAACTGGCCTGCACGGAGCCCGAGGCCTACAGCAGCCTGGATCCGGCTATTGAGTGTTATACCATCCAGAAAGCCTACGGCTCTATCGTCTACTTTGCTCCATTTTTATTGAATATCAGACGACGAAAATGGAAGTGGCGTGGGCCGGTTCACGAATACATCGGGCCGGAAGATTCTAACCCTCATCGTGCTTCCATCCTGCAAGGCTCGCGCATCCTTTGCCTGGGAGGCGGAGCGCGTTCCCTGGGCAAAACTCAGCGTGAGAAATACCTGGCCGACGCCGAACTCCTGGAGCAAGAACTCATCACAGACCCGGACAACGCCCGTAGTCGATTCTATTTGGCCCAATCCTACCGGGACGCCGGAGAGCATGAATTGGCGATCGAGCACTATCGAAAAAGGGTCGAGATGGGGGGCTGGGAGGAAGAAACATTCGTGGCGCAGTTGGAGAGCGCCCGGCAAATGATGAGAAACGGTTACCCGTATGAGCGTTTCCTTCCGGAGTTTCTAAAGGCTTACGAGATGCGCCCTTCACGGATCGAACCGCTCTATGAACTGACTGCCTATTGTCGAAAGCAGGACCTCTTCCATCAGGGCTACCTGTTTGGCAAGACTGCCCTTGGTATGGAACTGCCCCCCGATACCCTATTTGTCAGCAAATACATGTATGACTACGGGCTGATGGATGAATTCTCTCTATGTGCCTACTGGGCGGGAAGGTATCAGGAGTCGTACGATTGTTGTTTGTCTCTATTGAGTTCAAAACTCACGCCGTCTGAACACAAGCCGAGGATAGGACAAAATTTGGGATTTGCTGCGGCACAATTAGGACATTGATTCTACAAAACCGAGCCAGTAGGACCAGTAGGACCAGTAGGACCAGCAAAACCAGTAGCACCTGGCGGACCGGTAGGGCCTTGCGGACCGGAAAGACCGGTGGGTCCCGTGGGACCGGTAGGGCCCGTGGGACCGACGGGCCCTCGCACAAGAACGACCATTCCAAGCTCTCCCAGGATATCCTGACCGGCCCCCAGCGCCAACTCTTCTCCCGCGGGCAACTCGATCAGTACACCCGAACCGAGTTGGCGAAGTACACCTGAAGACGACCGGGTAATCACTCCGCCAGTTTCTCCGGTGGGTCCCGTGGGTCCCGTGGGTCCCGTGGGTCCGGTGGGCCCTGTTGGCCCCGTAATATCGCTCGCGGCTCCAACTGATCCAGGGGCCCCGGTAGGTCCCGTGGCACCGGTGGGGCCAATCAGGACGAATCTATCATCCGGAAACACAACCGCTGAACTCTGAGCGGCAACTTCCGGCCCTCCAGCAGCCCCGGTGGGTCCGGTCGCCCCGGCGGGACCGGTCGGACCGGTCGGCCCAGTCGGCCCGGGCTCACCGGTAGGACCAGTGGGGCCCGTAGGGCCCTGAAATCCCGTCAAATCCAGAATATTGCTCTCATCGACGACGACTGTTTCTCCCGGCTCGAAAGAAACCAGGGCGGCCAACCCGGCCACCGAACCGCTTTCGCAGGTGGCCGTGACGTAAAAAACGGTCAGATCATCGGGTACTTCGAGGGTTATGCTGCTCTCGTTCGGGTCGAGAGGTACTATCTGAGGTCCAAAAACCTGTTCGCCGGTTTCGCTAAAGCCTTCGAGCTGCAGTGAAACCACGCAATCCGGTAAAATCCGCTGCAACAGCGATATGGCACTCGGATCAAGTTCGACGGGGCTACCACCCTGAAAAACATACTGTTCGGTATCTCCGCACCCGGAGAGAATTCCGGTTCCTAAGACCACGATGCTCTTAATAAAAAGACGACGATTCATTAACTCTCCTAGCCCCCCAATAGCCTACGCACAATAGTTCCAGGCTTCGGGAATTTATCCTTCGATAATTCCGGGAGGGCCGGTGGGCCCGGGAGGACCGGCAGGGCCTCGAACAAGTACTATATTCCCAACTTCGGCCACTACCTCGGTATGGAGTTGGTCCAGGACAGTCACGGAAAGAGGATCAGGCCCGGTCGGGCCCACAGGGCCGTGGGAGCTCTGATGAGCTGGACCAGTAGGACCTACAGGACCGGTAGGCCCCGTAGGACCGATAATCACTACCTTTCCCTGCTCAAACGTCACGATTGGACTCTGTCCCGAAATGGCTCTTGGCGAAAAGCCGGTGGCACCCGTATCTCCCGTGGCTCCAGTAGGCCCGGTGAGTCCCGTGGCACCCGTATCTCCCGTGGCTCCAGTAGGCCCGGTGAGTCCCGTGGCGCCCGTATCTCCCGTGGCTCCAGTAGGCCCGGTGAGACCCGTGGCGCCCGTATCTCCCGTGGCTCCAGTAGGCCCGGTGAGTCCCGTGGCGCCCGTATCTCCCGTGGCTCCAGTAGGCCCGGTGAGTCCCGTGGCGCCCGTATCTCCGGTGGGGCCCGTATCCCCCGTGGGCCCGGTATCTCCCGTGGGCCCGGTCAAGCCGGGGGGCCCTTCCGGCCCTGCGTCCCCGGCTGGCCCGGTAGGTCCGGTCGGCCCCTGGTACCCTGTCAAGTCCAAAAAATTGTCCCCACCAACGATAACGGTTTCTCCCGGTGTGAACGAGACCAGTGCGGCAAAACCCGCAACTGTTCCACTACCGCAGTTGGCCGCAACATAGAGCACCACCAGGTCGTCCGGGATTTCGAGAGTTATACTATCCTCGCTCGAATCGAGGGAAACAGTCTGAGGCCCAAAATTCCACTCTCCTGCCCCGTTAAACCCTACAAGCTGAAGGGAATCCACGCAATCCGGTAAGATCCCCCGTAGCAGCACCAATGCGCTTGGATCAAGATCGACGGTGCTTCGTCCCTGAGTGACAATTAGCTCGGTATCTCCACACCCGGCAAGAATTCCCGTCCCTAAGACCACGATGCTCTTGATAAAAAGACGGCGATTCATCAGTCCTAATTCAAAAGTTATCGAGAATAGTCCTACAACAACCCACGCTTCCCCGGGCAAAAAAAAACGCCCCCCAGGTATCTGGGAGGCGGTCCAACTATGCTCATCTCACTGGAATCAATTTACAACCTCTGCGTCACAGAAACGTTAATTACTACGGGAACCGATGAAGGCGTCTGAGTTGTGGGAACGAGCTACCTCGGTCAGGTCTTCGAGCAGATAATCTTGAGCGGCTGCGTCGCCCTGGAGGTGGGCGTCCAGAAAGGCCAGGGAGGTGCTCCTGGTCATGGCCGCAGTTATTCCGACCAGCCCGAAGACCTGAGCAAAAGACACGTGCAGGGCCTTGTCGATCTCCAGGTGATACTTGTGTACACTGGAAGCACCCTGAAAAGTGTCGCGGTGGACCCGAGGCCCCTTGATTCCGGTCATAAACCAGTCATACTCACCCGAGATGGTGAGCAGCGGCTTCTCGATTTTATCATAGGTCTCGGGCTGCATCCCCAAGATTCGGGTGGGCGGGGAGTCTCCGTAAGGGCTCATGGCGATGTAAGCATCGAAACGATCATCCTCGACCGGCACTTCATTGCCCTTACCGTCGGTCACTGTGACACCGGCCATCGCCTGGGCAGTCAGGGCTCCGAAACTGTGGCCGGCCAGAGCGACATTCTCCAGATCGACCTTGTCGCCAACCTCAGGCAGTTTGCCCTGCTCTAAAAGGTCGAGGGCAAAGGAGACGTCTTTTCCACGGTCAACAAGTTCCTGCCGACTAAAGATGTTGAGACCCGGGTGCTTGACGAAGGAAGAGGTGCTGCTGCCCACGTGGGTCGGCTGGAGAACCGTGTACCCGTGACTTGCCAGGTGCTTGCCAAAATAACGGTATGTGTACTCGTTTCCAGCCAAACCGTGAGAAAAAACGACCACCGGGGACTTTTCGAGTTGCTCTTTGTTTTCAGGATGGTAGACCACCAGGGGGATGTGGCGGTTACGGGCTTCATCGTGAAATTCAAGGCGCTCGATCTTGGCTCCGAAAGGCCCCTCTTCTTCTTCTTTGTAGAGAGGGAGTTTCGAACGGGAGAGACCGCTTAAGGCTCGCCCGGCCAATTCTTTGGCACGACCCAGAAGACCTGAAGAGGTTTCGCTGACGAAAATGTCTTCATTGTTCTCGCTCGATGAGACCCGCGCGGGGCGCGCACTTCTCGGCTGAGCCTGGCGAGGCTGTTGAGAGCTGATTTGCATGATTACCTTCCGACACCAAAATACCCGGCGAGGGTGTCGCGAGAATGGAATTCCGGCTGGGAAAGTTAACGTTTCTGATCGCGTGGAACAGTAAGCTTGCAAGTCGGATTAATCCAGATTCCGAAGTTGAATCCACCTTTTAGAAGACTTTCATTGCAAAAAAAAACGCCGCCCGCCACCCATAAATGGGTACCCGGGCGGCGGTCCAACTATGCTCGGTGATATGGTCATTCCCGTAGGGAAGAATTCCGCGAGGATCCGCTCGGCGTGAGATAGGGGACTTCTGTGTAAAGGTGTTGGTTCGTAGCAAACTCAGCGCGGCTCGGTTCGGGCA
>JBAYRN010000024.1:0-54076 GCA_041676625.1 Vulcanimicrobiota bacterium
CCCCGATGGGCCCGAATGGTAAAAGAGTCATCCTCCTCGCCGTCCCACCCGATGTTGAAGTCCAGCCATTGGCCCAACTCCAAATCAGCTTGCTCGGCCACCGAGTTTCCTTCAGAGTCGGTGAAGTGCAGCTTGCCGTCTGGCTGGAGGAAGATGCGAAGTGAGCCGTCGTGTACGTTTCGGTGACAGCTCGAACACAGCCCGACCAAGTTTCGATCGATGGTGGGGCCATTCTGGGAGTGCGGCACCAGGTGATGAAGGTGTAAGTAAAGCTTATGACAGCAGCCGGGGGTGCTACAGGCCCAGCCGTCTCGGCGCAGCAGTTCTCGCTTTTGGGCTTTAGTAGTGTGGCGGTTCTGGGGATTGAAACAGATGCGTTTGTTGGAGATAGCGGGAGGTTGGTGCCGCTGCAGTGCCTCGACCAGGACAGGCCCAACGACCCTGGATAGTTCCAGGCCGGTGACATCAAAATGACCCGTCCGGGTGCTTTCGGTAAGGGCTTCTTCCGTCTCTTGCACCAACTCCAAGCCCGGCTCGGCCCCGAGGGCCTGGGCTAGAACTTCCGAGCAGTCTTCTGCGGGTGGGTTGTGACCCGGATGGGTCGTTTCATCGGCATCGGGATCAACCAAAAGACCCATCTCCACGGCCACCTCGCGAGCCGCTGCCACCAGCGGAATCTCTCTTGCTTTTTCCGCCTGTAGATCCTTATCCATCTCCTGTCGTACCTTGTCCAACGAATCCTGATCGAGCGGAAGATTGGTGATGTAGGAGACCAGAGCAAACTCCAGCACCTGGGCGGTGGTCACCGCTTCACCCTGCTCCACAGAGTGGAGTCGTCGGGCGTGGTCCAGCATGGCCAGCACTTCCTCGGAAAGTTTGCAGCGTAGCTCGCTGGTCGGCTGCTCCGGCTCCTCGAAGACATCACCGGGCACACCACCCTTGGGAGTCTGGCTTGTAGGAGCCCGTATGAGTAATCTCCCTTCGCCAGACTCGTTCATTATTGTCCATGCGAATATCTCATTTCATCCAAATATGACCCGATGTTAGGATAAAATTTCACTATCCGCCTGAACAAAATGCACTTCGTCTGGCTCGGTCCGATTACTCACACGGGCTCCTAACTTTTGAATCTGATCGCAGTCGAGCTCTTTGGCTAGCTTTAACCAGTAGTCTTCGGTCTCGACGACGGCCTTGCGAACGATCTCCCGCAACATGCTCCAGTCGATCAGACCGTTTTCGGCAGCCCGTGTTAGTTTGGGTGAGACGCTGACTCTCTTCGCCGCCCTCCCACAGCAGCTCCGACACCTGCCCGGGCCGCACCGGCTGCTCCAGCTCCCGCTGCGGCGTCCCCAGCTCCCGCAGCTCCAGCCGGCACTCCCTCATCCGCAGGTTCGACAGCCTCTCGATTGGGTCGGGGAGCTTTACGAGCCGCCGGCCCCGTGGGTAATGCAGCGACGGTGATCTCTTCGGGGATCGAAGCGGCGCAGGCCATAAACGACCCTTCTTTGACTCCAACCGAGCGAAACGAAAGAGTTGGAGGCGCTGTAGGTAATGGGGCCGGCGCCATTGGCGGAGCAGTTGCTGGAGCTAAAGTCGGCGCGGTTGTCGGTGCCTTAGGTGGTCCGATAGGAGCGGCTGTTGGTGGTGTGGCAGGCGGTGTGATCGGTGGAATAGCCGGCTCTAGCGTAGGGCGTTGGCTCGGCAGCCAGCTCGGTGGGCTTTTCTAAACCACTAACTAGGCGTTTGGATTGGGTAGCCCCCTGGGATTGCTCCCGGGGGCTACCACGCCAACGCTCATACGCTTCCGTAAGCAGGCAGCTCTTCCGAGCAGGACCGTTTCTCAATCCCAGACGACTGCAGCGTCATATTTTGAGAATATTTTATCCGGGGTGAGAATTTTTAATTGGAACTCCAGGGCGGTTGAAATGATAAAGCGGTCAGCGGGGTCTCGGTGGTGGAGAGGGAGTTGGGAAGCTCTCATCGCCACAGAGGCAGTTAGAGGCAGAGACTGGATACCCCGCTGTGCACACGTCTCCTCGAACCAAACTTTTGCTGGCACCGGTAGGTTGAGTTTGCCGAGCGCGCTCTTGAACCCAATTTCGAACGCAGTGATGGCACTGACGAATCGCTCTGATGGGGGACATGAGCGAAGGGCCTCTTTCACTGAACTAGGAAGCGAGTAAGAAATATCGGAAAGCCACAGAAGTGTGCAGGTGTCCAAAATAATCAAGGTCTCGCCCATTCCCCCCAGGTCTCTTCCCCCAGTGGTTCCATAGCTTCTTCACCAACGGAAATGGAAAGCTCTGGAATTTCACGGCAGGGATCCTCCCCCAAAATTGGCCTAACGGGGACTAATCTCACAGCGGGTACCCCGTCTTTGCAGATGGTCACATCTTCACCGTGGAGGGCGGCATTTATAAGGAAGCTCAATCGCGATTTGGCTTGGGTCACGTTTTCGGAGATCATAAATTCATGATAGGACCATGGATGGTCTAGGTCAAGGTCTATGCCTGGACCACAATGAAATAACCCGTTGGAACAGGCTCACGGCTTGGACCTCAACTCGAAATCGTAGGTTTTACCGGCCGTCCAGGCGGCTCGCAAGTAAAAGAGCAGCAGAGCGCAGGTAATTATGATAAAGAGGTTGATCTCGGCTACCTGATCGAGAGCGAATTTGGCCGCTACAACCATGACGATCAGGCGAAGTATAGAGGAGGCGACGTCCCCTGCTCGCATGCACGGTCCCTCGATCATGGGTTTGAATCGAAAGAGGGTTTCGGTGTCGGTGGCGCAGTAGAGGATCTCTTTGGCCGCGTTGTTCAGACTGTAGTTGAAGGCGCCCACCAGAGCCAGAACGATCTGGACGAGGAAGAGATCCACGGTCAGACCGAAGAGGCAAAAGCCTACCAGGGCTATGCCCGGTAAAAGCATGTAGCAGTAGCGCATGCCGACTCGAGGAAAGAGAAATCGAGCTACCACCAAGAGGCAAAGGACTCCCAGGATCCCTTGATAGAAGTAGGTCTGAGAGTAGAACGAACGCGTCTCCTTTTCAAGTTCGGCTCGATAGGAGCCGTAGCGCTCAATCAGTTCGGTTTTGTCCAACTGATTCTGATCGGCCAACCCCTCCAAAACGGCGATTCGGGTTGCCTCATTCTTGGATTTCAGGTAGTAGATCTCTTCAAAGTCGGCTCCCTTTAAGTTCGCAAACCGGGTCTCGTACTGAACCTTCGCCAGTTCTCGATCGATAACGGTCTGGGTCACAAACTCGATACCCGTAGTGGCTACTGCCAATAGCAACACGGTCAGGGCGATGTTGCGAAGATAGGAGCGGCCGGCCAGGGCTCGCAGTTCACTCCAAAAATCACCTTTCTCTGCTTCTTGAGCTTTCCGCGGTCTCCGGTCGCTCGCCCCGCGAGAACTCCGGGACGCGATAAGAATCAATCCCAGTGCCATAGCCAAAAATAGGATCGAGCAATGCAGAGCGTAGTCCCGGTAGCGAGATTCGGCGATCCAGTAAGAGAGCTTGGAGCCGAGGATTCCACCCAGGGTGGCCCCCAGGGCTACAAATCCAAACACCCGTTCGCTCTGCTCCGTGGTGAACATGTCGTTGATGCAGGCCCACAGGGTGGCCACGCAGAGCAAGAAGTAGACGGAAGCAAAGAAGTAGAAACAGACGACTGCGGTTTTGCCGCCCTGGTACAGCCAGTTGACCAGGCCAAACTTACATAAAATGACCGTCACGTAAGCGCCGGTCACCAGGCGGTACTTTTCGATCGTCTGGGCTAGATGACTGAAGATTTTGGTCACCGCGAACGACAGCAGGGCGGTGGTGGAGTAGATGAAGGGCAGATGGGCCGGTAGGAACTCTTCCAAAAACTTGGAGTTCCGCAGTGGCTTGATCAAATAGTACGAGATCAGAAGGCAAAAGAGCGCAAGCGAAGCCAGGATGACCCTGGAGTGCTCCCCCTTTTTTGCTCCGGTTAGCCAACCAAGGAGTTTGGATAGCGGCTCAGGCACTTACAGCACTAGGAGGTCCCGAGCAATTCATTGACCATGCGTTGTGCCATCCAGGGCGGCAAGTTGGGGTTCCGGAGGATGATGTAGATCAGAAGAGCGAGGGCCAGAAGACCGATGACGATACGGGTCACGGTTCGACCGAAGGTTTCCTTGGGGCGGTCCTGCTGTTCCTCGAGTTCGCGCTGCTCTTCAAAATGGGCTTCCCGGAGCTTCTGGGTTTCGCTCCGTGTCTTTTTTTGCTTCCATCCATCGAAGCGTGCCTTGGCCTGATCCACTCCTCCGGTGAGAAAAGGGATAGCGTCGCGCAAGGAGCCCGGTCGTGGACTCAGTTCGCGGGTGGGGCCTCCACTCGCCATCTCGGAGGCGTCCATGGAAAATCCACAGCTCTCACAAAACTTGGCCTCGGGCAGATTTTCTGCCCCACATCTTGCACATTTTCGCGTCATGCGGTGCGCCTTCGCTTTCTCTCTATTGAGCCCCTGTGAGGATTCGCGTTAGGAAATTTTTACGATGCTCGGGGCACGGTCCGTAGCTCAAGATGGCTTCCCGATGGGCTTGGGTTCCATAGCCAACATGCTGGTCAAAGCCATAGTTTGGATAGAGTTGGTGAAGATCCCTCATGCGGCGATCCCGATAGACCTTCGCCAGCACCGAGGCGGCGGCAATACTCAGACTGGCGTCATCGCCCTTGATCACGGCTCTCTGACTCAATGCCGTGTCAGGAAGGGGAAATTTCCCATCCACCAACAGATGCACCGAGCCGCCAATGCCGGCCGACTCAAGGGCTCGACGCATGGCCAGGAAGGTAAGATGGTGCAGGTTGAGCTCATCTCCGAACTCCGCTGCCTCCACCACGCCGTAACCCATGATCACGGCGGTTCGTTCGATCCTCAGCGCCAGATCCTCACGCTCCTCACCACTAAGTTTCTTGGAGTCGCGCAGAAAGGGAAGTAGCGGAATGGGGTAGGGGAGTCGGACGCAGGCGGCTACCATGGGGCCGGCCAGGGGCCCACGTCCCACCTCGTCCATCCCGACAACCACGTGCTCTTGCGGACAGTTTTCCCGATCGAAACGGACCAGTCCATCGTAGGTTTTGAAGGCCTTCTTCACCACCGCTTTCATGGCCCCGCCGGCCATTCGGATGGCGGAGCGGCGAGTACGACCTCGGTCGAGCTCCCGGTATAGCCACTGATACGCCTGTCTCATTCCAGCGGGGGAGGCTCCCAGGTGATCGGTTTGGAGGCGTCGGACAGCAGGTTCAGGAGGCGTTCGAAGGCCCGATGGGCGGGTTCTGCTTCACCGCTCCGGCTCTGGTATCCCCACACCTCGGAGAGGCAGGATAGGGGCTCTGCTTCCCACTCCTGACCGGAAAGCTCAGGCAGAAATTCGGCCAACCGAGCCCGCTCGTGTAAGAGCCGAAGGAGCGTGCGGGTCACTGTTTCCTGGGGTAAAACATTGCGTTTGACGGAGCCAATGGCGGCCAGAATACTGAGGCTGGTCTCGCCTTCGATGCGGGGATAAAGGATACCGGGAGTATCGAGGAGATGGTAGCGGCCGGCGACCTTCACCCATTGAGCGCCCCGAGTGAGCCCTGGCTTCTTACCGGCTTTGAAGCGGTTCTTACCCACCAACCGGTTGAGCAGGGTAGATTTGCCGCTGTTAGGGAGCCCACACACCATCAGGCGCGGCTCTCTCGGCAGCAAACCTTTGCGTTCCCGTCTCTGATTGACCGCCCTTTCCACCTGTTCGAGCAACGAGCTGAGGGCTCCGGGACCGCGACCCTGCACCGAGTTCATGCGAGTGACCTGAAACCCCTCAGCCCGAAGGTGCTTGCCCCAGGCTTCCGTCTTGTCGGCTTCGGCCAGATCGCCTTTGTTCAAAACCAGCCCAAAAGGGCAGGAGCGACTATCCAGGATCTGCTCGAGTTCCGGATGCCGGGTACTGATTGGAGCCCGGGCGTCTAGCATGACCAGTACCGCGTCGGCGAGCTTGAGGTTTGCCTCCAACTCCCGCTTGGCTTTGACCATGTGCCCGGGGTACCAACTAAACGCTCGCTCCGCTTCGGGCTTCGTAGCTTTCGGTCGCTTATTTTTGGGGGTCTTCTTTTTTGCCATCGTGCTTACCAGACAATGTGAAGAACCCCAAGTGAATCACTCGGGGCCCTCAAGAACCTCTCATCGAGACGAGCTTAGCGCTAGCGCGAAACCATTTTTTCTCGAATACGAGCTTTCTTACCGACACGGTCGCGCAAGTAGTAAAGTCGCGCCCGACGCACTGCACCGCGTCTCAGAACCTCGACAGCGGCAACCCGAGGGCTGTGCAAAGGCACGGTACGCTCCACGCCGATCCCGCTGGACATCTTGCGGATAGTCGCGCTGTCGGTGATACCTTTGCCGGTACGAAAGATACAGACACCTTCAAAGGCCTGAATTCTCTCTTTGTCACCTTCCACCACGCGCAGACTCAACCGCACGGTATCTCCGGGGCCGAACGCTGGCACATTTTCTTTCAAATAAGACTTTTCGATCTCTTCGATCACACTCATGGGATCAAACCTCTTTCTCTACAAAGAACGAGAGCGAGTCTAACACGCTATCGTGCGACAGGCAAGGCCCGGGTGAAAATAAAGTTGCATTATCGAGATAATTCCTATAGGTTTTCGGGGTTGTGATTTCTATAGTCGTACCTACATACAATCGCCCGTCCAGGGTCAAGCGGCTTCTTGAAGTATTGCAGCCTCAGCTTGAGAAGCATCGAGGCCGGGTGGAAGTCGTGGTGGTCGACGATGGGGGAGATCTTCCTGTGAGCTACTTCCCTGAAAAAGAGTCGGGCCAGGTCAGGTTTTTCCGAACCGAACGCAATCAGGGCCCGTCATCAGCTCGTAATCTCGGAATTCGTGAAAGTCTGGGCAGTACGATCGCCTTTCTTGATGACGACGTTGTACCCGCACGAGACTACCTTGATGAGCTTTTCGTATTCTTGGAGGAGTACCCTGAGATTCAAGTTGCCGTAGGACACCTAGAGGCGCTCAATACCGACATTTACGCTCGATTTTGGAAAGAGTGTTACGAGTCGGTCTTCGGTTCCAGTACAGAGCCAGACGTGATTTACCCGGTTCCGATGTTTTCTACTGGTCTCGGATTGGTTCGGCGGGAGCTTCTTGAGAGGAATGGATTTCAGCCCTTATTTGCTGTCGAGTTACGCACGGGCGAAGATTACGACTTCTTTAGGCGGGTGGAATCGGCAGGCTTGCAGGTGTGGAAATGCGATCGAATCTTGGCATACAACGAAACCAGAAATGACCTATTCAGTTTTCTAGAGCAGCGGTACAGCTATTGGAAGTATGGAAAAGCTCGAAGAAAGGCTTCTGACCCGAGAGTGAGATTTCGCTTGAGTCTTCAATGCCGATGTCTGGACTATTTAGTACAGGCCTATATCTTCTTTCGAAGCACGAAGGAACGGCTGTTTAGATAAATGATCCTTTCGATCGTCGTGTTGAGTCATCAGCGACCGAACCTTTTGTGGGAATGCCTGCTCTCGCTCTCCATGCAGACCTTTCCTCATCAGTCCATGGAGATCATCGTAGTTGATGATGGTCCGATTCCAGAGACTACAGAGGTGGTGGAAAGATTTGACCGTGGCACGGACATCGCGGTTCGCTACTGCCCCCAATTGCATCAGGGAATATCGGCAGCTCGCAATCGGGGTGTCCAGGAAGCCGGCGGAGAATTTGTCGCCATCGTGGCCGACGATTACCTATTACCACCTGAGTACGCTGAACACGCCGTTGATTATCTGTGCCAGCCGGGAGCGAGTGAGGTTGTCCGCTTTGCAATTGATGCTGCCGGCGAAGATTTCGGAAGCCGGGTGAGCCACCTCTATTACGATGTCAGCTTGCGAAGACGCTTGATGGAGCCGTCCAACGCGTTAGGGCGCCTAGCGGGTCTGCTCTTCGGTCATGAAAGTTGTGGCGTCTACCGAGGGGTGACCTACGACTTGGAAGCCGCCGGCGGGGCCATTATGAGTCGGGGCATTTTCCAGACCGTGGGGTTGTTCAATGAAAACCTTGCTCGTGCTGAAGACACCGAGTTCACTCAGCGTCTGCGTGAGCACGGCATGAGTGTTTTTTTCGACGGTTCTCTTTCCATTTACCATCAGTATCGAAAGAATATGACGGACACCTTTAGAAAGTGCTTTGAGACCGGACGTTCTCGCCGACATCTGGCAAAATTTTCTCCGAGGAAAAGAAGATTCGCCCAACTCCACTGGATTACGAGCATGTTGGACACTTTTCTCAGGAATGGAAACGCCAGAACAGCCCTGGAAGCTCTCCTGGCATTTCCATTCCTGGTGGCTTTTGAACTGGCAAACAAACTCGGCTACTTGAGTGCGCTCCTGGAGGAGTACAAGCATTTTGGTTCGTCAAAGAAATGTTTGGCGAACCAAAATGCTTGAAAAGCTCGAAAGGAGCTTTCGGAGTGATTACTCCTGAGAAACCACCCGAACCCTCAGCGGGTACCGCAGGACTTCTTTCTCTTCTAGATAGACCACCACATAGTAGTAGCCTTCCTGCTCGAACGGAAGGTTGGGAAACTTGTTGACTGCCATAAACGGCGTGTACTCGTCCACGAACTCCAGAGGCTGTTGACCGGTTTTCAGAAACACCGAGCCGTCGGGTTTGAGGATCTTGATCTCTTGTTGGCGTTTTCGGGCGCTTCCGATCCATCCGTTGACGATGTGAAAGGCGAAGTCTTCCTTCAGAGGTAGCTTCGGAAACGGTAGGTCGAAAAAGATATACATCAAGGAGGGTGCCCGAGACTCTTTGTACTCCACTTCGAAACAAGGAACTGAAAACTGGAGTTTGGGATCACCTGCTCCCGGCTTTCCACCTGCTACCTGCTGAGCGATGCTCTGTAAAATCGGGTTGTGATCCATATCTTTCCTCCGCTATTCGTCGTCTTGGATTCCCAGTTTTTCTCGCGCCTCTTCCAAGCTAACGTCGGATAACTCCAGGACCTTGGTTCGCGATTTCTCACCGTTGACCAGAAGTACCTTCGTTTTTTTGATACCCAACTTCTTGGCCAGAAAGGCCACCAGCGCGGAATTGGCTTTCCCATCGACGGCCGGGGCCGAGACTTTGATGATCAAGTGTCCGTTGTGCACCCCGGCCACGCCCTGGGGCGAACTTGCGGGTCTCACCTTGACGGCAAGCCGTAATTTTCCGTTCTTGCTCTCGGAAAGCATCTAGAGTGCTCTTTCAATCCTCTTCGATTTGCTGCACCCCGGAACGAGGTAGACTACCGAGATAGGGTTCGTACCACCGTTCACCCCGCTGATAAAATACCTTGAGGGCCACCTTGGCCGCGGCCTGGCTGGCTTCCCGCTTGCTGCGGCCGCTGCCCTGGCCGAGCACTTCGTCGCCGAACAGGACTTCCACGACAAAGAAGCGATCGTGGGCGGGTCCACTCTCCTCCACGATTTGGTAGATGGGTAGAGCTTGAAAGACGGTCTGGACTTTCTCTTGGAGACGAGATTTTTCGTCTTTAACGGCTCCCAGGCCCCTGCGCATATCATCGCCCAGTACTTTCACGATGACTCGTCGTGCCTTATTGTAGCCCCCGTCCAGAAAGACCGCCCCCAGCACGGCCTCAAAACAGTTCGCCAAGAGGCTTTCTCGTCGCTTACCCCCGGAGTTTTCTTCACCTTTCCCCAACTGGAGGTGGCGGCCGAGTTTGAGCCGATCGGCACACACGGCCAGATGCTTGCGGCTGACCAGATAGCTCTTCATTTGGGCCAACTGGCCTTCCGGCTCATCGGGGAACTCCTTGTACAGAAATTCGGCAACCGTAAGTCCCAGGACCGAGTCGCCCAGAAACTCCAGACGTTCATTGGAAAGGGATGAATCCTGAAGTTCATTGACCAGAGATTCGTGAACGAATGCTCGTTCCAGCAGTTCCAGGTCTGTGAATTCGTGTCCTAGCGTGTCGCAGAACGAGTCCCACCTTTTCGGGTCGGTGGAGGGCATTGTTTCGGCTGCTAGCTCTTCCACCGGGAAAGCCCCAGTACCACGTTGTGCCCCCCGAACCCGAACGTGTTGTTCAGGGCGAAATCGACTCTGGTCTGACGAGCCACATTGGGCACCATATCCAGGGCGCACTCGGGGTCCAACTCCTGCAGGTTTATGGTGGGCGGAATGATCTGGTTTTGCAGGGCCAGGGCGCAGACCACACTCTCGATCGCCCCGGCCGCCCCCAGGGTATGCCCGGTCATCGATTTCGAAGATGAAATGGCAACCTTTTCCGCGTAATCACCGAAGACTTTGCGGCAGGCCTTGACCTCGCAGGGATCGCCGACCGGCGTACTGGTTCCGTGGGCATTGATGTAGTCCACCTCTTCCGGCTTTCGTCCACAATATTCCAGGGCCAACCGCATAGCTCGAGCTGCTCCTGAGCCTTCGGGATCGGGGTTGGTCATGTGGTAGGCATCGCTGGTGCAGGCGTAGCCTTCTAGTTCGCAGATGATGTTGGCGCCGCGAGCCTGAGCGTGTTGAAGGCTCTCCAGCACCAGGATACCTGAACCCTCCCCCATCACAAAACCATCCCGGCCCTTGTCAAAAGGTCGGGAAGCTTTCTCCGGTTCGTCGTTTCGGGTCGACATGGCCCGCATGGCGCAGAAACCACCGATACCGAGCGGAGTGACGGCCGCTTCGGTGCCGCCTGCCAGCATGACGTCTGCCTGGCCGTTTCGGATAGCATCGAAGGCGCTCCCGATACAATTTCCACCGGTAGCGCAGGCAGAGACGACCGAGTAACTCGGACCCTGGAGCCCCAACGATATGCTGACCTGACCGGAGGGCATATTGGGAATCATCATGGGAATAAAGAAGGGTGAGATACGCCTCGGCCCTTTGGAGATCAAGGTGGAGTGCTGCTCTTCCCAGGAGTCCATTCCACCAATACCGGTGCCGATGATGACCCCGGCCCGCTGTCGATCGATCGAATCCAGGTCGAGTCCCGCGTTCTCTACGGCCAAATTGGAGGCCGCCAGGGCGAAATGGATCACCCGATCAGAGCGCTTCGCCAGCTTCTTGTCTAAGAAGTCATCGACCTGAAAATCCGGGACTTCACCGGCGATCTGGGTGGTAAAAGTGGAGGCATCAAAAGACTCGATCCTTCTGATCCCGCTCCGGCCGGACTTCAGGCCTTCCCAAAATTTGTCGAGGCCGATTCCGAGCGCTGAAATTACGCCCATCCCGGTTACGACAACTCTATGAGGTTGGTGTTTATCTTGCATGGAATCTCCCTCCGTGGCAGGGCGGTTCTCCCCTTCCCCATCGACCCCTGCCGTGATTTGCAAAGGTCCACCCCTGATTCGAGGCGAAATACGATAAAGTGAGAAATTCTGTCCTCGCGATATTGATGATTCTAGCTTTGGTCGCCAATCCGGTCCAGGCAGAAGAAACCTCTTTGCTGCTCAATCCGCCCCCTCAAGGAGAAGTGCAAAGCATCGACCTGGTGGTTTCCGCTACCGTCTCCGGACCGTTGCGAAAGGCTCTGGATCTTCGCACCGCCAAGCTTTTTGTGAATGAGCGAGATGTGACCGGTTTATGCCTTCGTACCGATGGCTATTTGAGCTATCGCCCCATGAATCCGCTGGGGGTTGGACCGGTGGAGGCCAGACTTGAGTTCTTAAACGGAGTGGTCCGAAAGTGGTCGTTTGAAGTGGTGCCCACGGCTCTTATCGAGAGTGTGACCCATAACGCCAAAGATGCGCTGGGTGAATATCAGGAGATGGAAGTCACCATGAAGGCCGAACCTGGTCTCAAAGCCACTTTTTCCATCGACGATGAGCGGAAAGAGCACCCTATGGAGGAGGTCTCTCGGGGTCTTTACAAAGGGATCTATACGGTGGAACCCGGAGATTATTTTCTGGGCGTGCCCATCCACGGACACCTGCACCTGGGGCCCCGCAAGGAGAGTCGAAGTTCAGAGGTGCAGGCCAAGCTGTTCGGTCACCTCTTTCGGGTTCATATCATCGAGCCCAAGTCCGGCAAGGCGCCCTCCAACAACTTCGTCATCAAGGGACGAACCAGGCCGGGCAGCAAAGTATCCATCGTCCCCAGGCTATCCTTTAACAAGAATACCCAGGCTCCCGCCTCTCGTTGGAGCAGCAATGCCGGCGGAAGTATCGAAAGCAGGGCCGACCAGGACGGCTTCTTTGAGATCGAGTATGGAGTTCCCATCACGCTGCCCAATCTGTCGGTGGTTCTGGCGGTGTTTGCCGTCACCCCCGAGGGAGAGCGTTCCGTTCCGATTACACTTCGTTACGATTTTTGAAAGGGTTTGAACGCCCCCGCTAGGTAGAGTAACGGCATGATCTTTCGAAACCCTAGTAAGCTCTTTTTGAGCCTAAGTCTTTTCTTTTTCATGGTTGCTCCGGCAATGTCCCAGGGCATTTCCGTGCAACTCGACGGTCGGAACCTGCAGTTCGACCAGCCTCCCGCTATGATCGGGGGGCGCTTGTTGGTGCCGCTTCGAGGTATCTTTGAAGCGCTCCAGGCCGATGTGGTCTACGATGCCCCGACCCGTTCGATTCAGGCCACCAAAGGCTCCCGGGTGGTGCAACTCCAACTCGGTAGCCGGACCGCCATCATCGACGGGCGCACTCTTTTCCTTGATGTCCCGGCCGATACCATCGGGGGGCGAACCATGGTTCCCCTTCGATTCGTCTCGGAAGCTCTGGGCGCAGACGTGAAGTGGGAAGGAGCCACCAAGACGGTTCGTTTGAGTTCCTCCGGTGAGGACGGCGGCTCCACCCCTCCCCCGAACAACAATGAGGAACAGGCCGACGCTCCACGCATCGACCAGGTAATCCACAATGCCACTCGAGCGTTGCAGCCCGGCCAGACCGTGGACGTAGTCGTCTATGGTGAGCCCGGGGGCCAGGCAACCTTTGAGATCCTCGGGGCCACCCAGGCGATCGCCCTGAGCGAAGTGAGTTCAGGTAAGTATCAGACTCGCTGGACCATTCCTAACGGATTGGTAGTCAGCAACGGAGTGCTGGTGGGTCACCTCACCAAGAACGGTAAAAAAAACGTGGCTGAAGCTCAACGGCCTCTCACTGTGTCGGCAGTCCAGGCTCCGGCTGAGGTGTGGAATATTTCTCCCCAAGATGGGGCCACCGTGACCAGCGCCCGGCCGAGCATCGCTTTGATCTTCCCCCAGAACGTGCAGCCGAACAGTGTGCGATTTTATCTGGACGGACTGGATTTCTCCAATCAAGTGAGATTGAACGGCAGACAGTTGATCTGGCAGCCCGATTACGACCTCAATAACGCTCAGCATCAGGCCGAAGTTCAGGCCGTGTCGACCAGCGGACAGCGTTTGACTCACCGCTGGAATTTCAACGTCAATCCGAATACTTCCAGTGAAATTCGTGACTTTAGTGTTTCACCTGACCAGCTTTCGACCGGTCAGAACATGACGGTGCGACTGGTCGCACCTTCCGGAGGACAGGGGACTTTCACCGTGGGTAACCTGAGAATGAGCTTGCGTGAAATCTCTCCGGGCATTTATCAGGGAACCTACACCGCCAACAGTAGCGACCAGGGTATCCGAGCCGTGCAAGCGTTCGTACGCTACAACAGCGGCCAGACTCTCAGTTCGCAGGTCCTCAACGTGAACTTTTCGAGCCAGTCCCAACTCTCGGTGACCAACCTGAGTGAAGGGATGTCGGTGGGTCCGAACTTCAACGTACAGGGTCGCGGGACTCCGGGGCGGACCGTCTCGGTGACCGTGGAATACTCCTCCGGCAATATCCTGGAAGCCCTCACAGGTCAGATGCGCACCATCCGCAACCAGACAGTGGTGGGCAGCAACGGTTACTTCGATGTGCCGATCGACGGTTCGGTGATGCGCCAGCGTCAACGGTTTCGGGTGACGGTGTCCGACGGGCAAAGCCAGCCGATTCAGATGATCCTTACCCGACAGTAATCAGGAGGCGTCTTCCTGGGGAGGCGCGACCCCGAGATGGCGGTAGGCTCTTCGAGTAGCCATACGCCCTCTCGGGGTTTTTTGTATGAAGCCGTGATTGAGGAGGAACGGTTCGTACTGCTCTTCCAGGTTGTAGGGGTCCTCCCCCACCGCCGCAGCCAGAGTGTTCAGCCCCACCGCCCGGCCGGCAAAGGCATCGGTCAGGCTGCGCAGGATCCTCTGGTCCAGGCGGTCCAGGCCTCCCCCGTCGATCCCCATCTTGTTCAGGGAGTCCCGGGCCAGCTCTTCACAGATCGACTTCTGCCCCTGAACCTGGGCGAAATCTCGAACCCGTCTGAGCAGTCGATTGGCGATCCTGGGGGTACCTCGACAGCGACCGGCGATCTCGTGGGCACCACCCTCGGTCAGGTTCAGATTTAATCGATTTGCCGAGCCCAGAAGAATTTGAGAGAGTTCGGCTTGTTGGTAGAACTCCAGATGAAAAAGAATACCAAATCTGGAGCGAAGCGGCGCCGAGAGGCTTCCCGATCGGGTGGTCGCACCAACCAGGGTAAACGGTTCGATCTTATGGCGCACGGCCCGTTTTTTCACGCCTTTGGAGATGATTCGGTCAAAAGCCAGGTCCTCCATGGCCGGATAAAGGATCTCTTCGACGGTGCGAGACATTCGGTGGATCTCGTCGATAAACAGTACGTCGCGAGGGCCCAGGGAACGCAGTAGTACCAGCAGATCGATTGGCCGCTCGATGGCGGGACCGGAGGTGGAGATCAACTGGGTTCCCATCTCCTTGGCCACCAGGTTGGCGAGCGTGGTCTTACCCAGTCCGGGAGGCCCGCTGAGCAAAATGTGATCGACGGCTTCCTCGCGCTTGCAAGCGGCCTGAAGAAAGACTCGAAGGTTCTTGACGACCTCGTGCTGGCCGACATACTCATCCAGGCTGCGGGGACGCAGACTTCGATCAAAATCCTCCGTCTCGCGCTCGGTACGGCGGGGTGAAAGAATTCTCTGGGGAGCTGGCATTTTGTTCAATTCTGAGCAACGGCAGGCTATCCTCCAATCATCTCTCCTCCCCCGCCCAGCACCTGCAGCGCTTGCATGACCAGCCGCTCGGAGGCATCGTCTGCTTCCAGAGAAATTCCTTGAGCGACAGCGGCCACGGCGCTTTGCGCTTCTTCCTCGGTGCAGCCCAGTGAAAGGAGAACCTCGGTGGCCTCTTCGATGGCAGCCGCCCCTGCTGAGAGCTCCATCGGCCGTGCTCGACCGGCTTCCGGCTTCAGGGCTTTGATCTTTTCCCCCAACTCCAGGATGATCCGGCGAGCGCCTTTTTTGCCTATCCCCTTGACCTTGGTGAGGCTGCTGATGTCTTCCTGAACGATCGCCTCGGCCAATTGGGCGGGACTGGCGTGGCTCAAAATTCCCAGGGCCGACTTTGGTCCGATTCCGCTGATCCCCGTTAGGAGATTGAAGAACTGCCTTTCGGTGGCTGTCTGAAAACCGTAGAGAGCCACCGCCTCCTGCCTGAACACCAGGGTTGTCAGCACGGTTACTGAGTCACCCACCTGATTGGCGTGAAAAGAGCCCGAGGGCACCTCCAACTGAAACCCGATGCCTCCTACCCTTACCACCACGCTGCCTTCCTCGCGTCGGATCAAATCACCGCACAAGTGCTCGATCATTCTTCTTCGTCCTCCATCATGTCGTATAACAGGGTTAGGGCGCAGGCTAGGGCATCGCTGGCGTCGTCCGGTTGAGGAGGGTCTTGCAGGCCCAATTGCATCATCACGACCTCCCGCACTTCATACTTGGTGGCCCGGCCGGATTCGGTCATGGTCAGTTTGATCGACGCCGGGGCATAGGCCCGAGAAGGGATGCCTCTCTGGGCCAGACTCAACAGCAACGCCCCTCGGGCCTCCGCCACCTGAATGGCGGTGGTCACATTTCGTCCTGCGTACAGGTGTTCCACTCCCGCAAAGTCTGGTTTCAGGCGGTCCAGCAGGTCGCTGAATTGTGTATAAAGATCGAGGATTCGGGTCTGCCGATCATCTTGGGTGCTGGTCTCCAAACATCCGTGTTCAACGTGCAGGACTTGATCGTCCCAGGTCTCGATGAGTCCATAGCCGGTTCGCCCGATCCCGGGGTCCACCCCCAGCAATCTGGTGGGACCGGGTCTTGTTTCGCTCAAATCTGGTCTTCGATCTTCGCCATCAGTTCATCGCTCAATTCGATATTGGAGAACACCTGTTGAACATCGTCACAGTCTTCCAGAGCTTCGGTGAGACGTAAACAGTTGATGGTCTCCTCGGGAGTCGGCTCCAGGGTGTTCTGCGGGATCATGACGAACTGGGCATCTTCGATATCCAGACCGGTTTGCTCCAGGCTCACTCGGACTTCGTGGAGATCGTTGCGCTCGGTCAAAATGAAAAAGAATTCCGTCTCCTCCTCTTCTCCGATGTCCAGGGCTCCCGCCTCGGTGGCAGCCAGGAAGAGTTCGTCTTCGGTGGTCTGGTTTCGAGGCACCAGCAGTTTGCCTCGCTGGTCGAAGGACCAGGAAACACAACCAGTCTCCCCCAGGCCACCATCGTTCTTATTAAAGGCCAGTCGAACTTCGGCGGCGGTTCGGTTGCGGTTGTCAGTGGCTGCCTCCACGATGATGGCGACCCCGCCGGGCCCATATCCCTCATAGGTGACTTCTTCGAGTTCGTTGGCTCCTTCTCCGCCGGCGAGCTTCTTCAGCAGACGCTCGATGTTGGCGGCGGGGAGGTTTTCCTTCTTGGCCTTTTGGATGGCGATTTTGAGTCGAAAATTGGCTTCAGGATCGGCTCCGTGCTTGCCCGCTACCAGGATCTCCCGGGAGAGTTTGGTGAACAATTTCCCCCGTTTCGCATCCACTCGACCTTTCTTGATTCGGATGTTATTCCACTTCGAATGTCCGGCCATCTTGCAATCCTAGGGGTACATCCGAGTGAGCATTCGAGGAAACGCTCCGGTCTCTCGCACGTGGCTCAGGCCACAGATCCAACTGACCGTTCGTTCCAGGCCGATTCCGAAACCGCTGTGAGGCACCGAACCGTAGCGCCGCAGGTCCAGATACCACTGATAGCTCTCGATCGGCAACTCATGTTCGGCGACTCGTTGCTCCAACAAAGCTAGGTCGGAAATGCGCTCACCCCCGCCGATGATCTCTCCGTAGCCCTCGGGCGCGAGCACGTCGGCACCCAAAACTCTGGCTGGGTTGTTGGGATCGGGCTTCATGTAAAACGCTTTGATGGCGGTAGGAAAATGGGTGACAAAGATCGGAGTCTCGTAATCCTCAGAGAGCAAGGTCTCGTCGGTCCCTCCGAAGTCGTTGCCGTCTTCAAACTCCACCCCTTTTTCTTTGAGCCTGGCTACCGCCTCGTCGTAGGTGATTCGGGGAAAGGGCGCCTTCACTTTGGCCAGTTTCTCGGTGTCTCGCTCCAAGACGTCCAGTTCCAGCGCTCGCTTTTCCAGGACTGTTTGCACCACATAGCTCAAGAACTGTTCCTGAATCTCCATGTTCTGTTGGAAGTCGCAGTAGGCTATTTCGGGTTCGCACATCCAAAACTCCATCAGGTGGCGCCGGGTCTTGGACTTTTCGGCTCGAAAGGTGGGGCCGAAGGTGTAGACCTTCCCGAAGGCGGCGGCGGTGGCCTCATTGTACAATTGACCGCTCTGACTGAGGAACGCCTTCTCCTCAAAATAGTCGGTTTCAAAGAGGGTGGTGGTGCCTTCGCAGGCTGCAGGAGTGAGGATCGGGGTATCCACCCGCAGAAATCCATGGTCGTCCAGCCAGTCTTGCATGGCTTTCATGATGGTGGCCCGGATTCTGAGCACCGCGTGTTGCCGGGGAGTTCGGATCCACAAGTGACGGTGCTCCATCAGGAAGTCGGTGCCGTGCTCCTTGGGGGTGATCGGGTAGCCTTCGGATTCCGAGACGACCTCCACTTCATCGACCTGGACTTCGTATCCGATTTTGGAACGCTCGTCCCTGGTTACCTGACCCCGTACGATGATCGCGCTCTCGGTGCCGAGCCGCTTGAGATCCTTGAACCGCTCCTCGTCGAAGGTGGCCTTGGTCACGACCGCCTGGATCCGACCGCTACCGTCTCGAACTTGCAGGAAGTGGAGTTTACCTGAAGAGCGGATGCGCGCCAACCAGCCCCGCAGTTCCACCCTTTGCCCTTCGTATGATGCGATATCTTCCACTCGGACCCAAGTACTCATCGTGCCTCCTTATAGCTGTGGAACCGGTTGCTCCACGACCTGCACGATCTCCTTGTGGTGGAAGTCTAAGAACTCGTTCTTTGCATTTTGTCCAGATAGGCGTCCAGTTCTTGGTCACTGGTAAAGACGGATTCTTTGGGAAGGGCTTTTACGATGTCGAACACTTTCCTCACTTGAGGTTGAGGATTGACCAACAGGAGTTGGGCACCAGCAGCGTGGGCTCGCTTCTTGGCTTTGAAAAGAGAACGCAGGCCTGCACTACTGATGTAGTCCAGAGCGGAGAGGTCAACGATCTGGACGGGGTGGGCGCTGCAGTCCACCGACTCGATCTTCTGATCGAACTCCAGGGTTGTGGCGGTGTCCAGGCGACCGCTCAATTCAATCCGGCAATTTCCGTTGTCACTTCTTAGCACTTCCACAGTTAGGGACATTTCATTCCTCCGTCAGTTCCGTTGAAGCCGCGCTTCGACGCGGGGTCAGCTTTTCATCTTTCATTCTTACGCAGGATCAGGACATTCTGCTTACCCTCGCGCCGGTACTCGATGGCATCGGTCAACTCTTTCAAAAGGGGAATCCCCCATCCACCTAGGCGGTCACACTCGGGATCTCGCTCTTCGGCTTCTAATGGGTTGAAGGCGCAGGCCTCATCTCGAAACTCGAAGATCAAGCTTCCCCCCTCTCTGGTCACGCTCACCGACAGCCGGTCCTTCACGCCGTTCTCATATCCGTACGAAACAGTGTTCAGCAGCAACTCTTCGCTGACCAGGCGCAGGTCGTGCAGGATCTCCTCCCCTACTCCTTGCTCTTCGAGGTGGGCGACCATCTCGTTGAGGATCGGCTCTACTTGAGAGCATTCGTTTGCCAGGGTAAAGACTCTATGCACCAGCTACTCCTTTCCAGCTAACCGCAACAACCGTCAGATCATCGAACTGTTCCGCCCCCAGGACGAAACTACCGATGCGGTCCAGCAGTTGGTCGCAGACCTCCTGGGCGTCGGGATTCTGCAGTTCAGTAACGGCCTGGCAGAACCGCTCTTCCCCAAAGACGACGCCGTCGTCGGCCTGGGCTTCCGTCACTCCATCGCTGTACAGAACCAGGCCCTGGCCCTGGGACAGGGCCCCCTGATGAAGCGGAAAGCTCGAATCTTCCATCAGCCCCAGGGCTGGACCGGTTTCCTGAGCCAAGAACTCCGCCATTCCGCTTCCGAACCTCAGCAAAGGTTCGTGGCCCCCGCTGGCCCAGCAAAACTGTCCATTTTCCAGGTCGATCAGGCAACACACCATGGTCACGAACATGTATTCGTCGTTGAATTGACAGAGGGCATTGTTCAAGCGAGTGAGTAAACGATCGGGCTGCTTGTCGGTCTCTAATAAGGCGCGAAAGAGGGTCAGGGTTTTGACCATGAATAGGGCTGCCCCGGTCCCCTTGTCAGAGACGTCCCCCAGGCAAAGGAGAAGCTTTTCCCCAAAAACGGCGTAGTCAAAGAGATCACCACCCACCGACTTGGCGGGGTTCAGGAAAGCGGACAGTTCCGCCCGGTCCTGAAAATTGCGGGTTCTCTCTCGGAGCATGGAGAGTTGCAACCGCCTGGCGGTATCCAATTCTCCCTCCAGCCGCGCCTGATCCTGGCGTGCCTCCAACAGTTGCTCGCTCCTTCTCTGGATCTCCGCCTCCAGATTGTCTCGATGTTGTTTGAGTTCCAGATGATTGCGGACACGCGCCCTCACCAGGGTCGGGTTGAACGGCTTGGTGATGTAGTCCACCGCTCCCAAAAGGAGGCCCTTCTCCTCATCTTCCACATCGCTGAGCGCGGTCACGAAGATCACCGGAATCGAGGTCATGGTAGGATCGATGTGCAGCCGCCTCATCACTTCGTGGCCGTCCATTTCAGGCATCATGACATCCAGCAGGATGAGATCGGGCTTTTGCTTGGCGCAGAGTTGAAGGGCCTTGGCTCCACTGGTGGCGGCTACCACCGAGTAATCCGACTTCAGGGCCTCACTCAAGACTCGAATATTCAAGGGGGTATCGTCAACGATAAGAATTTGGGGGCGGCTGTAATCAAGCATCGGCATCATCTCTAAATTGGTCGGCAATTCTACGAAACTCTTCAGCGATCTCCAGGAACGCATCGGTCAACTCAGGGTCGAAATGTCTTCCTCTACCCTCTCGAATGATCCGGACGGCTTCCTCGTGGGTGTAGGCGGGTTTATAGCAACGTCGCGAAATCAGAGCGTCATAGACATCAGCGATGGCCATCAAGCGACCGGAGAGAGGAATGTTTTCTCCTCGAAGTCCCTGGGGATAGCCCGAGCCGTCCCATTTTTCTTGGTGGGTGTAGGCGATCTCGGTGGCGTAGCTCAAAAAGCTGCTGGTACCATCCAGAGCCTTTTCGGCTTGGAGCAAGGCGTCTCTGCCATAGATGGTATGGCGTTTCATCTCTTCGTACTCTTCGTCGGTAAGCTTGCCGGGCTTAAGAAGTACCGAATCCGGTACTCCCACCTTCCCGATATCGTGGAGTGGTGCTGATTTGTAGAGAAGCTCAATGACTTCCGGGCTCAATTCGCCGGAGAAGCGGGGGTTGTCCTGAACATACTCAGCCAGGACTCGAACGTATGTTTGGGTTCGCCGGATGTGTCCACCGGTTTCGGGATCCCGGGTTTCCGCCAATCCGGCCAGGCTATGGATGGTGGCATCTCGGGTCAGGGAGAGCTCCCTAGTGCGCTCTTTGACCTTCTCTTCCAGGGTTTCATTCTGTTGCAGCAGAGCCATTCGGGCGGCCCGCAACTCCAAATGGGTCTTCACCCGGGCCGCCACAATCGGCGGAGAGATCGGCTTGGTGATGTAGTCCACCGCTCCCAGGTCAAAGCCCCTGGTCTCGTCTTCCACCTCTCCCATGGCGGTCACGAAGATCACCGGAATGTCGCGAGTGCGTTCAGAAGCCTTGAGGCGGCGGCAGACCTCGTAACCGTCCAGTTCGGGCATCATGATGTCCAACAAAATGAGGTCCGGGGATGGGTCGGTGGAGGCTCGTTCCAGGGCCTGTTCACCGTTCTTGGCTACGACCGGCCGGTAATCGGTCCGTAGCAAGGAGGCCAGCACATTGAGATTGAGCGGCTCGTCATCTACGATCAAAATTTTGGGCTTGTCATTCATGTTTCACCCCGTCGATCAGGTCTTGCAACAATCGGGCGGCCTCGTCGAGATCAAAGTTTTCGACCCGCTCCAGGGCCTCGGCGTAGAGCTTTGCCTGGCCGTGCTGCTTCAAGGTGCTCTCGAGAGCCAGCAGTTCCTCCTCTACTCTGATATCGCCTTCCCCGGCCCACGTTGCACAACGCGAGAGCCGTTCTAAGAGTTCTTCCCGGGTGAGCTGAGGGTCGTTTTTTTGCGTCGGCGCCTGGGGCTCGAGCTCACGGATCTGCTGCAAGATGGGCATCAGAGTGCGCTCTAAAGACTCTAGCAGGTGCGCAAACTCCTTGCCCTCTCGAGCTGCCTTCTCCACTTTTGCCGCGGCCTCGGCAACCTGAACGGCGCCCAGGTTGGCGCTCACGCCCTTCAAACTGTGGGTCAGGCTCCTGGCCTCCCCGGTATCAGCCCCGGCGAGGCGTTCGACGACGTCTCCGTAGTTACGGGCAAAATCGTGGAGGAGCTTCCGGTAGAGCTTCTGATTGCCACCCACTCGGCTCACTCCCCGCTCGACTTCCACCCCTTCCAGGACAAGGGCCACAGGCCCTAAAGTGTCTGAGATGTCTTCGGCCGGCAGGGGTTCAACTGAAGTGGTGTCCAGGTATTGAGCGAGCACGGCATAGAGTTGGGCGGGGTTGATGGGTTTGGTTAAGTGCTCGTCCATCCCCGCTTCCAGGCTCTTGGTTCGGGCCGAATCCATGGCGTGAGCGGTCATGGCCAGGATAGGTAGCTTGCAGCCTCGCCGGCGCAGTTCCCGGGTGGCCTCGTAGCCGTCCATCACCGGCATGTCCACGTCCATGAGGATCAATTGAAAGTCCTCGGCTTCTACCGCTTCCACCGCTGCCTGACCGTTGCCCACCACGCTCACCTGGAGGTCTGCCTGGCTTAGCAGTTCATAGGCAACCTGCTGATTGATCTCGTTGTCCTCGGCCAGAAGCACTTTCCCCCCTCCGAAGCGAGGTACTTCGCTGCTGGAAGGTTGCTGAAAGGGCAGACTTTCCGTGGGCTGCCCCATGGCGGCCTGGATGGAGTCGAACAGTAACGATGGTGTCACCGGTTTCATCAAGAAGCCATCCAGTCCGATCCGATCGGCCTGGGCTCGAATCACTTCACGTCCGTAGCTCGTGACCATAATGATCCGGGGGTTGACCCGGGCACTCTGGCGGATCCGGCGACTGGTCTCCAGACCATCCATTCCGGGCATTCTCCAATCCATGAGCACCAGGGAGTAAGGGTCGTCGGAGGCTGCATTTTCTAGCTCTAGCAAGGCCTCCTCGCCATTGGAAACACCGCTGCTTCGAAAGGAGAAAGCTTCCATCATTTCCTGGATCATGGTGCGTGAAGTGGTATTGTCGTCGACCACCAGCACTCTCATCCCGGCCAGGTCCTCGGCTGGTACAAAGCTGCTCTGAAGACCTGAGTTTGAAGGACTGGTCTTTATGGTGAAGCTAAAGGTGCTCCCCTCGCCGGGGGTGCTCTCCACTGAGATTTCGCCCTCCATCATCTCCACAAGTTTCCGGCAGATGGCGAGCCCGAGCCCGGTCCCTCCGTAGCGCCTGGTGGTGGAAGAATCGGCCTGGCTAAAAGACTGAAAGAGCCGTCCGACCTGCTCCTGGGTCATCCCGATACCGGTATCCTGAATCAAGAACCTCAGCTTGTCGGGGGCGGCGGATTCTACTCGGATGATCACTTCACCCTGCTCGGTAAACTTGATGGCGTTGTTGGCGAGGTTAATGAGGATCTGCCCTAGGCGGAGGGGATCCCCCACCAGAACCGAGGGGATATCCGGCTCCCGGGTCACCAAAAGTTCCAGACCTTTCTCGGCCGATTTCGGGGCCAGAATACTGATCACGTTTTCCAACACTTCGTCCAAACGGAAGTCGATGGTTTCGATCTCCAATTTGCCCGCTTCGATCTTGGAGAAATCGAGAATATCGTTGATGATCCCCAGCAGATTGTTGGCAGCACCCTGGATCTTGGTCAGGTGGTCTCGCTGGCGTCGATTCAGGTCGGTTTGCAGCACCAGATGGGTGAGGCCGATCACGGCGTTCATGGGGGTCCGGATCTCGTGGCTCATGTTGGCCAGGAAGACCGACTTGGCCTGATTGGCGGCGTCGGCTTCTTCGCGGGCCTGCAGGAGAGCGGTTTCCATCTCTTTGCGGGAGGTGTCGTCGAGGATGATCCCATCCAGCCACCATCGATCGTCTCCGGCCGAAACCGCTCGGCCACATTCGTAGACCCACCTCCGACTACCGTCCTTGCGCCGGATGCGATACTCGATCTCCCAGGGCTCGCCGGCCGAGACCGCTGCCTGGATCGCCTGGTCTCGACGCTCGCTGTCTTCCGGTAGTACGATCTCGTGGTAGTCGAGTTCACTGTCTCCGATAAACGCTTCTGCTGGATAGCCCGTCAGCTCTTCGATGGGATTACTGACGAAATCCATGGTCCGATCGGCGTCGTTGGAGCATCGGAAGGTCACCCCCGGGATGTTTTTCACCAGGGTTCGAAACCGGGTATTCTCTAACTTGCGAATGCGTTCTTCCCGCTCCTCGACTTTGTCGGCCATTTTTTCAAAGGAGCGCGCCAGGGCACCCAGCTCATCGCCGGAGTCCACCGGAAGTGCGATCTCGTGATTGCCGTCTGCTATCTGCTCAGTGGCCTGCTGGAGAGCAAAGATCGGTTGGACCAGTCTGCCGGTGGCGAACAGGACCACGAAGAAAATGACCAACAAGACTCCTGCCGAAGCGACGAAGAGTCGGAAGATCTGGTCTCGAACACCCTGCAGAGCAAGATCCGAGTCCATAAAAGCCAAAAATCCCCAACCCGTCGAACGGACCGGGGCGTAGGAACAAATGTCGGTGCCTTCTTCGCGGGAGAGAGAGACAACGCCTGACTCCCCAGCTCGCAGGTGGCGGAAAACTTCCTCGATCTCCTCCGTCACGCCCTTGACATTGGTCAGAGCAACCACGGGTTTGCCGAGCCAATTCTCCTGATGGTGATAGGCGATGTTGCCTCCGGAGGTGACGATCACGAAGCGAGCCTCCTCGGCCATCACCGAGGAGACGGTTTCCCGCAGACTGCTGAGCTCCACATCCACCGTGGTGACTCCCCAGAATTCTCCCTCTCGAAAGATGGGAACCGAGTAAGTGCACATGACGACGTTTCCGGCTCCCTCATCGTGATACGGTTCGGACCAGCAGGGTCTGCTGGTGGTGCGTGGCAGGGTCCACCACTCCCAGTTTCCGTCGGTATAATCGTAAGCTTCTCGGGCGATATCCAGGCGTCCCAATTCGGTGCCTGAGCGAAAGATATAGGGAGCGAACAGCTCTCGACCCGAGATCTTCCCAGGCTCCACCGCCACTGCCGCACCAAAGATGAAGGGGGTGTTGGAGACTTCGGCCTCTAGCAGGGAGTATATCTCGCTCTCGGTGGGCTTGGGGCCGGCAGAAAGATAGGCAGCCAGAGCATCCGCCCCCTGTGAGGCTTGGCGAAAGTAGGCATCGAAGCGATCGGCGTGTTGCTCGGCCAGTTCGAGCAGCTCTTTTTTTTCTTCTTCCAGGGTATGGGTTATTTGGAAGTAGCCCTCGGCACCTAGAAGAAGAGTACAAAGAAAAGCGACCGGAACCAGGATGGTCAAGAGATAGCGACGTCGGAGCGACACGCTTTCGAGGTTCTTGCCCGTGCCTGAAACTCCCCTTTGGGAAGGATTTCAGGCTTTAATGTAGTTATATTGTACTGCCCTCAAGACAAGGGGGCCTATACTCCGACGTGAATGGGCATCAATGACCGCACCGGCTTCCAGGTTCCAGAAAATAGCGGGCAGTTTGGCACTTGGTTTGGTGCTCTGGTCGCCTCTGTCGGCCCAGTCCGAGGAAGAAACCCCGCAAGCAAAACGTCCCTCCCCGATCACAACCCACGAAGGACGGCAAATCGCCCACCCTGAACAGCTTGCCCCTCCACGTCCGGTTCCTCTGGAAGAAAGTCTTCCGCCCTCATCCCCAGAGCTCTTACATCTAGACCTTCGATCCGCCATGGCACAGGTTTTGGAGCAGAGCCCGTCCCTGAAAAAGATCACTTCTCGTATCCGCCAGGCTGAGTACCGGGTCCAGGAGGCCTACGCCCCGGCCCTCCCCACCCTGGATTTCTCGGCCGGTTATTCGCGAGTTCAGCCGCCGGTCTCTTTCCCCGGTGGGCCGGTCATTAGCCCCGCCGACAATTACCAGTTTACTCTGACCTTGCGCCAGGCTATTTTCGATTTCGGCCGCATGAAGTGGAGTGTACTCGCCTCCAAGCTGGAGAAACGGGTCATCCAGGAAGAGTATCGAGCAGAACTCAATAACGTCATTCTGGCGGTGGCCCAGCGATACATCGAGGCATTGCTAGCTCAAGAGCGAGTGGCCATCGCTCAGGACGACCTAGACGCTCAACTGGCCAACCTACGGACTTCCCAGCTCTTGTTTGAGCAGGGGGTGGCCGCTCACTTCGATGTGCTTCGCAACTCTGCGGCGGCCTCCCAGGCCCAGCAGATCCTGATCGAAGCGGAAACCTCCGAGTCGATCGCCAAAGCCAGGCTGCTGAGTCTGCTGGATCAACCGCTGGACCGAAGACTCCAACTGGATGCGCTTTCGATCAACCCCCCCAACGATCAACTTCAACTCTCGGAGTCGAAACTCACGGCTCTGGAAACCCGCCCGGACTTGCGCAGCATAAGGTGGGCGGTGGAGCAAGCTCGGGCCCGGATGGAGCTGGCCGAGACCAGCAACAATCCCAGGCTCGATCTGACCAATACCACGGTCAACCAAAACGCCACCGGCTTCAGCCCGGAGACCCAGAACACCACGGCCCTGGTCTTGAGTGTGCCCCTGTTCGACGGTGGGGTTTCTCACTGGCAAAAAGAACAGGCCAATGAAGCGGTGCACCAGCTCACTCACGATCTGGAACAAGCCGAGCGAGACGTGGTTCTGCAACTCGATGAAGTTCATCATCAACTCGAAGACCGCTGGAGAGCCATCGCGGTGGCCCAGGAGAATGTGACCCAGGCTGAAGAGGCCTTGAGGGTAGCAGTTCTGCGTTATGAAAACGGGATCTCCACCAACGTGGAGTTGTTGGAGTCTCAGGCGGCCCGTGCTCGCGCCCGTTTTGAGCTAGCTCAGGCCAGAGGAAACTATCTCCTCTCTCGCTGGAACTGGTGGCAGGCCACCGCCGGCGAGTACCCCACCGAGGTTCCGTTACCCGAGGGTATCCGGGAGCGCCTGGAGGCCGAAGGGCTGCCCAATGGAATGGACGCCTTTTCCGAAGAGACCGGTGAAGCAAAGCTGGGCCCCTATCTCCCCGACCGCCCGGCCCCCGTGTTGCCTATCCGTGGACTGCCAACTCCGGGGTTTGAAGGTGATGGTCCGTCGCCCGCTGATAGTCCCGCGCCAGAGTGAGGAGCTCTTTGTCCGCGAAAGGGCGTTGACTTTAAACTGGTCAACCAGGTATGCTTGTTATATGGGCAAGATCGGTATATTTGAAGTCAAAACGCGGCTATCGGAACTCTGTGAGCAGGTGGCTCGAACCCGCACACCCATCATCGTGACACGGCATGGGAAACCCCTGGTAAGGATCCTTCCCCTGGAAGAAGCGCAGGGGTCGGTCTGGGAGAGAAGGGAGGCCCACCTGTCCCGCTATGACGACCAGGAAAGCGAAGAGTTCCAGTTGCCCCCACGAACACTAGAGCAGGCTGAATTTACGCTGGATGGTTGAGAGTGTTGGCTACCCATCTTCTTGATACCTCAGTTTTTTCTCAACCCATTAAGAACCATCCTACGGAATCCGTACAAAGACACTGGCGTCGGTTGGGTGATGCTCTAGTTTGCACGAGTTCGGTGTGCCTGGCTGAGTTAATCCAAGGCTTAGAAGCGCGAGACTCCACCTCCTATTGGCGACGCTATCGTGATTTGCTAGAAAATCGCTACCCGGTTATTCCCTTCGATCAGGCCGATGCGGAGATCTTTGGAAAGCTGTCCGGAAATTTTCGCAAGAAAGGAAAGACACGACCGGCACTGGATCTCATGATCGCCTGCTGCGCTATTCGTCATGACTTGATTCTGGCGACCCTAAATGCTAAAGACTTCATCGGTATTCCCGGCTTGACCGTCGAGGATTGGTCCGATCCTTAGCCCCCGTGTTACCTATCCGTGGACTGCCAACTCCGGGGTTTGAAGGTGATGGTCCGTTGCCCGCTGATAGTCCCGCGCCAGAGTGAGGAGCTCTTTGTCCGCGAAAGGGCGGCCCAGTAGTTGAACCCCCAGGGGTAGACCCTGATACAATCGTGAGGGGACTGAGAGGGCCGGAAGTCCGGTCAAGTTGGCGGACACGGTGAAGATATCGGAAAGGTACATGGCCACCGGGTCGTCCACTTTTTCGCCGATCTTAAAAGCTGGACCGGGCGTGGTGGGAGTGAGAATGGCGGTGAAATTCTTGAGAGTCTCCACGTAGGCGTTGCGAAGCGCCGTCCGCACTTTTTGCGCCCGGTTGTAATAGGCATCGTAGTAGCCTGCTGAAAGGGTGTAAGTTCCCAGCATGATGCGACGCTTGACCTCTTTGCCGAACATCTCGCTGCGGGTCCGGGTGGTGAGCTCGGAAATGGTTTCGAACTCACCCTGGGGCCTCTGGCCGTAACGAACGCCGTCGTAACGAGCGAGATTCGATGAGGCTTCGGCGGGGGCGATCACGTAATAGGCCGAGAGCGACTCCTCCATATACGGAAGATCGACCTCCTCGACTTCGGCCCCCAGTTTGCGAAACTCTTCCACGGTGGCTTGAAAGGTGTCCTGGAGTTCCTCGGGCAGTAGAGTGGAGACCACCCGGGGCAGAGCCAGACGAGCCCCTTTTAGTGCGGCGGTGTTTTCGAGTTGAAGAAGCTCAGGATCGATCTCCTGTTCGGAGCTGGTGGCATCCATAGGATCGTAGCCTGCGATGCAGGCCAGCAGTCTGGCTGCGTCTTCAGCGGAACGGGCGAAAGGTCCGATCTGATCCAGGGAAGAGGCGAAGGCCACCAGACCGTACCGGGAGACCGTGCCGTAAGTGGGCTTGAGTCCGGTGATCCCACAGAAGGATGCTGGTTGCCGAATGGAACCGCCGGTGTCGGACCCTAGAGAGACCGGTACATAACCCGCACTGACCGCAGCGGCCGAGCCTCCTGAACTTCCCCCCGGCACCCGCTCGGTGTCCCAGGGATTTCGGGTTACCCCGAAGGCTGAATTTTCAGTGGAGGAACCCATGGCAAATTCATCCATGTTGGCCTTGCCCACCAGGATCGCTCCGGCTTTCTGAAGTTTCTGCCAGACCGTGGCATCGTAAGGAGGCACAAAATTGCCGAGCATTTGTGAGGCACAGGTCGTTTTCTGGCCCTTGACACAAATATTGTCTTTAAGCACGATCGGCACCCCGGCCAGGGGAAGCTCCTCTCCTCCGGCCAACCGAGACTGCAGAGAGCGGAGCTGTTGCTCCACAAACTCCCGGTCGGAATGCAACAAGCAACCCAACCTCGGCTCCAGTTCGTCGATGGTACTTAACGACTTTCGGACATGCAGATCGGCCTGTCCAGATTCGGTGACTCGCTGAGCCAACTCTCTTAAACTCGACATGAGATTCCTATTCTATCTTGGCAATGATTCGGGTGATCTCGAAGCATCCGTCTCGGGTTTGAGGAGCGTTTTGAAGAGCAGACTCCGGGTCCAAGCACTCCCCGGACTCATCGGCTCGAAAACGGTTGGCGTAGGCCCCCACCGCCAAGGTGGCTTCCAGCCCGTCCACCGGCACATTGTCCAAGCGGGAGACGGTGTCCAAAATGCGGGACATTTCTTCGTTCAATTCCAGAAGCTCCTCCTCGCTATATTCTAGCTTGGATAAGTTTGCTACGTGGCGTGTCTCTTCAAGAGAGAGTTTACTAGTCGTCGTCAATGGACCATTCCTCGATATAGTTGTCGCGGCTGAGATCAAGCTCCGCTATCGGTATCAAATCTCGTTGATATCTGAGTTGCTGGGCCATCTCCAGCTCGAAATCATGAAAGTCGTCGTAGTGGGCTACTCGGTCTCGCCGCTTAGCGATAAAAGCTGCCGTAGAGGTCGTGGCCATGGCGTGAGGCACCTTGCGGGCAAAGTGTACCACGAATCGAAAAAAGTTGTGCATGGAGACGTAGGTAACCTTGTCCAGGAAGGACTTGTAGTTAACGTTGCCCGCAGCGAAACGAAAAGGCTGATCCTGAAGATTCGTAAAAACATCGAGAAGGTAGGTTTCGCGAGTCTGTTTTGCCCGGTCTTTTGCTGAATCGCTCTCTTCTCCACCGGTCACCTTTTTGACCATCTTTTGAAGAGGACCCTTCTTCAGCTCAGAATCCTTAACCATCTGGTCGATCACACCCAGAGCCAGACACTCGATAGCCTGATAAGGGATCTGCTCCCCTCCGGCTACCAGATGATCCTCTTCAAAAGAGCCGTCGCGCACCCGACTGGGTAGAGGTGTTGCTCTTTCGTAATGCCTCGGTTTGATTGCGTCCGTGTCTTCGTCCACCACTTCCGCGGTGTGAATTATGACTTCGTCCTCGTCCCCGTAGTCGCTCACCTATTGCTGGCCTCCTCCTCCCATCGGCATGACCACCGACTTCAACTTTAGCTTCAGGTCGTTGGCGTTGTCGGAGTTTCTGAGGGCCTCCTCGGCGGTGATACGGCCCGTCCTGTAGAGGCTGATGAGGGAGTGGTCAAAGCTCATCATGCCCTCAGGGTGAAACTGGTCGAGTTCACGCTTCATCTGAGTCAGGGAACCCGCCCGAATCAACTCCGACATCCGAGCGTTTCCGATCAATACTTCGGTAGCCACGACTCGCTTTCCATCGACTCCAGGGATCAGACGCTGAGCGATAATCCCGCGCAGGTTCAAAGAGATCTGAGCCAGGACCGCAGCTTGCATGTCCTCGGGGAAAAACTGCATGATCCGCTCGATGGTCTGATAGGCGTTGTTGGCGTGCAGAGTGCTGAGCACGAGGTGACCGGTCTCAGCGAAGTAGACAGCGGATTGTACCGATTCGGGGTCGCGCATCTCCCCGACCAGCAAGACGTCGGGGGCCTGCCGCACGGCGCTTTCCAGGCCTTCTCTAAAGGTCCCAACGTCCTGGCCGATCTCCCGCTGGCTCACGATGCAAGTCTCCTGATCGTCATGGAGATACTCGATGGGATCTTCCAGAGTCACGATGTGGCCGGTGGAGCGGTCTTTGCGATACTTGATCATGGAAGCCAGGGTGGTCGACTTACCCGAACCGGTGGGTCCCGTACACAAGACCAGTCCTCGCTTTTGCATAGCCAATTGACCCAGAACCAGGGGCAAACCGAGAGTGTCAAATTCCAGAATTTCGTCTTCCACCCGCCGCATCACCATGGCGACTGAGCCTTTTTGACGGTAAGCGTTGACCCGGAAGCGACTCACGTTCTCGATATCATAGATGAAGTTGGCATCACGGAAATTTTCGAACTTCTCTCGCTGGTGCTGAGGCATGATCGTCATAGCCAGGTGCTCGATCATTTCGGGGGTCAAGGCCGCACACTCGATGGGTATCAGGTTTCCTTCGATCCGGAGCATAGGGGTCTTGCCCGACTTGATATAAACGTCGCTCGCCTTTTCCCTCACGGACACGGTAAGAACTTGGTCCAATAAGCCTCGAATGCTTTCGATTTCGATCATCAATGACTCCTAATCTCTCTAAGACGCGTCACAACCTACGAGCCCCTAACGGTTCTTTCGTCATAACGAAGCTCTCGTCCCTGTCGAAGCCGCTCTATATTGCCTTTGTGACGGAAAAATGCAAACCCTGCAGCCACTACGCAGAAGAGGATGGAAGAAATGTCCCCCCCCTCCAGAGCCATCAGGATCGGCATGGCGGTCACGGCCGAAAGCGAACCCACCGACGGAAACTTGCTCAGGGCCACCAGAGCCAGCCACACCAGGGCTGCCATAAAGGCGACTTTGGGGTTCAGGGCCAGTACCACCCCGAAAGTGGTGGCGATGCCTTTGCCTCCCTTGAAGCCTCGAAACACGCTGTAGTTATGACCGACCACCGCCAGCAACCCGAGAATCGCCTTGGTAGGGGCTAAAGCAAAGCCTGGTACCAGGGCCACGTAGGCCAGAAGGCAAGCCACCGTACCCTTGAGCACATCGGCCACCAACACCAGGGCTCCCCCTTTGGCACCCAGAGTGCGAAAGGCGTTGGCTGCCCCCGAGTTTCCACTGCCAGACCTGGTCAGGTCTTTACTGGCGGACCGGGCGATGATGATCCCGAAGGGGATGGCCCCCAGTAAGTAGGCGGCTACGATCACAATTAGAGTCCAGATTCCAAACATCGGCTATTTACTCCCAAACTTGAGATGGATCGGCGTGCCCACGAAACCGAACGCATCCCTCAACTGGTTTTCGAGATACCTCTCATAGCTGAAATGTATGAGGTCGGTCGAGTTTACCTTCAACAAAAATGTGGGCGGACGGGTCTTTCGTTGAGAGCAGTACAAAACTTTGAGAACTCGACCTTTGTAGGACGGGGGTGGGCGTAGGGCCACTGCCTCGTGAACCACCTCGTTTAAAAGAGGGGTCGCTACCCGGCGGTTCCACTGTTCATAAACCGCCTCTACGGTGGTCAAAATCTCTTCGCACCCTTCACCGGTGACAGCCGACAAAAATAGAACCGGAGCGTACGACATGAAGTCGAGGTCCGCGCTCAGCTCCTGGACAAATTTTTCCCTGCGAGCCACTGTGTCGTCGGAGGTTCCGATGAGATCCCACTTGTTGACCAATACCACCACCGCAAGACCGGCTTCACCGATCAGACCGGCCACTCGCTTGTCTTGCGAGGTTACTCCGTCCATGGCGTCGATCACCAGAACTCCCACCTGGGCTCGCTCCAGTGAACTGGCGGCTCGGAGCGAGGAGTAGTACTCGACTTCATCGTCGATCTTGGCCTTGCGCCGTATCCCTGCGGTATCCAAAATCCGGAAGGCCTGCCCCTCCTCCACGACCAAGCTGTCCACGGTGTCGCGGGTGGTTCCGGCTTTATCGTGCACCAGGCTACGCCGGGTCCCGGTCAAGCGATTGAGCAGTGACGACTTGCCCACGTTGGGACGGCCCACCAGCGCCATGGAGATCTCGGCGACCTCCCCGGCCGCGCTTTCCTGGGAAGGAAACTTCTCCAGAACCCGGTCAAGAAAATCTCCGGTATTGGTTCCGTGGATCGCCGAGACCGCTATCGGCTCGTCGAGTCCCAGGGCGTAAAAGCTATAACGGTCCAGTTCGGCCTCGGGACTCTCTGCCTTGTTGACCACCAGGATGACCGGTTTGTCGCTCTGCCTTAGACGGGCTGCCACCTCTTCATCCAGCGGGTGGATCCCCTCCTGGCCGTCGCAGACCAGACAGATCACATCGGCTTCTTCCATAGCGATCTGGGCCTGACGAAACACCTCCTGGCGGAGCTCATCAGTATCGTAGGGGTCCATGCCACCGGTGTCCACCAGCAGAAACTCCCGCCCGTTCCACTCGGCCTGGGCCACGATGCGATCCCGGGTGACTCCGGGACGATCGGCCACCACGGCCTGGCGGCGTCCCAGGATGCGGTTGAAGAGTGCCGATTTCCCCACATTGGGGCGGCCCACGATGGCGACTACGGGGATACTCATTCGTCGGCCACCAGATATCCCCAACCGCGACAGGTAAAACCGTAGAGTACCTTCATCACTGCGGGGTCTTCCGAAACCTGCTCGAAGGGCAGTTCCCGAGAGCCGGAGAGTAGTTTGACCTGCTCTTCCGTCAACTCCAAATCGAGCATCTCCCCATCGGCAAAAAGTCTGGGAGTGCCTTCGGTCCAGCCCGCCAGTCTCACCCCTTCGTGGCGGCGCCACACTCCACTGTCCTGAAAATCGGCAGTGAAGTCTTCCAGCGGACCTTCGTACTCCTCCACCTCGGCGGGTGCTCGCTGGGGACGAGTAATAAAGGCTCCGAACCACTCGGCCAGTGCACTTCTTTCCACTGGTACCTGCTGCAAGAGTCGAAGCACCCGATTGATATCGTGTTCGGAAATGAGCCCGGGGTGACCGCTCCCCAGCCGATCGGGATCGCTATATCGGAGGGTGCCAAACCTGCTCTGATGCCAGTCTCCGAAGTCGGCCACCACCTCGGCTCGAGAGGGAGCCAGAAAGCCAAAACTATAGGTAAGACAGGGTTCTATGGAGACTCCGTTGTGAGGAACCCCGGGAGGCAAGTACAGCATATCACCCGGTTCTAACTCGTAGCTCTCAGTGACCACGAAGTTGTCCAAGATGCGAATGTCGAGTCCTTCTCGATACTGCGCTTCCTGTTCGCTCATGGCTTCCCCGATCTCCCAGCGTCGGCGTCCGCTCCCCTGGAGCAGAAAGACATCGTAGGAATCGATGTGTGCACCCACGCCTGCGTCTTTGGAGGCAAAGCTGATCATCACATCGTCCTTGCGCCAGTTGGGCAAGAAGCTGAAGCGATCGAAGAGGTCGGCCACCGCCGGCACGTGCTTATCAACCTCCTGGACCAGGACCGTCCAGTGACTGTCGCCGAGGCTGTCGAAGGTGTCTTCGGGAAGGGGCCCATGTCGAAGCTGCCAGGGATAATCGCCACCCTTTTCCAGGATGAGTCTACTCAAGACGCCTTCCTGCAAAGCAAGGCCGGCCAGCTCGTCGGGCTCCAGCGGAGACTCGAAGGCTGGGAAAGCTTGCCTGATCAAAAGGGGCTTTTTCTGCCAATAAACGGCCAAGAAGTCTTCTTTTGTCAGGTTTCCCAGTGGGATGTTGGAATTCATTTGCTGCCAGGTTCGCCTAAGCCCCTTGTCACTCCTCGAGGAGGCGTTGAACACTCCGATGGGTCTCTCGAACGATCTCTTCCGGGGATAGCTCCCAGGAGATCGGGGAGCCCACGCGCATGGTGGGCGGTTTGCTTCCAATCAGTTGGCTCCACAGTGGCAATGATGAACCCTGGATGTCCTCGAAAAGCCGTCTGGTTCCAGTGACCCCGATGGGAATAACCGGGGTTTTGGTCTTCTTGGCAATCTTTGCAAAACCGGGCTGAAAGGCATGCAGTCGTCCATCTTTGGAACGGGTACCTTCAGCGAAAAGGCACAAACAGCGTTGGTCCCGGAGCAGCCTGAGAACCTGAACCAGAGTAGCCTTGCTCGGTCCTTCCCGATTGACCGGAAAAGCGCCAAGATTGAGCATCATGTGCTTTAGAGTGGGGACATGAAAAAGCTCTTCCTTGGCCATAAAATGAACCTGCCGCCTCGGACAGGCCAGACACACGATCAGGGGATCGAGGTACGACTGATGGTTGGATACTAGCAGGACACTGCCAGTGGCCGGGACGTTTTCCTTGCCCACGATCCGGGCACCCACGGAGCGAAAAATGATCCATCCCAACGTTTGTCCGATCAGGTAGGAATATGTCTTAGTACTCTTGGAGGTATCCATCTATCTTGGACTTCAGTATGTGGGCGATGTCTTCCACCAATTGCTCGGCAGACCAGTTCGTGGAGTCCAGGCGGACGGAATCTTTGGCCGCCGACATAGGGGCAAGCAAACGGTTTTTGTCGGCTTCGTCCCGTCTTCGGAGAGCCTCGGCCGCTTCGGCTAATTCCTGTTTGGTGAAATTGTCCTGATGTTGAGCCAGGCGGCGCTGAGCTCGCTCTTCCAGGTCAGCATCAATAAAAACCTTCAGAGTAGCCTCCGGTAGAACGACGGTACCGATGTCCCGGCCGGCCATCACCACCGAACTCCGCTTGGCCAGATCCCGCTGGACGTCTAGCAAGAACTCTCGAACCTCCGGAAGCCGGGCGGCGTAGGGAGTCGCGTGTTCCACCTTGAGATCGTCCAGGCGATGGCCGACGTCCACGTTGTGCAGGATGATACGGCACTCCCCGGCGGGAGGAGTGTCCAGTCGGATCTTAACCGTTCTGAGATGATCGCCGAGGTCCATTTTTGCCCAGCCGGCGGGATCTTCGTGGCCTCTACTTAAGAGATCGAGAGCCAGCGCTCGATACAGTTTCCCGGTATCCAGATAACTGCAATTGAGCTTCTGAGCCAGCAGACGAGCCACCGTGGACTTTCCACTGGCGGCTGTGCCGTCGATCGCTACACTAAAAATTTCCATCCTTTATCCGTCCCAATAGAGCTTACCGGCGGGCCGTGCGATAATGACCGTGGGGTTTGCCAGATATTGCTGAGCAACCCTTCGAATGTCCTGGGCGGTCACCTCTGCCAACCGCTTTTCAAAATTCTCTTCGTAGCCGTACCCGAGTCCTATGCTTTCGGCTTTGGCCAGGCGGAAAGCGGTCCCGCGATTGGTCTCTCTCTCCTTGAGAAAGGAGCCCATCAGCTTGTTCTTGGCCGCCTGGAGTTCCGCTTCGGTGAGGGGCTCCTCCTTAAGAAGTTCGGCTTGCTTCAAGACATCCCGGCGGACCTTCCCGGCATCGTGGGGGCGGGTGATCACGTAGGTCAGAAAATGGGAAGGGCCTTTCAGATCCGGGTGCATGGCACTCACCGTGTAGGCCAGGCCTTTCTTTTCTCGGATCTCATTGAAGAGTCGAGACGAGAGACCCTGGCTCAGCACCGCGTCGATGAGCATCATAGGGATATGGTCTTCCGAGGCCGCACTGGGAGCCGGAAAACCCACCAGCACCCAGGCGATATTGTTTAAAGTTCCGAGATCGATCCGCTTCTCGGTGGCCTTGGGCTCCCAGGGTACCGAAAGATCAGGTTCGTTTCGAGATTTGAGAGGGCTGAATAGCTCTCGGGCGAGATCGTCTAAGACGGTTCGAGAGAGGCGGCCACAGGCGGCCAGGACCAGGCGATCGGGTACCAGATAACGCTGGTGAAACTCAGTCAAGATCTTGGAATCGATCCGTTCCACCGCCAGGGTGCCGCTGGTGTGCTCTCGGCGATAGGGATGGTAGCGGTAAAAAAGACTACGAAAGATGGAGTAGAGTTGGTTTTGGGCGCCTGCTCGACCCTCCTTGATGTCGTTGACCAGCCGCTTTTGATGGCGGGCTACCAATTTCTCGGGATAAACGTCATCCTTGACCAGATCGGAAAGAGCCCGGATCATCGCTTCCCCGTCGGTGGCCGGGCCTTGAATCGAAATTCGCAAAAAATCCGGTTCAATGGAGACCGCCTTGTCTACGATCCGGTAGTGCTTTTCGGTGGCGTCGTCCAGTCGCTCTTCCAGGATCCTGGACCACAGAGCGATCAGTCCAGCCGTAGGCGTTTCCTCGTTGGCCAGTCCCACCTGGCACAGGAGTTCCACGGCGATCAAGTCGTGGGTGGGAGACTCCTTCAGCAAGATCACCATGCCGTTAGGCAACAACACCCTCCGAGCCGGCGTAGCTCGGGCGGCCAGGACGTGGGCTCTGGTGGGACTACTGGTCGTCGCGGTCAAGGAAGTTGGGTCGGCCGAGGCCAGGCCCATCAAGACCAGGAGGATCGATAGGAGCGCCGTGAGCTTCACTCTATTTACCTCTCGGTTTCAGTGTGTAGCCCCAGTACCCTCCGGCCAGATACTTTTCGGCCGTGGCCACCACGTCGTCGGCACTGACGTTTGCAATCTCCTGGGGATAGCTCTTCCAGAAGTCGGGTACTCCCAGGGCGCTGTAGAAGCCAATGGTGTCGGCTTTTCCGGAATTGGTCTCGTTGCTCTGGGCAAAGGTCTGGAGCAGGTGAGCTTTGGCCCTCTCCAGCTCCTCCTCGGTGAACTTTCCCTGGCGGACGGCTTCGATCTCTTCGAGAATGGCCCGGCGGATGTCAGTGGCTTTCTTGGTCTCCCCGAGCGCGCTCACGATCATCAGGCCCCGCTGTCTGGGGGTCAGGTAGCTCACGTCTACGGTGTTTGCGATCTCGTCGCCCTTGACCAAATTCTTGTAGAGCTTACTGTGAGGGCCCTGGCCCAGCAAAAAGCTCAAGACATCCATCCCGTAGACGTCGCTGGCCTGGTGAGCCGAAGGGGCTGGAAACCCCAGCATAATCAGGGTTGCTCCGATTGGTCCGTTTCCTTCGGAGAGGACCGGCTCTGCCGGAGGGGCAGGCGGTTCCACGAGTTCGCGCTTTTTCGCTTCGCTGCCCTTGAAGGGAGAGAACAGAAATTTGGCTTTCCGGGCCATCTTCTGAGCATCGATGTTTCCCACCACCACCACGGTGCAGCGCGACGGGCCGTACTGGCTGTTTTTCCACTTGACGAAGTCCACTTGCTGGAAACTCTTGATGCGTTCCTTGGTACCGATGGGAGATTGGGAATAGGGGTGTTCCTTGTAGGCCAGTTGGTAAAGCTTATCGATGGCAATCCGGCCCGGATTGTTCTCCCCGATCCGGTACTCTTCCAGGACTACGTCGCGTTCCACGTCGATCCCCGATTGGGCAAGCTCTGGCCGGATCAAGGCATCGGCCAGAAGCTCCAGTCCCCTTTCCGCCTCCTGGGCGGGCAGGGAGATGAAGTAGTGGGTCATGTCCTTGGCGGTGGTGGCGTTGGTGATCCCTCCCCGATCTTCGATCGCTTTCTTGAAAGCCAGACCGGAAAGGGTGGGGGTTCCTCGGAAGAACATATGTTCGTAAAAGTGGGCAAGACCGGCAGTCTCGGCAGACTCATCCAGGCTGCCCGCCGCGATGAAGACGTTGACCGAGACGGTATCGGATCCGGGGTTTTCCATGGCCACGATCCGCAAACCACTGGGCAAGACCTCCTCCACCATTTCAGGCGTCTGCTCGGCACCCAACGGCCGACAGAGCAATAAGGCAGCCAATAATACTAAAAACTTCTTCGACATAGATAACCCCGGCTTCTATCGAACTTCTTGAAGACCTCTCAATGTCAACCGGGTGGCGTTGCAAAAGTTCCGTCGACTTGCGGAGCAGATCTAGTTTAGTTCAAATTGTTAACATTTCGACATTGCGATCCAACTATATTCCACACGCCCTTGTTAGCTTGACTTTGTAAACCTAGTGAAGGCGGAATCAGAACAACTATGAACATATTGGCTAGCCCACGTTTGAACCAGGCTCAGCTCCCGACCTCAACTTTTCCAACTCAACCAAACACGACCTTTCAAGCCGGAATTGGAAGCGACCCTGGGTCCAATTTTGGCGCCATGATGGGAGCCTGCATGCTGCTCATGACCCAAATGATGCAGCTAATGGCTATGACTATGGGTAACCAGGGGATGGCAAGCAGCAACGGCAACTTTGCTGGAAATCCGTCGTCCCCTGGAATCGACGGGTTCCTCGGCGGTAGCTCACCGGCAGCCTCAGGCGGCGGGATGCCGGCCAGCTCAGGCGGCGGGATGCCTGCCAGTTCCGGTGGCGGGATGCCTGCCAGTTCCGGTGGCGGTGGCGGTGGCACAGATCAAGCCTCCTCGACTTCCGGTAGCAATGGGGCCACCGGCCAATCTGAACCCTCACCCGATTGGGCCCAGAAACTACCCGAGCCGATGCGCCACCTAGCACCGGCCTTTGAGAAGTATGGAAAGCAGTACAACCTGGATCCACGCTTTCTAGCTGCTATCTCCATGCTCGAGACCGGCAACGGAACCTCCAAGGCGTTCAAGAACCAAAAGAACGCGATGGGGGTCTCTGATAGTAAAGGGCCCATCAGCTTCAGCTCGACCGAGCAGTCGATCGAGCGGATGGCCCGCGTTCTGGCCTCAGGCACGGGACCGTACAAGGGGGCACGCACCATCGCCGAGATCGGTAAGATCTACGCTCCTCCCGGTGCCGGTAACGATCCGAACGGAACCAACGGTCACTGGCCTGCGGGGGTCAGTAAGTACTACCAGCAGCTCGGTGGAGACCCCTCCAAGCCCGTTAAATAACCGCTTCGCTTTCGCCCTCACTCAGTAAATCGTGAGGAACAGCCACTGTCTGTTCCTCACGATTTTTTCGTACCGGCAAGGTCACCGTCGATAAAATCCGTTTCATCTATCCGGGATCAAGCACATTGAGACAAAGATAGGCCAGATGATCATAAAAAGGGGTGAGCCCATCGGCGTGTAGCATCAATTCAACTTCCACTACATCGAGGGCCGCGTAATAATCTTCCAGGACCGGGTGTTCTCTTTGTTGCTGCGCGGCAGAATCGAGGGTGTAGTGGCGTAGAACTCGATAAAGAGAGCAGAGAGAAAACATACGAGCCAGGATCGGCCCATTGCTCAGGAACTTCCGAAACAGCACGTGCTGGAAGTAGCGTCTGACTTCTCCATCGAACCAGGGGGGAACGTGCCGGCCAGGAGTCGCTCGCATGGCTCGCTCACAACGATCCGAGTGGAAGGCCTCCCCTACCAGGTAGCTCTCGACCATGCCGACTCGCTCTTCCCCGTCGGCCGTTTCCACGATCGCCACCAGATTGGCGGCGGCGTACTCGAGGGCGGGTTCGGCGAACTGGAGGGGTGGGGACGCGGTGATGTCGAGGGTGGAAAGAGCGAACGGGGTCTCATCGTTGAGATGCTGAAGAAAGGCCAGCCCCAAGCGGGCGGTGGTGCACCAGAGGGCGTCCAGCAGCCCTTCCTCTTTCATGTTCAGGGCCTCCGAGACGTAACGCTCGATCTCCAGGTACTCCGGCCAACTGACCTTTGAGTCGACTGCAATCGGGATGAGCAGGTCCGTGACCGGCTCGGGGGGCACTTCTAAGAAGAGCTCGCTGACGGCATGCTCGATCTCGGCTCTCTGCTCCTCCAGGGGCCTACCCAGGTCCTTTTGCACCGCCGTGCACATGAATGAGAGTCCAATGTAAAAGCCATCGGGGGTGTTGATCGGATGAAACGGAAATTGGCGGCAAGGACGGGGTTTGGCCTGGAACCCCTTCTCAGCGTGAATGGCGCAGAGGCCGTCAGGGCGTAGCAATACGCAACTCCCATCCGGTCGGCGAGACATAGTCTTCACTCCGTTTTCCAGCACTCGCACGGGTACATAACCCTCGCGCTGAAGGGCCCGGCCGCACTCGCTATCGTGCATGCCCGCCTCCACCTGGGGCTGCACCGGAATGGTAAAATCCACCCGACACCCCTTGCTGCACTGCACACAGTCATAGTGAAGAGGGGCCAAGAACATCGGGGTTTCCATAGAAAAGCTTTTCGAGTCGGCAGCACCAAAAGCCCCCTGATACTCGTGCCCGTGTAAGACGCGGAGCCGCTCAACACAAAAAGCTCCGGTTAAGGAGCTTTTGGGTGTGGTACCGCGTACGGGATTCGAACCCGTGATTTCCGCCGTGAGAGGGCGGCGTCCTAAGCCTCTAGACCAACGCGGCGTGAACGTGTGTGATTATAGAGATCCTTTGTCGACTCGTCAAATGGTCTTTTCCCAAAAAAAGAGCGGCTTTCGCCGCTCTTCGAACCCCAGAGTCCCCCATCAACCTACTGATAAAGCCGGGGTTCTACCCAATTTGACGCTGCCGTATCACATCCAAATTTTCTTGGCGGTGATTCCTCCGTCCCAGCGCCTACCTCCCTCAACCCGGAGCTTGTCTCCAGATCGAACAGTGTTCAGGAAACCCTCGTAGGAAAGTTTCTCGTCTCGAAACCAACCGTCACCGCTAGAGTGACGCTTGTTTATGGTCGTTTTTGCGGTCAGATAGATCCAGTTTTGCCGCTCGTCCGGTTGAGCTTCGAGCAAGGCAACCCCCACCCGCAGATGCTCTTGATCCACCTCGACCACCCGATAGTCTCCGGACGCCAAGATGAGTTGGCCCGACGAACGATCACTCGATAAGACGAAAAGTCCGAGTAAAGCGCAAAGTGTCAAAATTTTGAAACGATAGCTTCTTCTCATCAGATCCTCCTATTCGTATACTGGAGGGATTTTCAAGTTCTGAGCAGGTCCCTGCGTCTAAAAGGAACTGGTTTGGTCGCGTACTTCACCAAACCCAGGAAGAGCAGGGCCGAAACCGGCGCGGTATTTATGACAAACACAAAAAAACCCAGAGGCTGAGTGGTGGGTAGGCCCCCGTGATACATGGCCGTTTGGATCCAGGCCAACACCGTATCAGCGGTCACCAGGCCCAGTAACAATTCGGTCGTGAAACTGGGCTTGCCCGTCTCAGGGACCTTCTGGTGGAGAATGAAAAGGGCCAGCAACAACAGATCGTAAACTGCCCACACTTTACACGCTTCGGCGTTTCCGAAAAGCGGTACGCTGTCGAGGTTCCAAAGAATTGGGATCCACACCAGCAGGGTCGCGATGTAGAACAGATTGACTTTGGGCAAGAGACTTTCCCGAATGCTCAAGGCAAAAGCGTGCAGTCTTTTCTCCAAGGTACGGCCGGCGAAGGCCGAAAACGAGCCCCCGGCAAAAGCTTTAAGAACGGCCCAGATGTCGCGAATCGGCCTTCGCCGGGGAACTGCCCAATAGACCGGTTCCCATTCATCGGGTTCCAATTTCTCCCGAAAGTGTAAGAGACTACGAAAGCCGTAAAACGACTCCCACATCGGTAATAACTTCTGGATGATAGCGATCGGTAGGGCTTGCAGGATAGTGGGCACGGGCCCGATGCCTCTCCTACCCCTCAGCGCCTGGTAGAGAGGAGTGATACCGAGGGAGAGCAAGCGATCCTTTCGAATGTGGCGCGCCAACAACTCGCATAACACCAGTTCCGCTGTGCCGTTGGGGGCCTGAGTGGCCAACAGTTGGTGCTCCAGGAGCCACCCGCGCTCGCAGGGGACCAGGAAAATCAGACCCAAGATATTTTCCGACTCTGGGTGTTCCACCAGAAAGGCACGACGCTCAGCCTGACCTTTCTCAATCCGAAACTCCACCAGAAAGGAAAAGTCGGCCAGTCCACGCTTTTGCCAGCGTTCGAACATCATGGTGTCGAAGGCACCGTCTTCGGAAAGCCTCCATAGTTCGGGAACGTCTAGTTCTCGAACCCTCACCCCTTTAGAGAAGGCTCGTCGGGCCTGGCGTCGCAACTTTCGGTGGGATTCGGGCTGATGCTCTCCGCTGAGGGTATGGTCAAAGTCAGAGCTTGCCTTAAAGAGCGGTTGGCGCCCGATCTCGGTGACCTGCCAGGCGGACAGGTAGTCCAGGTCTTTGAGTTCGCAGCCGAACAGAAGTGGAGTGACCCCTTTCTGTCGGCACCAGTCTTCAAAGATGGTCAGGGCTTGGGCTCGATCCGGCCCGGTGGGCATGCCGGCGGTCACCACTCGGCCCCCATGGCGGACATAGTTCCACTCGTAGCGACCCGCCTCCGTGGTGTGTAGTCCACAGGTTGCGCACTGTCCCGAAACGAAGTTCGGGCTGAATTCCTCACTCGCGGTCAAGGTTCGACCTCTACAACCTGCGGTGTGCCTCGTCCTGGCTGAGACATTGGTCGATGTAGGTCTTGATGGCCATAGCGTCGCGCTCGGACATGTCCTCAAACTTCAGCCCCACCTGGACCCGTCCCGAGGGCATCGTTTCCTGCCACATAACCTCAGCGTTGGCCTGCACAGTGGGAAGTTCAAACTCCAGGAAGACTTTGATGGGAAACTTCGCTCCTACTTCCAGGGGATCGCTCAGACAGATCCTCATCCCTTCCACCGAAAGGTCCAGGGTAAGGGGATAGAGCCATTGCTGGTCGTCACCCTCTTTGCCCAGTTCTACTCCCAGGACGCGGTTGAGTCGAAAGTGCAGACGGCGGCCCTGGGGAGAGGCCCCTTCCATGATCTTGGAGATGACTTCCTTGGCTGTATCGTCCAGGTTCTGAAAGGCCAGTCCGGAAACCACCATCCCGCCAACCAGACTCTTGGTCCAAACCACCTTCACCGGGAACGTTTGCTTGGGAGATCTGGTGGCCAGTTCGTTGCCGAACGGGGCCAGCCCGATCTCCAGGGCAAACTCCCGATCCTCCGGAAACGGGTCGTCGGAGTTGATCTTCAGTCCGCCGTCGGAAATATCGACCAGGTGGAGGTAGCACTCCCGTTCAGAATCGCCGTCGATGATCTTCGACGAAATCAGGCGGCTGAGTTTGACCCCTTTCCGACCTGACTGTCGTCGATCCACCATCTCCTGGTAGGTTTCACCAGGCTCTTCTTCGTCTTCGGATTCCTCCGCTTCACTCTCGCCCTGGACTGAAGAGGTCTCCTCTCCGGGCTCATCAGATGATTCATCCTCTTCCGAAGCCTCTTCTGAAGGTGATTCGGTGACCTCGTCTTGCTCTTCAGTCTGCTCGCTCACGAAACGGTCTCCGGGGCCCTGGAGTTCTTGAGACGATCGGCGTAGATAGGAAACTGCTGGGTGAGTTCCTTGACCTGACCGTGAATGGCTTGGAGTTGTGCTTCATCTTCAGGAGATTTGAAGACCTCCAGGATCATGCGGCCCACCGCCTGCATCTCCGACTCCTTCATTCCCCGGGTGGTCAGAGCGGGCGTGCCCAACCGGATCCCGGAGGTGACAGCCGGCGGTTTGGGGTCGAACGGAATGGCGTTCTTGTTGCAGGTGATGCCGGCCTTCTCCAGGGCCTCTTCGGCCACATTACCGGTCAAACTCATGGGAGTCAGGTCGACCAGCAGTAGATGGTTATCGGTCCCGCCACTGACCAGTCTCAGGCCTCCTTCGGTGAGGGTCTCAGCCAAGGCCTGAGCGTTCTTGACCACTTGCTGGATGTACTCTTTGAACTCTGGTTTCAAGGCCTCTCCGAAAGCCACCGCTTTGGCCGCCACCACGTGCTCCAGGGGACCACCCTGAAAGCCGGGGAAGATGGAACGGTCGACCCCTCGGGCATACTCCTTTTTACAGAGGATCAAGCCACCCCGGGGCCCTCGCAGGGTCTTGTGGGTGGTGGTGGTCACGATGTCGGCGAAGTCCATGGGATTCTGATGAACCCCGGTTGCCACCAGACCGGCAAAGTGAGCCATGTCAACCAGAAACTTAGCCCCTACCTCATCAGCGATCTCTCGAAAGGGGGCAAAATCGATGGCTCGGGGATAGGCCGAGTAGCCGGTGACCAGAATATCCGGCTTGTGCTCTCGGGCCATCTCTTTGATCACCTGATAATCGAGTCGCTCGGTTTTCGGGTCAACCCCATAGTGAACGATCTCGAAATGCATTCCGGAAAAGTTGACTTTATGGCCATGGGTGAGGTGTCCGCCGTGGTCAAGGGAGAGAGCCATCATCTTTTGACCGTGCTTGATCACCGAATAGTATGCCGCAATATTCGCGGAGGCTCCAGAGTGAGGCTGCACGTTGGCGTGATCGGCGTTGAAGAGCTTGCAAGCTCGTTGGCGGGCCAACTCTTCGCTCACATCTACGTGCTGGCAGCCCCCGTAGTAGCGCTTACCGGGGTAGCCCTCGGCGTACTTGTTGGTCAGAACACTCCCCTGAGCTTCCAGGACGGCTTCGGAAACAAAGTTCTCAGAAGCGATCATCTCCAGAGTTTCCACCTGACGGCGAGTCTCGTTTTCAAGAACCCCGGCAATCTCAGGATCCGTCTTCCATAAGCTTAAATTCATCTCTTCTCCACCTTTTCTAGCCACATTGCGGGGTCACCCCCACCTTCGAAGACCTAACAAAATAAAAAGAGCCCCGAAGTACGGGACCCTTCTCTACCGATGAAGGAAGCTCCTACGCTACACTTTCGAACGGTTTGTAATCCACAGGCAATCCTTCCGGCATCGGGCCGGTCGGGTCGGACATCGCTTTGAGTTTGCGCAGAAGACCCTTTTGGCGACCGAACGCCTCGGGACTCAGACCTTTGTCACCACTGCTTCCTGAGGACTTGGAATCTTTCTTGTCGGTTGACTTGGTGGTGCTGGCAACCATGGAGCCGAGGGTTGCCACCAACTGTCGGGCCTCGGAAGTGCGATAGGTAAAGGCGGTATCTTGATCGTTGGCTTTCATCGCCGCGTAATCATTCTTCATATAGTTCTGAAGATTGCCCAACATGGCCATTTTCTTGCCGGCCGGGGTTTGAGGACTGTTGGGTTGTCCGGTCTGACCGCTCTGAAATTGTGCGGTCATCTGGTTCAGATTCGATTGCGCGTTCATGCGGCGCATCATGTGCTGGCTGTTCGAGGCCGGTGTCTGGTTGGGTCCATTTTGGGGGCCGGTTTTGCCGGTCTTGGCTTTCCCTTCGGACTGTTGCGATTTCGCGGTTCCGAACTGAGGTTGGGCTTGCTGGGTGCTGACCCTGCGGCGACGAACTTTTCGACGGACGACTCGAGTTTCGCGGCCTGCCCCTTCGGAGCGCCGTGAACCACCGCGGTCACCTTGCTCTTCCAGTCGAGCTTTATCGGCTCGCTCTTCGGCGCTTACCCGCTTTTTAGCTTTGGTTTCCCCGGTGTCGGCCTTTTTATTGGTGCCTCCGGTTGTGGGAAAATTGATTGTGCTAGCGGCGTGATGGGCGAGGTGGTTAGATCTAACGCTCATGGAGCTCCTACTTTCCTAATTTCTTGTGCTTATTATCAAGCACTTTGGAGAATCATCCATTAACAGAATGTAAATCTCATGTTAACAGAATGTGAACTCCGGGTTCATTCTTTGTACCTGTAGCATTATACCACAAAGAATCAGGCTTTCTCGAATTCCGACTCCCCGAAAAGAGCCTTGATAAAGAGTTCGGGTACGAAGGGCTTCAGGTCGTCTTTAGCCTCCCCTACTCCGATAAACTTAACGGGTATACCGAATTCTTGAGCCACCGCTACCATGATACCACCTTTGGCCGATCCGTCTAGCTTGCACATGACCAGTCCCGTTATGGGCGTGACGGCTGAAAACTGCTGGGCCTGAGAGAGGGCGTTCTGGCCGGTGGTTGCATCCAAAACCAGCATCACCTCATGCGGCGCGTCGGGAATCTCCTTGCCGATGACCCGGTGGATCTTCTCCAACTCTTTCATCAGATTGCTCTTATTTTGTAGCCTACCGGCCGTGTCGATCAAGAGGATGTCAGTTTTTCGGGCCTTGGCGGCCGAGCAAGCGTCGTACACCACGGCCGCCGGATCGGAGCCTTCCTTGTGCTTGATGAGCTCCACTTCCAGTCGTTTGGACCAACTTTCCAGTTGCTCGATGGCGGCCGCACGAAAGGTGTCGGCGGCGGCCAGCAAGACGGAGAATCCCTGATTCTTGAAGTAGTGGGTCAATTTGGCGGTGGAGGTCGTTTTTCCAGCCCCATTGACCCCCACCATGATGATCACATTGACCCGACCCGGTTCGATATTGAGGGTCCTCTTCTCTTCGTCGGTCAATAAGATCTCTTCGATCACCTCGCGAATTCGGGACTTCAGTCCCGCCGGCTCTGAAACTTTATGCTCCCTGGCGTACTCCCGAAGTTCTTCCAGGATCCGCTCGGTGGCCGAGGTTCCTACATCGGAGGTGATCAGGGTATCTTCCAGTTCCTCCCAGAAGTCTTCGTCCACTTTCTTATGGAGGCGGAAGACCGAAGCGATCTGGCCCAACAGGTTCTTACGGGTTCGCTCCAGGCCGGCCACCATGTTCTCAAAGAACGGATCGACCGGAGTGAGGGCGAGCTTCTTGGTGGCCTCCCAAGCTCCCCGGAAGAATCCCGCTTTGGCCTCGCTCGATTCGGGAGAGGCTTGCTCATCTGGTGGTGGTTGCTCTTCCTGCGCCGAGGCGGGCTCGGCAGTCTCCGCGACCGGCTCCGGTTCAGCCTCGGCTTCGGCAATTTCCGGCTCTACAGCCTCGGGTGCCTCCGGCTCTTGTTCGGACTTGTTCTTTTTCTTGAACCAATTGATCGCCACGGAGGCCTCCTTGTGTTCTCTTATAGTATCGGAAGGGCCAGGGTGCTGACCACCGCGGGGTCTTTCTCAAAAGCCTGCAATGCCGTCTCCACGGCACCCCACTGGCTGCGCTTGAGCTGCAGATGGATAGCTGCCAGACTTTCTCTCTCAGTCGCCGACCTTCCTAACGTCCCACGTTGAAACGCCTCGGTGATACTCAGGTTGTGCTGGCCCAGAACGCTCGCTATTCGTCCGAAGACACCCGGCTCGTCTAACACTTTGAATCTCACCCACCAGGGATAGGTATAGGTTTGGCGTGGCACCGTCTCCAGGGGTAGGCCTTCATGATAAGAGGGAACCTCCACCACCCGGTGGCGGGCCTTTCTCGCCAGTTCGTAAAGGTCTCGGACTACGGAGCGAGCAGTGGGGATGCTTCCCGCTCCTTTTCCGGTCATGGCAAAGGGCTCGTCTCGGCCGAAGAGATTGAGAGCCACCCCCGCCGTTTCTCCCTCTACCCGGGCCATGGTGTGGTTTTCTCGAACCAGGGCCGGGCCCGCCCACAGCTCCAGTCCTTGCATGGTGCGGCGGGCCGAAGCCAGCGGACGGACAGCCAGTCGGTCCCGGACGAACTCCTTCACGTCGTCGCCTTCCAGGTCTTCCATCCCGCGCCTCCAGATGGAGCGCCACTCCACCGGGGTGTGGAAGATGATGGAACTCAGGATGGCAAGTTTTTGAGTAGCGTCCGAGCCGTTGACGTCCAGGGTGGGGTCGGCTTCGGCAAAGCCCGCTTCTTGCGCGGCCGCCAGCGCCTCTCCGTAGTCGCGGCCTTCCATCATTTTGGAGATGATGTAGTTGGAAGTTCCGTTGAAAATGCCCACGAACCCCTGGACGTCGGCATCGGAGGGCAGATTGCGCACGGTTTCAATGATCGGGATTTCGCCACAAACGGCCGCCTCGAAACCGATATTGCGGCGGTGTTTGCGGGCCATATCCAGAATCTCTTTGCCATGCTCGGCCATCAAGGCTTTGTTGGCTGTCACCACGTCTTTGCCGGCCTGCAGGGCTTTCAAGACATACTCCCGGGCGGGTTCCAGCCCGCCCATGAGTTCGGCCACCACGTCGACTCGCTCGTCCTTGAGAATCTCCTCGAAGCTTTCCACCAGTTTGCCCTGAAAGTACGACCTCGGCTTTTTCTTGTCCCGAACCAGAGCCAGGGGAAAGCCGAGCTTGACGGCGGTCTTTTCGGTAGAAAAGAGGTTCGTGGAGTATTCCAACACCCCGCCACCTACCGTACCCAGGCCTACCATGGCCACCTGCACTTCATCGCTACGGAAGAGGTCGCGGTAGAGCCGCCGGATCAGCTCTTTGGAGCCGCGCTTGAGGGCGATCACCTCGAAGGAACTGCTGGTCAGAAGTTGGGGGCTCTTGTGCACCAGGGGAGCGCCGTACTTGTCCGGATTGTCGAGGGAGGCGATGGCCTGATGGATCTTGGCCAGTTGGTGGTGATCGCTTGCCATGCCGTCACCCACCACCTTGATCAAGACTTGATCCCGGGAGAGGTGAGCTTCTCGGAATTTGCGCTCCAGCGCCTCGACCTGGGGGGTCAGGGTGTCGAAGACGAAGGAGGCCCGGCCGGTGGAGTAGCTGGCCATCAGGAGATCGCCATCCGAAACCGCCGTGACCTCTTCATAGAGTTTTCGGTAGTCCTCGTCTCGGGCCAGATAGACGGTGAGGAGCTGAACTTTCTCCAGAGCCGTGATGCCTTTGGCCCGGGCGCTGTCGTCGCGGTGACTCTCCACGATCGTACGGGGGCCTTCGGGATTGAAGGTGTTGCCCAGGATCATGCGCAGATGGCGACCTTTGCGGGCGGCCAGGCGGGCTGCCGAAAGACACTTTTGGTAGAGCACCCGAGAGCCGAAGGCGGCCATCTGGTAAGCCTCTTCGTGGGAGAGTCTCTGGATGGTACGGGGGTGGCCTTCAGCTCTCTGCTGTTTGTTGAAGAAGGTGGGGTTGGCAGCGGCTACCCCGTCCACGTCCGACCAGATCTCCACGTCTCGTTTGAGGGCCGCTCCGAAAGCCGCCGCGGTGTAGTCGGAGCCGCCTCTCCCCAGGGTGGTGGGACGCCCGTCTTCGGTCACGGCGATAAACCCGGGCACCACCAGCAGGTGGGTGCTCGCGATCACGGCCGAGGCCATTTTTTCCAGGGTTTCTTCCAGTAGATCGGCATCACCAAAACTTTCGGTACTGACCATGCCCAACTCGGGGGGCCAGCCTACCGAGGTTTTCCAGCCGTGTCCATTGAGCAGAGCGCTCATCATGACGGCGGAAAAGCTTTCCCCGAAGCGAACCACCCGGTCCCGTTGCTCGTGGCCCCGTAACTCCCCCAGACCGGCCACTTCCTGGCGCAGTTCTTCGAAGAGCGTGTCGAGGAGATCGCCGGGAAGCTCCAGATCATGGAGCAGTTCACGGTGCAGAGACTCTAGGGCGATCCGAGCTTGCTCGGGGTCCTCGGAGTCCATCATGTCCAGCAGGAGATCCGTGACTTTGGGCCGTCCCGGGATCGAACCCACGGCGGAGACCACGATCAGGGGGTTCTTGTCCTTGCGGGACTCCAGCACAGAGAGAGTTTGAAGCCAGGCCCGCTTGTCGGCGAGGGACGTGCCCCCGAATTTGGTTACCAGTCTGGGTCGCATGAGCCCCGGCGTTCGACCCCTTTTGAAGCGGTCCTTTAGGAGTTCTCGGAGAGGTCTACGCCATCGTAAATCTCTTCGAAGGGCAATTCCACTCCGATCTCCGGCAAAGAAAGGATCGAATCCCTACCCTCTATCACCTCGCGCTCAAATTCATGCTCCCGGCGTCGATAGACGATGAGCAGCGGAATCTCCGGCTCAATCAGAATATAGACCTCCAAGGAAGGAAGGGTGAAGTAGGATTGGGATTTCTCTCCCATATCCACTCGACGAGTTGAATCGGAAAGCACCTCCACGATGACCTTCGGGTGGTCCTGGTAAGAATCGCCAGGTGGATTGGAATGGCAAATGACCGAAACGTCCGGATAGTAAAAACGGGTGTGATTCGGGTGTCTGATGCGTATCTTGGTGTCGGAGTTGTAAGCTCTGCAACGGCTACCGCGCAATCTGACTCCCAGGGCCACAGTGGTGTTGGTGGATACCAAGCTATGTACATTTTTCGAGCCCGACATGGCGTAGACCACGCCACCGATATATTCATGGCGAATCGGCGAAAGCAATTCGGCCTCAAGATACTCTTCCACCGACACTAGGTTATATTGCTCAGCAGTGCTCATGACCTTCAGTCTAACTTTTTTCTAAAGTGGATCCAACCCTTACCCCGCCGGAGCTGCTGCCTGTTCTCGAGCCAGGGCTTCGAAGACCTGTTGCACGGAGAGCAACTTGCGGCGTGGTCGTCCGCCGGGGGCACCCTGGGCAGTCTCCCACTGATCCAGGGTGGCCCAGTCGTCTTTGGTCACGGCGGTGGGCTGGAGACGACTCTCCTGCCACTCGGCGAACTCTCGGTCACCGGAGCGCATGCGCTGCACGGTGTCTTCCAGGAGCCCATCGGCCACTTCCTGGGCATCTTTCTTGTTGGTCCCGATCACTCCACTGGGGCCCCGGCGGATCCAACCCGAAACGTACAACCCCGGCACAACCTGGCCGTCTTCGGCCAGCACCCTCCCCTGGGGATCGCAAGGGATGGTACCGCTCCGGTCACTGAACGGCACTCCTTCCAGCGGCCTACCACAGTAACCGACTGACCGAATGAAGAGATGGCTCGGATAGACCGAAGTTTCGTCGGTCTGTCGAATCTCAGAGCGGGTTTCTCCGAAAGTCAGCGAGTTGTGGCAAACCTGCACTCCACAGACCGCGCCGCTTTCATCCACTCGCAGTTCCATAGGGGAAACCTGGAAGCGGAAATTGACCACCATCCGGGGTGAAGCCACTTCCCGTTCGGCGAGTTCGTGGAACACGGTCAGGTTCTTGATCGCCGTGCGGTCGGCGTAAGGCGGTTCCTGGTCGAGCGGTGGCAGAGCAGGAAAGAAATTGAATTGGATGTCCTCAAAATCCAGTAGTTCCTTCACCTCCGGATTGGTGAAAGCGACATCCCAGGCACCCCGCCGGACCAACACGTCGATCTCCTCGACGGTACTGTTTTTCAGGGCCTCTAACGAGTGATCGGAGGCGTCGGTGATGGCCATGCGCTCGTGAGTGCTGGCCAGGAACCTCACCACGTCGATGGCTACGTTTCCGGCACCCACGATGGTGGCGTTTCGGATTTTCAGATTGGGATTGAGGTGCTCATCGTCCGGGTGGCCGTTGTACCACCCTACGAAGCGAGTCGCCGAGAAGCTGTTCTTCGATTCTTCGAAAGGGATACCCAGCTTACGATCATCCTGACAGCCGACCGTAAGAATGACCCGGTCGTAATGCTCCAGCAGTTCTGTGCCCGTCACGTCGCCGGGGCCGTCGGTCTCTTTCAGGGTCAGGTTTCCCCAGTATCGAAATCGGGGGTCGTCCATGGTCTTTTGAAACCCTTTGGTGACCGATTTGATCTTGGGATGGTCCGGAGCCACTCCGAATCTCACCAGCCCAAACGGAAAGGGAGTCTTTTCAAACATATCTATGGTGAGAGCCTCCGGTCCCGATTTAAAAAGAGCCCCGGCTAAAAAGAAGCCGGTGGGTCCGGCGCCTACGATTGCGATCCTCATTGTTGCGATAAGCCCCCTTGCGTGGTAGCGAGTGTGTAACCCGCTCTTCGTTTTTGGCTTGGGAGTTCCCGCTCTCAGGGTTCAAAGTCCGGGGGTTGGGGCACAAGGGTGAAAATCGCCTCCGGAGACGAGACCATGCAACAACAAGTCAAAGCCGACTTCGCAACCCACGATGCCGTAGAAAAGAGTATCGAAAAAGCGGTGGGCTGGACCCGCAGAGCTCAAAACGACGAGCACTTCTGGGTGGCTCGGCTGGAGTCCAACTCCTCCATGGAAGCAGAGTGGTTGTTGGCTTACCACATCCTGGGGGTCGAGCACGACCCCAAGACCGAGTCGGTCATCGAGTGTCTTCTCAACATGCAACGAGAAGACGGCGCCTGGGGGGTCTATCACGGAGCCGAGGCGGGTGACCTCAACGCCACCGTAGAGGCTTACGCTGCCCTCCGGGTGCACGGTCATTGCGCCGGCCAGCCTCACATGGAGAGAGCCCGAGATTACATCCTCAATAATGGTGGGGTTGCCAAAACTCGCGGATTCACCAAGATCTGGCTTGCCATGTGTGGGGAGTGGCCCTGGGACGGCACCCCGACTCTACCTCCCGAAATCATCCACTTTCCGCTCTGGTTTCCGTTTAATCTTTACAACTTCGCCTCCTGGGCCCGCGCCACCATGGTGCCGCTGGCCATCATCTCGGCCCGGCGTCCGGTGGTACCGTTTCCTGCTCATGCCCGCCTGAACGAGCTGTTTCCCCAGGGGCGAGACCAGGTAGATATCCGCCTCCCCTACCCCAAGAACGGTGCCTTCATTCAAAAATTCTTGTACGCCGCCGACCGGATCCTGGCCCGTTACACCAGGCTAAAGCTGCAGCCTGGGCGGGAGAACGCTATTCGCCTGTGCATCGAGTGGATCATCCGGCGTCAGGAGGCCGACGGCTGTTGGGCTGGTATCCAACCACCGTGGATCTACGCCCTGATGGCCCTCAAGACCGAGGGCTATTCTCTCGACCATCCTGTTCTGGAGAAGGGCTGGCGCTGCTTCGACGAGCCCTGGGCGGTCAAACAGCCCCAGGGGACGTTCCTGCAAGCCTGCACCTCTCCGGTGTGGGATACGGTGCTCACCCAGTTGGCGCTTTTAGACTGTGGCTACGGTCCCCAGGACAAGTTCTTTCGTGACTCCCTGAAGTGGACGGTGGGCCAGCAGATCCGATCGGTGGGCGACTGGAAGATGAAAAGCCCCGAGTTGGAGGGCGGGGGTTGGGCCTTCGAGTACGAGAACGACTACTACCCCGACCTGGATGACGCTGCTGTGGCCATGATGGTGCTGGCGCGATGCCAGAGCGAGGACCCTGAGGTCGCCGAGGCCCTGACTCGAGCTGAACAGTGGATCGTGGGGATGCGAAGCAGCAATGGCGCCTGGGCTGCTTTTGACAAGGATAACAATGAGCGGTTGGTGGCCTTGATCCCGTTTTGCGACTTCGGCGAAGTGCTGGACCCTCCCTCGGTGGACGTAACCTCTCACGTGGTGGAAGCTCTGGGCTATTTGGGTCGAGATATGTCCGACCCTATCGTGGGCAAGGCCGTGGAGTACATTCGCTCTGAGCAAGAGGCTGATGGAAGCTGGTTTGGTCGCTGGGGGGTCAACCACGTGTACGGCACGGGGGCGGCTCTTCCGGCCCTGGAAAAGGTGGGCGAAAACATGCGCTGTGATTACATCTTGCGGGCCTGTGACTGGTTGGTGGAACACCAGAATGAAGACGGGGGCTGGGGTGAGAGCTGTGCTTCCTATATGGACGATAGTCTGAGGGGCGTGGGCGAGAGCACCGCCTCCCAGACCGCCTGGGCCCTGCTGGGGCTAATCGCCCAGGGTTGCACCGAGGAGCGATATCTCAATTCGGCTCGTCGGGGACTCGGCTTTTTGACCGACAGCCAGACCGAGGACGGCACCTGGGAAGAAGACGCTTTTACGGGCACCGGCTTTCCGGGCTATGGACACGGCGATCGGACCGACCTCTCTCGAAAAGACGGCACCCTGCCTCAGGGCAAGGAGCTCAGCCGGGGTTTTATGCTGAGATATCACATGTACCGGCACTACTTCCCCATGATGGCTTTGGGGCGGGCCCGGAAGTTACTGGGAGACGCGGAGTAGGACAATTCCTTGGTTTGAAAAGGGAGTCTATTGAATCGCCGTCGCCC